>JAISIZ010000087.1 GCA_031261785.1 Mediterranea sp. (in: CFB group bacteria)
GCATGGTGAATATATCGCATGTGGGAAAGTCGATTTCTATTATTCCTGATAAAATCGAAGAAGTGGATTATTTTTTGGAGCATACAGATAGGAAACCACACTATATTGATGATGAGAAGCGATATGCCGCTTATCTATCCAACCCTCAATTGCCGGTATTGCTAACCGATAACAGGGATTTGCTCGTGAAGAAATTGCAGACAGAGTTTCCTCATATACTCATAAAAGATGAGCATTCGGTAGTAGAACTGAAAAACATGCTTTACGACGAAGTTATGAAACGACAAGGGAATCTTATCGCCGAACAAGTCACAGCTATCAAAGATTACCGTCTATATAATGAGATTGATACTGTTTTCTCGCAGATAGCGGACAAATCTCTATACGACATTCCGTTGATGCTGGAATGGAATACGTGGCGCGCAATGACTATGCTTGATGGCGGAAACATCAAAGCTAATCTGAAATATGACGACTATGGTAATCCAATGTCCACAGCGCAAGGCAACATGGCAGATATAGTTTGCGATTACGGAGATTTTGGTTTGACAGTTGAAGTTACTATGCAGATGGGACAACGCCAATATGAAACGGAAGGCGAACCCGTTGCTCGGCATCTTGCCAAGTTGAAGAAAGAGATAGGCAAGCCATCTTATTGCTTGTTTGTTGCGCCGGAAATCAACGAAGCCTGTATAGCTCACTTCTTTATGCTACACAAAACGAATATCAGTTATTACGGAGGGACTTCTACAATTGTTCCTCTTTCGCTCAGGGTCTTCCGCAAGATGGTGGAAGACTCCTATAAAGCATCCTATATCCCAGAGCCGAAACATGTCAAGGGTTTCTTTGAACGTTCTAATGAATTGGCTAATGCAAGCACTGATGAAAAAGCTTGGTATGAAGGAGTAACGAATGAAGCATTGAACTGGTTAAAATAGAACGACACAATATGAAAGATAATGGATTTATTGGATCCCTCTTTGAGGATGATTATATGGTGCGTTCCTTAGGTGGAATAGTACAACAGCCAGATATTGCATTGATGGAGTTGGTTGCCAATGCATGGGATGCAGGAGCAACTTCAGTAAAAATCTTCATTCCGGAAAAAATTGGAGATAGATTAACAATAGAGGATAACGGAACAGGCATGTCTTTAGATGATTTCAAAAACAGATGGATGAAGCTGAGATATAATAGGATAAAGCACCAAGGGAATAAAGTCACTTTTCCTCCAGGAATACAAAGCACTCGCTTTGCTTATGGACATAATGGTATTGGAAGGCATGGCTTATTGTGCTTCAATAGTAAAGAATACTTCGTTGTGACAACCAATGAAGGGAAGCAGTTAACATTAACTGTCTCCACTGAGCAAGAGCGTGAGCCAATTGCTGTCATCAATCAACAGGAGAAAGATGTGAAGACTTCCGAACATGGGACAAGATTAGAAGTTGTGGTTGAACAAAATTTACCAAACATCGAACGCATTCGTAATATTATCGCCTCAAAATTTCTACATGACCCCCAGTTTTGCATTGAAATAAATCGGACATCTCTTCCTTTAGAGAAATTGGATGGTTTTATGGACGAAAAAACACTCAACGTAGAAGGAACAACAATTTCAATGAGCGCAAAATTCTTTGACTCACTACGGGTTACGAGAAAATCTATTTATCAAGGTATTGCTTTTTGGCAAGGAGGACGACTTGTTGGCGAACCTTCATGGATTCTGGGACAAGAAGCTATATTGGATGGGCGAACAAAGATTGCCAGACGATATACTGTCGTAATATCCACTAATGATTTAAGTGAAGAAGTAGAGGAAGATTGGAGCGCATTTAAAAGGACTGATACTATGCAGAAAGTCTATGGCGTAGTAAGCAAATATGTTAACTCGAAATTCGCCGAGATAGCCCAAAATTCCGCAGCTGAAACAAAAGCCAACATTCGCCAAGAATTTAAGGAGAAACTCAAAGATGCTTCACCTCTAATGTTATATGAGATAGATGAGGTTATTGATAATATTACAATATCTTCCCCAACTGCGAACCAAGAATCTGTATCAGTTGCCGTAGAAGCATTAATCAATTTGGAAAAGAGTAAAAGTGGCAGAGAATTATTGGCAAAATTGTCACTGATAGATAATGCAGATATAGATGACTTGAACAGATTGCTGGATAAATGGACAGTTAAGGATGCATTGGTCGTCTTAGACGAAATTGATAATAGGCTAAAAATTATTGAAGCAATTCGCAAGTTGTCAGACGATTCCACAATAGATGAGTTACATATTCTACACCCACTCATTACTGATTCCAGATGGCTCTTTGGACCAGAATATGATTCTGCTGAATACACCTCTAACAGACAACTTCAGACTGTTATTGGTAAAATACTAAAAGATAAAATAGTTAAGATTGATGGAATAAATTACAAAAAACGACCAGATATTGTTAGCCTATCCAATGCGACAATGTCTGTAACAGGCACGCAGGAATTTGAACTGTTATCCACAATACCTAAGATTTTGGTTATTGAGCTTAAAAGAGGTGGCTATAAGATAACACGAGATGAACGCAACCAAGCGCAGGGATATGCAGAAGATTTGTTGGCTTCGTTTCCAGCGGCAGCAATAAACGCCTTCGTTGTCGGACATGACATAGCGGATAATGTTCAACGTATTTCCAAAGTTGGTGATACCGATGCTGCTAAAGTTTATGTGTCAACTTTCTCGCAATTGGTAGATACGGCAGAAAAAAGACTTTTTGGACTACGGAACAAGCTTAGCTCTCGATATGATGATATTCCCGGAATGGAGTTATATGCCCAAACACAACTAAGTTTTAGGGGTTAAGATAATGCTTTCTTTTCTATTTCTGCAAATTCGGCACACGGCGTGTGCCGAATTCAATACCTGCTCAAATTCGGCGGTCGCCGACCGCCGAATTCATCCCTCACCACTTCAACTCCGGCAAACTGTTTATCGCATTCTCCTTCAACTTATTCACTGCACGGGTGTACTTCTCCGTATGTTTCAGCCCGCTATGCCCCAACAAGCTGGCTACCGTCTTGATGTTGGCACCATTATTCAGTATGTTCACCGCAAAAGAGTGCCGAGCACAATGCCAACTGATGTGCTTATTGATGCCGGCACGCTTTACCCAGCGCTTTACGGACTTGCAGCAGCTTTCGTAGGAAGGCAACGGAAAGATAAGTGCATCCAAATCTCCGTCGGCTGGCGGATTACCGATAAGTGAGAGCAGTCCCTCGTTCAACGGAATGACCACACCGCTATTCGCCGAGTGCCCTTTCGTTTTGTTCTGTTCAAACTTCAACAGTTGGTTGGAGTAATCGACATTGTGAAAGGTCAACTCTTTCACATCGCAGAAGCGTAGCCCGCAGTAGAGGCAGAAGATAAAAGCACGTCTCACGTGCGGGTTCTCATTCTCGTAGTGGCAGCTTATCAGGAGTTGAATCTCTTCGATGGAGAGCACATCTTTGCGTAGTATATGGTCGTCAACTTTGCATTCCACATGGATTCTTGAGCAAGATGTCGTTCTCTACTGCTTGGTGGATAACCTTTTTGAACCTCTGGAAAATGCTCTTTGCACCTTCCCCTACACTACGGCTTTGCAGGTAGTCAACAAACTCCGTCATCATCTCTTTGGTGATATGCTCGCCACGAATGCTTTGCTCGTATAGCGGTACTTCTCTTTGAGGAAGTCCTTGAAACGACTAAGGGCTATCTGCATCATGCGGAGGTCTTTCTTCGTGTAGCTGTCGATATAGGCTTGGAAGTAATCCAAGAAGTTGGCACTGTGGTCTTTCCGCAGGCGATAACCCAGCATGCTCTCTTTGAACTCCTGTTCCCGTTCGGCGCGTATCTTCATTGCTACTTTAGGCGCTTCAGGATACCTGGAGTAACGGTCCAGTACGAATCCTGCCACGGGGCTGGTTCGTCAGCAAGAGGCTTACGACAGGGCCCTGAAGATTGCCCGAGACAAAAAAGAACAGGGAACTCCCTATGAGGAATCGGTTACGTCGGTCTACCGCCTGGTCGGCTCTATTTGCAAGATGAGAAGTACGGAAGAGCAGAGGGCATTGGAAGAAGGACCAATCCCAAAAAAGAAGAAGAGAACGAGGCCGCATCGCTGACTGAAGGTTTTTGGGCATCCTTTGGTTCGAGTGATGCAGCCTCGTATCCACAATACGTTTCTGCGCTCAGAGCAAGTTGCTCGCCAGCTCGCTCAGCTCGCTTCGCTCGCCTTTCACGAGGTTGATGTGGGCGAAGAGGTTCTGGTCCTTCATGCGGTCGATCATGTAGACGAGGCCGTTGGACTGGTGGTCGAGGTAGGGTTGGTCGATCTGCTGGATGTCGCCGGTGAAGATCATCTTCGTGCCTTCGCCCGCCCGGGTGATGATGGTCTTGATCTCGTTGGGCGTCAGGTTTTGCGCCTCGTCCACGATGCAGTACATCTCGCTCAGGCTCCGTCCGCGGATGAAGGCGAGCGCCTCGATGACCAATTGCTCGCTTTTCTGCATCTCCGCGATGCGCTTGGCCTCGGTGGAGGTGGGCGAAAACTGTCGCTTGATGACGTTGAGGTTGTCGAACAGCGGCTGCATGTAGGGGGCCACCTTCTCTTGCGCGTCGCCGGGCAGGAAGCCGATGTCCTTGTTGGACAGGGCGACGATGGGTCGCGCCAGGAGGATTTGTTTGTAGTCGTTCAGGTTGCTCAGGGCGGCGGCCAGGGCGAGGAGCGTCTTGCCGGTTCCCGCCTTTCCGGTGAGCGCCACGAGCTTGATGTCGGGGTCGTTCAGGATCTCGAAGGCGAAAGCCTGCTCGGCGTTGCGCGGCTCGATGCCGTAGTTCTTGCCTTTCATCACTCGCCCGATGGTGCGGCTGAAGGGATTGTAGCGGGCCAGCACGCTGTTGCGCTCGCTCTTGAGCACGAAGCATTCGTTGGGATGCACCAGCTCGCGGAAGTCGAACTCACCGATATCGATGCCCTCGCGGGAGGAGTAGATGCGGTCGATGAGGGCGGGGTCGATGTTCTCGAACACCTCGTTGCGCTTCTCGAAGACGTCGACGTTGACCACCTTGTCGGTGATGTAGTCCTCGCAGTTGAGACCGATGGAGCGCGCCTTCATGCGCAGGTTCACGTCCTTGGTGACGAGTATGGACTTCATCCTGGGATGTTTAGCCGCGACATATTCGGTGGCGGCGAGGATGTAGTGGTCGGGTTTCTTGGCGGGAAACGACTCCCAAACCTTGGGGGCGTCGATGCCGCCCGTCACCACGAAGAGGCGGCCCAGCCCGTCGCCCAGCTCCACGCCGCGCGAGAATAGCTCGTCGCTGGTCAGGTCGTCGAGCTCGCGGACGAATTCGCGGGCGTTGTAGTTGATCTGCTCATTTCCTTTCTTGAACTTGTCCAGCTCCTCGAGTACGGTGAGTGGGAGGTAGATGTCGTTCTCCTGGAAATTTTTCAGGCAACTGTAGTCGTGAAGGATAACATTGGTATCCAATACAAAGTTTTTCTTGATTCCCATGATGATTTTAGAATTAAAATGTTGATATTTGCACGTTCATTCGTCGGAGCTTCCCCGCTTGGGGCATCCTTAACGATGGTAAAGATAGATAATCCGTTGTAGTAAAAGCAATGGGCTAACGTTAAATATTATAAAAAATGAATTATCAAGAAACAATCGCCTATCTGTTCGAGAGCGCACCCATGTTCCAGCAGATAGGGGGAGAGGCTTACAAGCCGGGGTTGGCGACAACCGAGAAGCTCGACGAGCACTTCGGGCATCCGCACCGGCAGTTCAAAACCATTCACGTGGGCGGCACCAACGGCAAGGGTTCGTGCGCGCACAGTATCGCCGCCGTGCTGCAAGTGGCGGGCTATAAGGTGGGGCTGTACACTTCGCCGCACCTGCTGGATTTTCGTGAGCGCATCCGCGTAGGGGGCGAGATGGTGCCCGAGCAGTACGTGGTGGATTTCGTGGAGCGCAACCGCGCCTTCTTCGAGCCGTTGCGTCCCTCGTTCTTCGAGTTGACCACCGCCATGGCGTTCCGTTACTTCGCCGACCAGCAAATCGACGTGGCCGTGGTAGAGGTGGGCATGGGCGGACGATTGGACTGCACCAACATCATCAGTCCCGACCTTTGCGTCATCACTAACATCGGCATGGACCATACGCAGTATCTGGGCCACACGCTGGAGAAGATAGCCCGCGAGAAGGCGGGAATCATCAAACGGGGCACGCCCGTGGTGATAGGCCGCGCCGAGGGGGAAGTACGACGAGTATTCGAAGAGAAGGCCAAGGAGATGGAGGCGCCGATCGTGTTCGCGGAGCGGTTCAAGAGAGCGGTGATCTATGGTGAATTCTGGATAGAATCACTGCCAAGCATTAAAGAGAAATTGAGGAAAGAAGTGGAGGAAGACCAAGTGCTTACCCAAGATAAGTATGATTTCGTTGATTATAATCGCAACAATGAGCATGTGATTGATTTGAGAGACTTGTCCTGGATAGAAGAGCTGTTTCCTTATCTGGATTTGTCGGTCGATGATATAGAAGCTGTCTGCGAGAAGCTGATGAAAACGAATGATACCGTCTGGTTAGGTATCGATTACGTTGCCACCCAGCTCTTCTTTTTTGAGTTGCAGGGATACTATCAAGCGGAAAACATACTCACGATACTTACGGCAATCCGTGAGCTGCGGTCATTGGGCTATGGAATTAGTCGGCGGGATGTCTTGATCGGACTGGCCAACGTCACTGAACTGACGGGGTTTATGGGACGTTACCAAATCCTGGCTACGCGCCCTTTATTGGTTTGTGATACGGGACATAATGTGGACGGAATGAGATGGCATAAAGCACTCTTTGATCAGTACACCGAAGATAGCAATACTGAGCTTCACATCGTTCTTGGAGTGGTCGACGATAAAGACGTGCGTGGCATGCTCGAGCTGTTGCCGAAGAATAAATTCGGCAAGCGGAACCGGAACGTCCACTATTATTTCACCCAGGCCAACGTGAAGCGCGCCATGCCCGCTGAGCGCCTGCGGCTCCTGGCAGATTCGTCGCGTCTGAAAGGCACCGCCTATCCCACCGTGATAGAAGCCGTACAAGCGGCATTGAAAGACTGCCCCCCGGACGAAGACAACATGATCTTCGTGGGAGGCAGTACGTTTGTGGTGGCCGATTTGTTAGCGAACCGCGATGCACTCGATCTCCACCAGCGCACCCTTGGGTAACGCCTTGACGGCTACCGCCGAGCGGGCGGGGAAAGCGCCGTCGAAGTAGGTGGCATACACGCCATTCATCCCGGCGAACAGCGACATGTCCTGGAGGAAGACGGTGGTCTTCACGATGTGGCCCATCGTGAGGCCCGCTTCCTCGAGGATATGCTTCATGTTGGCCAATGATTGGCGTGTTTGTTCTTCCACACCCTCGGGCATCTGGCCCGTGGCGGCGTCGATGGGCAGTTGGCCCGACACGAACACCATTCCGCCGGCTTCCGTCGCCTGGCTATAGGGGCCGATGGCTCCCGGCGCTTTCGCGCTGCTGATTACTTTCTTCATTGCTTCTTATCGTTTTAAAGTGATTGTCGTTCTTCCCGTCAATTCGTCTTCCCGTCAATGGGTCTCCTCGTCGACAGGTCTTCTCGTCAACTGTTCTCTCCTCGTCTCCCCTTTCATTTGCAATACTTGGCTATCAGGCTATCCACGTTGGGATCGTTCAGCTCCTTGGCTTTCTGGAAGTTGGCGCAGGCTTTGTCCATCTGCTTCTGTTGCACGTAGCAGAGTCCGAGCAGTCGGTAGGCTTCCGAGTATTGGGGAGCCGTCTTGATGAGGCTATCGAGCTGGGCGATGGCTTCTTCGTAGCGTCCTACCCGCAGGTTGAGTGCCGCTTGTTCGGCCTTGTAAGTATGGTCGTCGGGGTTGATGCGGATGGCTTGGGCGATGTCGTCCAAGGCACGTTGGAACTGCCTCGACTGTAGGGCTGCCTGTTCGCGGTAGTAGTAGAAGAGGTCGTTCACCTGTCCGTTTACCGCCTTGTGATAGGCGTCGTAGTCGAGCAGGGCGTTGCGTGGCTGGTCGTTGTTCATGTAGGCTTGCGCGCGTTCGAGCAGGTAGGGTGCGAAGGTCTCGTTGATGGGTTGGGGGCATCGTGCCACGCAGCTGTCCATGAGGGCGACGATCTCTTTGGGGTCGGCCTTGAGCAGCTCCTTGGCCTTGGCGGCGCTGAAGAAGCTGGCGGCCGAGGCCAGCGGGCTGCTGTTCACCTTCTCGTAGGCCGCGAGTGCGCCGGCATAGTCCTGCTTGGCGAAGAGGATGTCGCCCTCCAGCTGCGTATAGACGGGCAGCGGGTCGATGGCGGCGGCTTGGCGGACATATTCCAGGGCTTTGTCGAACGTCCAGTCCTTGTAGGTGGCGTCGGGCTTAGCGAGTTGGTGGGCGTAGACGATCTTGGCTATGCTGTAGTACACGTCGTCTTTCTTCTTGGCCACTTTCAGCGCCTGGTCGAGGTCGGCCGAGGCTTTGTCAAGTCCCGTGCCATCCTCTTTCGAGGCGTAGTAAGTGGCTCGGCGGATGTAGCCGTCGGCGTTGGTCGGGAATTTGTGTACGAAGTCGTCCATGAGCGTCTCGTACAGCTCGGGCGACACCTGCGAGGCGGCCATGAAAAGGTAGACCGTGGCTTGCTCCTCGTCGTCGGGCAGTGCTTTCCGGATGCCGATGTTGCGGAGGGTGTTGTCGCTAAGCGAGAGGGCACTGATCTTCTGCGCCATGGCGAAGCTGGCTCCCGAGGCGTAGCAGGTGCTCACCGTGTCGGCGCCCGACGATTTCTGCGCCAGGCCGAACACCTGTCCGTTGGCGTTCATCACGGGGCAGCTCACCATCTTGTCCTTCATCCGCATGTTGAGCGTATAGTAATGGTATTCTCCCGCCACTTTCGAGACCTCCTTCACCTTGCCCGACACGCAGGCGATGCTCTTCTGGGTGGAGTAGGGGAGCATCCACGCGTCACTTCCCGCGGCGGGTGGTGTCTTGGCGACGACGAGTGCAGGTACCTTCTTCTCGGTGATGGCTACGCGGAACTTGATGACGTCGTACATATCGTCGGCTCCCAGGATTTGGTCCACGGGCATCTCCTTCCCTTCGGGCGTGATGATGACGGCCCGACTCGCTCCCTTGAAGAGGTTGTAGTCGGACAGGGCCAGCCCGTTGTCGGAGACGAAGAAGCCGTTGCCGGTGTTGAGCATCTTGTTGTCGCTATCGTACGTCACTACCGAGAACACGGCCCGCTTGGCGTTTTCCACCCACTTGGGTGTTTGGGCGACGACAGCTTGCGCCAGGCAGAGGAGCGTCGCCGAGAGGCATAAAATCTTCTTCATATCATTCGTTTCTTTGTTTCACAGCTTCGTATATCAGGATGCCAGCGGCCACGGAGACGTTGAGCGACTCGATGGTACCCCGTATCGGTATCTTCACCCACTCGTCGGCCAGCGCCAGGTTGTCGTAGTCCACGCCCTTGTCCTCCGCCCCCATGACGAGGCAGAGCGGCCCGGTGTAGTCGCCCCTGGTGTAGTCGTCGTCGCCCTTCTCCGTGGCGGCCACCACGCGGAAGCCGCTTTCCTTGAGGAATCGTAGGGTGGAGCGCAGGTTCTGCTCGCGGCAGACGGGCAGGGTGTGCAGCGCTCCGGCCGAGGTCTTCACGGCGTCGGCGTTCACCGACACGCTTCCCCGGGCGGGTATGATCACGGCGTCCACGCCGGCGCACTCGCAGGTACGGGCTATGGCGCCGAAGTTGCGGACGTCCGTCACGCCGTCGAGCATGACGAAGAACGGGTTCTTTCCTTGCTCGAAGAGGAAGGGCACGAGGTCCTCCGTCTTCTGGTAGGTCACGGCGGAGATGAAGGCGATCACTCCTTGGTGGTTCTTCCGCGTGAGGCGGTTGAGTTTCTCCTGCGGCACCCGTTGCACGGGGATGAGTGTGCCTTTGAGAGCGGCGAACAGCTCTTTGGACAGCTCGCTTTGTATCTCCCTTTTCACGAGGATCTTGTCGATCTCCTTCCCGGCCTGCACGGCCTCTATCACGGCTCGTACGCCGAATATCATTTCGCTTTTATCTGTCATTCTTTCTGGTTGTCAATATCTCTGTTAAGCAATTCCCGTGCGTTGCTGATAGCAGCTTCGGTGAGCTTTGCCCCGCTTAGCATCTGGGCGATCTCTTCCACGCGTTCCTCGTCGGTGAGGCGTCGGATGTGGCTGTTGGTCTGGGTGTCGTTGTCGCGCTTGTACACCTTGTAGTGTACGCGTCCGCGGGCGGCGATCTGCGGGAGGTGGGTGATGCTGATGACCTGCCGGTCGTGGTCGCCCATCTCCTGCATCATGTCGGCCATGCGGTCGGCTATCTCGCCCGACACGCCGGTGTCTATCTCGTCGAAGATGATGGTGGGCAGCTTCACGGCTCCGGCTATCATGGCCTTGACGGCGAGCATGACACGGGCAATCTCGCCTCCCGAGGCCACCGACGCCACGTCTTGCAGCGCTCCGTTCTTGTTGGCCGAGAAGAGGAAGCTCACCGTGTCCTCGCCCTGCGGCCCGGGTTCCTTGCGGGTGCCCATCTCTACCTGGAAACGTACGTTGGGGATGCCCAGCGGTACCAATCGGGTGGTGAGCTGGCGTTCGACCTCGCGGGCGGCTTGGACGCGTGTGTGGGTCAGCTCGGCGGCTTGCGTCCTCACTTGCCGGACTTGCGCCTCCACTTGTTGGGCCAGCTCGGCCAGGCGCTCGTCGTACGAGTTGAGTTCCGACAGTTTCTGCCGGTATTCGTTCTCGATGGCGAGCAGCTCCTCGAGCGTCCGCGCGCGGTGTTTCTGTTGCAGGGAGTAGATGAGGTTGAGGCGGCTGTTCACCTCGTCGAGGCGTTCGGGGTTGAACTCCACGTTCTCGCTCCGCGCGGCCACCTCCTGGGCGATGTCCTTGAGGTCGATGTAGGCGCTTTCGGTCCGTTCGGCCAATTCCTTGGCCGGAAGGTAGACGTGTTGTAGGGCGTTCAGCGCGTCGCGGCACTCTTTCAGTTGGCTTATCAGTCCTCCCTCGTCGGCGGTGAGCAGTTGGTCGGCCTTGTATAGTCCTGCCTTGATTTCCTCGGCATGGCTCAGCGTGTCGGCCTCTTGCTCCAGCTTCTCCTGCTCGCCTTCGGCGAGGTTGGCCTCTTCGAGTTGCTCGAGCTGGAAGCGGATGTAGTCCTCGTCCGATCGACTCTTTTCCGCCAACTGTCGCAGGTTGGCCAGTTCTCGCTCGGTTTGCTTCCACGCGTTGTAATAGGTACGGTATAGCTTCAGCGCTTCCTCGTCGTGTGCCAGTATGTCGAGCACGTTCAGCTGGAAGTCTTCTTTGTTGAGCAGCAAGTTCTGGTGTTGCGAGTGCACGTCGACGAGGCGTTCGCCCAGCTCTTTCATCTGGCCGAGCGAGGCGGGGCTGTCGTTGACGAACGCCCGGCTCTTGCCCGAGGCTTGCACCTCCCGGCGGAGGATGCACTCGTCGTCGTATTCCAGCTCGTTGTTGTCGAAGTAGGCGCGCATGTCGTACGCCTTGATGTCGAAGCGGGCTTCGATCACGCACTTCGTGGCGCCCTGGCGGATGGCTTTCACGTCGGCCCGTTGTCCGAGCAGCAAGCCGATAGCTCCCAGGATGATGGACTTGCCCGCTCCCGTCTCTCCGGTGATGACGGAGAAGCCGGTCTCGAAACCGATGTCGAGCTTCTCAATCAGCGCGTAGTCCTGTATATATAATGAGCGTAACACGGAGGGAATTGAAAATTAAAAATTGAGAATTAAAAATTAAAAAATGAATGATTGGATAATCACTACTCACTAATCACTACTCACTACTCACTAATCGCTAATCACTACTCACTACTCGCCATTTTTGCGCTCAAATAATCGATGATGTCGGTGGCCACTTCGCTCTTGGGTTTGAGGGGATAGTCGGTGCTGCCTTCGCGGTCGATGATGGTGATTTTGTTGGTGTCGAGGCGGAAGCCGGCTCCCTCGTCGTTCAGCGAGTTGAGCACGATGAAGTCGAGACGTTTGCGCTCCAGTTTGCCGATGGCATTGGGACGTTCGTTCTCGTTCTCGAGGGCGAAGCCTGCCAACAGCTGGTCCGCGCGCTTCATCTCGCCCAGCTTGGCGGCGATGTCGCGTGTGGGTTTCAGGCGCAGCGCGAGGTCGTCGTCACCTCGCTTGATCTTCTTGTCGGCCACGCTCTCGGGAGTGAAGTCGGCCACGGCAGCACAGAGTATGGCCGCGTCGTGACGGGGGAAATGGCTCACGGCGGCCTCGTACATCTCGGCGGCCGATTCCACGTCGACACGGCGGATGGTGGCATGGCGCGTCAGCTGCCGTACGGGTCCGGCGATGAGTGTCACCTCCGCCCCCCGTCGGGCGCATTCCTCGGCGAGGGCGAAGCCCATCTTCCCCGAAGAATAGTTTCCGATAAAGCGGACGGGATCTATCCGTTCGTATGTCGGACCGGCGGTGACGAGTACCTTCCGTCCCGTCAGGGAGCTATCGGTGGCGAAGTAGTCGTCGAGCGCCTGGATGATATTCTCCGGCTCTTCCATCCGTCCTTTTCCCACCAGATGGCTGGCCAGCTCGCCTGTGGCAGGCTCGATGATGTGGTTGCCCCGTCGCGTCAGCGTGTCGAGGTTCTGTTGTGTGGAGGGATGGGCGTACATGTCGAGATCCATGGCCGGGGCGACGAACACGGGCGCCTTGGCCGAGAGGTAGGTGGTGACGAGCATATTGTCGGCTATGCCGTTGGCCATCTTTCCGATGGTCGACGCGGTGGCCGGGGCGATCAGCATGGCGTCGGCCCACAGTCCCAGGTCCACGTGGCTATTCCACGTGCCGTCGCGTTGGCCGAAAAAATCGCTGATGACCGGCTTGCCGGTCAGGGCCGAGAGGGTGATGGGTGTGATGAACTCTTTTCCCGCCGGGGTGATGACCACTTGTACTTCCGCTCCTCGCTTTATCAGTCCGCGGATGATGTAGCAGGCTTTGTAGGCGGCTATGCTACCGCTGATGCCCAGGACGATTTTCTTTCCTTCCAGCATCACTTCGTGGTGAGGTTACTCATTTCGCGCAGGCGGATGCGGGTCAGCGCGGCCTTGGTGTTGAGCGTGAAGTCGCTGCTCTGTATCCAGCCATAGTATCCGGGATCTTTTTTCAGCACCTCCACCACGGATTGTCCCTTGTACTTCCCGAAGTTGAATGTCTCCACGCCTTTGTCGTCGTACACCATCCGTCCGGCGAAGTCCACGTTCTTGCCGAAGCTGGAATACTCGGAGAGGAAGGCGATGTCGTTCTGCAAGTCGGGATACCGGTCGAGCTGCGCCTTCAGCACCTCGTAGGTGGCTCGCGTGTCGGCCTCGGCGGTGTGGGCGTCTTCCAGGTCTTTGTCGCAATAGAATTTGTAGGCGGCCGATAGGGTGCGTTGCTCGCGTTTGTGGAAGATGACCTGCACGTCCACGAATTTGCGTTTCGCCAGGTCGATGTCCGCTCCCGCACGGATGAACTCCTCGGCCAGCACGGGGATGTCGAAGCGGTTGGAGTTGAAGCCGGCCAGGTCGCATCCTTCTATCTCCTGGGCTATGCTCTTGGCCACCTCCTTGAAGGTGGGGCAGTCCTCCACGTCCTTGTCGTAGATGCCGTGCACGGCCGACGCCCCTTCGGGGATGTGCATCTCGGGGTTGATGCGCATGGTCTTCGCTTCCTCGTTCCCATTGGGATACACCTTCAGGTAGCAGATTTCCACGATTCGGTCTGCATTGATGTTGGTACCGGTCGTCTCCAGATCGAAAAAGACGATGGGGTTCTTTAAGTTCAATTTCATTCTTCTATAA
Organism: Mediterranea sp. (in: CFB group bacteria); assembly: GCA_031261785.1. Lineage (GTDB taxonomy): Bacteria > Bacteroidota > Bacteroidia > Bacteroidales > Bacteroidaceae > Bacteroides. The sequence continues at coordinate 13,915 of JAISIZ010000087.1, forward strand.
TAATGCGTGATAAGTAGTTCACCACAGATTACACCGATTCATTATAATATATAGGAATAAGTATGATAAGTGATAGGAGGTGGAGCCTTGAAGCCTTACGCCTCGTGCGAAATCTGTGCGAATCGGTGTGATCTGTGGCGAAAAACGTAATTAATCGTTCAGCATCATCGGCATGAGCAGCATCAGCAGGTCTTCGTCCCGCTCTTGTTCCAGGGGGATGATGACTCCGGCCCGCGAGGGGTCGGCGAGTTCGATCACCACGTCGTTGGAAGCGATGTTGTTCAGGATGTCGATGAGGAAGGTGGACTTGAATCCGATGCTCATCGGCGTTTCCGCGTATTGGCATACCAGGCTCTCCTCGGCGGAGGTGGAGAAGTCGATGTCTTGCGCCGAGATGACCATCAGGTTCTCTTCCAGGCGTAGCTTGATGAGGCTGCTCGACTGCGATGAGAAGATGGACACGCGCTTGAGCGCGCCCAGCATCATTTGCCGGTCCACCGTCACCTTATAGGGATTGTCTTGCGGGATTACCGAGTTGTAGTTGGGGTAGCGTCCCTCGATGAGGCGGCACACTATGCGATAGTTGTCGAGCAGGAACATGGCGTTTCGCTCGTCGAACTCGACCAGCGTGTTGCCCGTCTCTTTGGGGAGCAAGGCCTTTAGCAGGTTGGCCGGTTTCTTGGGGAGGATGAAGGCGGCGCGTTCTTCGCTCTTCACGGTGAAGGTCTTGCAGCGCACCAGTTTGTGGCCGTCCGAGGCCACCATGGTGAGGCCGTCGGTGCCCATGTCGAAATAGATACCGTTCATCACCGGGCGAAGCTCGTCGTCGGCCGTGGCGAACACGGCGCGCGAGATGCCTTCCTGCAGCACGTCGGCCCGTATGTCTAGCCTCACGGCGGCGTCGCTCAGCGTGGCCGATTGCGGAAACTCGTCGGCATTCTGTCCCATCAGGCTGTACTGCCCGTTTTGGTAGCGTACGGTGATCTCGAAGGTATGGGTATTGACCTCGAAGGCGAGCGGCTGTTCGGGGAGTTCCCGCAGGGCGTCGAGCAGGGTCTTGGCTACTACGGCAAAACGGCCGTTGACGTCGTTATCGCTCACTTCGATGGTGGTTACCATGGTGATTTCGCCATCGGATACGGTGACGGAGAGTGTCCCATCTTCCAGTGCGAAGAGGAAACAGTCCAGGATGGGCAACGAGTTTTTGGAGTTTATCACCCGGCTCGAGGCTTGCAGGTGACTGGACAGGGCGGTACTTGAAACGACAAATTTCATATAGTTTGTTATTATATAAGTTTACTGGTTTATATAGAGTTTATAAAGACGCACAAAGTTAGGAAAAAGATTCGGCTACCAAGCGTTATGGAAGAAAAAACAGCGTGGGTTGGCCAGATATTCGCAAAAAGTAGTAACTTCGTCCCCGAAATTAATACTAACCATATATGGAATTTACAGGAAAAATCATTGCCGTGCTTCCCGTCAAGAGCGGAGTGGGCAGAAACTCCGGGAATGAGTGGAAAGCTCAGGAGTACGTAGTCGAGAATCATGATCAATACCCTCGCAAGATGTGTTTCGAGGTATTCGGTGGCGACAAGATCGAGCAGTTCAACATCCAGATGGGCGAGGAACTCACCGTGTCGTTCGACATTGACTGCAACCAATGGCAGGACCGTTGGTTCAATCGCATCCGTGCGTGGAAAGTGGAACGCGTAGGCGTAGCGGCTCCCGTTGGTGGCGCGCCGGTGCCTCCCCAGGCACCCAGCTCAACCCCGGCTTTCAACGCGGGCGACGCCTCGGACGACCTCCCTTTCTGACCTTTTAGGGGACACTTTTGGACGCGGATGACACGGACGACGCGGATTTCTATCCATGCATAGAGCCGTGTCGTCCGTGTCATCCGCGTTTAAAATAATCTTTTCGCTTGCACGGAATCCAAAACTTTTGTGTATGTTCGCGGAATATTTTTTTCGACCTTAGAATGTAATATAGTAAACTTGAATAATAACCACTTAACACGTATTGTTTAACCATGGAGCAGAAACCAACTATAGCCGAAGTCGAGAAATGGGTACTGAAGCTATACGACACGAGTGAGGAGACTATCACCGACGCTGAACGTAAGGAGCAGCACAAGTATGCGGTGATGGTGCAAAGGCCGCAGGACAAGAAATTCTTAGTGAAGATGCTCGACGAATCCTCCCAGATTCGCGACCGCCGCAAACTGGCGCGACGCATCAAGACGCTGGTCGACCAGTATGGCGTCCCTAAGTTCTTCAACCGCCGCGACACGTTCCTCTTCAAGATCTACCAAGCTTTTGGACACTACTTCGACTTCATCGCGGTGCCCATCATCAAGTATCGCCTACGGCGCGACACTTCGAAGGTGATCCTCGACGAGGCGCGCCCACACCTCACCAAGCACCTGTCCGAACGGGCGCGGCAACACATTGGCCAAAACGTGAACCTGCTGGGCGAGGTGGTGCTGGGCGACGGCGAGGCCGACAACCGCTACCACCACTATCTCGAGGCGCTCGAGGCACCCGACATCAACTACATCTCGGTCAAGATCTCGGGCATCTACGCCCAGACGCACGCCCTGAACTACGAGGAGAGCTTCCCCGAACTGACGCGGCGCATGTCGGCCCTCTACCAGAAAGCCATCGACTTCCCCTACGTGGACGAGAAGGGCGTGAAGAGCGCCAAGTTCGTCAACCTCGACATGGAGGAATACAAGGACGCGCACCTCACCCTCCGCGTGTTCAAGGAGGTGCTGAGCAAGCCCGAGTTCAAGAACTACCGCGCCGGCATCGTGGTGCAGGCTTACCTGCCCGATGCCTACGGCTTCCAGACGGAGCTGCTCGAGTTCGCGCACAAGCGGGTGGCCGAAGGTGGCGCGCCGCTGAAGATGCGCCTCGTGAAGGGCGCCAACCTCGAGATGGAGACCGTCATCTCCTCCCTCCGCGGATGGCCGCTCCCCATCCTGAAGACCAAGACCGAGGTGGACGCCAACTACCTGAACATACTGGACCGCGGGCTGCTGCCCGAGCATGCCAAGGTGCTCAACGTGGGCGTGGCCTCGCACAACCTCTTCACCATATCCTACGCCTACCTCCTCTGTCAGCAGTACGGCAGCCAGGAATGGATGACATTCGAGATGCTCGAGGGAATGGCCGACCACGTGTGGCGCGCGCAGTCCATGCTGGGCAATCACGTCATTCTCTACGCCCCCGTGGTGAAGGACGAGCATTTCCTCAATGCCGTGTCGTACCTCGTACGACGTATGGACGAGAACACCGCGCCCGACAATTTCCTCACCCATTCGTTCAACCTCAAGCCCGACACGGAGACGTGGAACTTCTTGCAGAAGCAGTTCGAGGAGGCCTATAACATGAAGGCGAGCGTGAACCAGACGCCTACGCGCACGCAGAACCGATTGCTGCCCTACACCCCCGTGCCACCGGCCGACCAGTTGAAGAACGAACCCGATACCGACTTCGACCTGCCCTGGAACCAGGAATGGGTGCGACAGATCTTTGCCAAGTGGAAAAAAAGCGCCGCCGACACCATGCCCGTCATCCCCGTACAGATAGGTAAGGAGGAAGTGGTGGGCGAGAAACGCGCCGACTATCTCGACCGCTGCCAGGACGACGAAGTACGCGTCTGCCAGATGTGCCAAGCCGACTCCGGGCAAGTGCGACGCATCGTCGACATCGCCGAGAAGGATCCCGCAGGCTGGCGCCGTACCACCCTCGAGGAGCGGCACCGAATCATGTACGCCGCGGCCGACAAGCTGGCCGAGCTGCGCGGCGACCTGATAGGCTGCATGTGCGCCGTCACCGGCAAGACCGTCGTAGAAGGCGACGTGGAAGTCTCCGAAGCTGTCGACTACGCCCGTTTCTACACCACGGCGATGAAGAAATTCGCCGCTTTGGACGACGTCACGATCAGTCCCAAGGGTACCGTACTCGTCATCTCGCCATGGAACTTCCCGTGCGCCATCCCCGTGGGCGGAGTGGTGGCCGGACTGGCGGGCGGCAACACCGTCATCCTGAAGCCGGCCACCGTGGCCGCTCCCGTGGCGTGGCTCTTCGCCCAGGCGTTCTGGGACGCCGGCGTGCCCAAGGAGGCGCTGCAAGTCATCATCACCGACCGTCCGGCGCTCGGCGTGCTGAACACGGCCCCGGCCATCAAGCACATCATCCTCACGGGCGGCACGGACACGGCGCAGAACATCGCCCACGCCAATCCCGCCACGCCGCTCTCGGCAGAGACGGGAGGGAAGAACGTCATCATACTCACCGCCTCGGGCGACCGCGACCACGCCATCATGAACATCGTGGCCTCAGCCTTCGGCAACGCCGGACAGAAGTGCTCGGCCTGCTCGCTCCTGCTGGTGGAACGCTCGGTGTACGAGGATCCCAACTTCAAGGAGAAGCTGAAGGATGCCACCACCAGCATGAAGGTAGGCAGCGTGTGGAACGCCGGCAACGTGGTGGGACCCATGATCACCAACAAGAACGACAAGCTGCTCCAGGGCCTCACCCTCGAGGAGGGCGAATCGTGGCTCGTCGCCCCGCGCTTCCTCGACAAGCTGCGATACATGTTGGCTCCCACGGTGAAGTGGGGCGTGCGTCCTCAGAACTTCACGTTCCGTACCGAACTGTTCGGCCCCATGCTGAGCGTGGCGTGCATAGAGAACCTGCAAGAGGGCATCGACCTGGTGAACGGTCTCGACTACGGCCTCACCTCGGGCTTACAGAGCCTCGACGAGAAGGAACAATACCTCTGGAAGAACTCCGTCATGGCGGGCAACCTCTACATCAACCGCGGCATCACCGGAGCCATCGTCAACCGCCAGCCCTTTGGCGGCATGAAACTGTCGGCTTTCGGCGGAGGCATCAAGGCGGGCGGACCCAACTACTGCTCGTGCTTCGTCAACATCGCCGACAAGGCCGATAGCGACACCAGCTACCGGCAGAGCTATCCGCAGGCCTACGAGGAGGAGTTTGCCCACGCCCGCGACTGGAACAACCTGCATGGCGAGCAGAACGCTTTCCGCTACCTGCCCCTCGCCGGAGGTATGGCGCTCCGCCTCTTTCCCGGCGACACGCTCGAGCAGGCACGCATGGTAGCGCTGGCCGCAAGCCTCTGCCACACGCCGCTCACCATCAGCGCGCCGGCCGATTGCGCTTTCTTGGCCGACCTCTCCACGCTGGGAGGCGAGCTGAAGACGCAGACGCTCGAGGAATTCCTGCCCACAATGAAGCAGTACGAGCGCATCCGCACCTGTAGCGCCGACATCCCGATGGAGATGTACGTGGAAGCCGCCCGCGTGGACAAATACATCGCCACCGCCCCTCCGGTGAAAAACGGACGCGTCGAACTGATACACTACATCAAGGAGCAGAGCATCGCCTTCGAGTACCACCGTTACGGCAGCATCACGGAAACACCTGAAGTGAATTGAGAATTAAAAATTAAAAAATGAATGCGGGGAGTACCGGAAGCCTGAGCCGATGGTACCTCCCCGCATTCATTTTTTAATTCTCAATTCTCAATTTTTAATTTACTCAATCACTATCTTCACTCCTCCCGTGAGCCAGAATCCGGGTTGGGGGACGTTGCCGAGGTCGAAATAGCGCGTGTTGTAGAGGTTGTTCAGCGCGATGCTGAACGTGGCGCCTCGATAGGTGTAGGCCAGCTTCAGGTCGAGCGTGGAGAAGGCGGGGTAGGGGGCGTTGCCCACTTTGGCCTGGTTCTCGTACTTCTCGTATTCTCCCATCCGTTTCTGGTAGCGGAAGTACCAGCCTGCCGACAGCCCGCCAACGATGCGGTGCGTGAAGCGTGCCGTCAGCTTGTCGCGCAGGTAGTTGAGGCTGTATAGCGACAGCAGGTTGCCACTGTCGCTCGTCTGGTGCAGGCGGACGTAGTCCACCGCCAGTCCGGCTTGCGGGCCGAGGGCGGGGAGCAGGTTGGCGAGGTGGAGCTTCACGCCCATCTCCACGCCTTGGGTGTTGATCTTCGTCAGGTTCCAGGAAGCCCACTTCTCGTCTTCGGGCGATTCCTTGACCCAGTCTATCATGTCGCGTCCCCACAGCAAGAATCCGCCTACATGCGCGCTCAGCGCCGCATTGGCGAAGGTGACGCCGAGGTCGACCGATTCCGACCGTTCGGGCTTCAGGCCGTTGTTGCCGTTGTGCGTGGCGGTGGTGTAGTACAGGTCGGTGAAGGTGGGCATGCGCGTGGAGCGGCTCCACGACGCCGACACCTTCCACGCTTCGGTGGGGCGATAGGTGATGCCGGCCGAGGGGTAGAGTTTGTAGACGTGGGGTTGCAGGGTGTTGTGGTTGAGCAGCGCGCCGGCCGTGAGCACCCACTTCTCGAGGTTGATCGTGTGTTCAAGGGTGACGCTGGCGTTGGTTCGCCCGTCGCTTGCCTTGTAATGTCCGTGCGGCTTGTCCATGGGCTTTCCCAGTACGGAGCTGAGTATCTCCTCCCGACGGGCCTCGCCGGCAAGGGTGGTGATGCCCCATCGCCATGTATAGTTTAGCGCCAGGTTGGCTCCGTAGGTATCGTTGCGGTGGTAGTTGCGTCCGGTGTCGGTGTCCTTTATCAGGTCGAATTGGTCGTGGTGCCGGCTCCAGTAGAGGATGGGTATCAGTTTCAGCGTCGTGCCCCACTCTCCCTTGGCGGTGGCCATGTAGGTCGATGTGCGCTCGTATTGGTTGGGATATTTGGCCGAATAGAAGGTGTTGGCGCCATATCGCTTGTCGTTGTATCCCAGCTGTAGGTCTATCCGGCCGCCCTTACGGGGCAGGTTCATCCTCGTCTGCCACAAGGCGTTGTACAGGTCGTAGTCGCTGTTGGCTACGTCTCCCTCCGAGGCGTTGTAGCCTACCGACAGGCTATGCTCCGCCCATCCCGTGGCGGCGGCCCCGCGCACCTCGATGCCCCTCTGCTTGTGCATGCCTGCCTCCACGTTGGCGTAGACCGTGTGGTCGACGCTTTTCTTGGTAATGATGTTGATTCCTCCGGCGAAGGCGCTGGCTCCGTAGATGAGTGCGGCGGGACCGTGGACGATCTCGACGCGTTCGATGTCCGACAGGTTGATGGGCAGGTCGAAGCTGTAATGCCCCGTGTGCGCGCTGGATACGTTGATGCCGTTCAGCAGGACGGCCGTCTGGTCGGCCGTGCCCCCTCGGAGCGAGATGTCGGCCTGCACGCCGTGTCCGCCGCGCTGTGCCACGTCCACTCCCGCGATGTAGACCAGCAGGTCCTGCAGGCTTTGTACGGGAGCCTTGGCTATCTCTTGCCGACCGATGACCGTCACCTGTTTGCTGGTCCGATAGAGCGGGGTCGACACTCTCGAGGCGGTCACCATCACCTCGTCCAGCACTTTTTCACGCTCTTTTTCCGTCTCTCCCGCTTCCTGGGCGATGGCCACCGCGGGCACCATCCCCGTACATAACGAGGCGATGGCCATCGTGGCCACTGTTCTGCTTATGCTCATAATTATATTCTCTCTATATTTAATAGGTGATAAGATTGTCGTTCGCTTTTTCTTCGGGCGCGAAGATAATGCTAATATAGATTCGTACGGAGGAAGAGAGTAAATAAAATCGGGGCAAATGAGCATTTATAATTGGATATAGCTATCTTTGCGCTTAAAACCATAAAAGATAATGCCAGAGGTGTACCAGAAGACCATCCGCATACCGCTCCTCATCCTCCTGTCTTGGGCCGTCGTCCTTTCCGCGGGCGCCGCGTCGGCACGGCTTCCGCAGTTTCGTGCGCTGTCGGCTGCCGACGGCTTGTCCGACCTCACGGTGAACGCCCTCTACAAAGATGCCTCGGGATACGTATGGATAGGCACGGGCAATTCCGTCGAACGGTTCGACGGCGCATACGTCAAGCATTTCCCCGTGCCGGGCACCAACGAGAAAGCGAAGCGGGTCAACACCTTGGCACAGACGGCCGACGGACAGCTGTGGATGGGCAACGCCATGGGACTATGGCGTGTCGACACGTCGAGTCGCGAGCTGCTGCCCGTGCTGTCCGAGGCCATACGCGCCAACGTCCGCACGCTGCTCCCCGATGCGAAGGGCGGACTATACGTGGGCACGGAGGCGGGTCTCTTCGTCTGCGGCGAGGGCAAGGCGGAACAGGTGCGGATGGACGGAAACCTCTTCTCGCCGCGCAACGTGGTGAAGAGCCTGGCCACCGACGGCGACAGCCTGCTGTGGATAGCCACGGCCGACGGGCTTTACGCCATGCGCACGGCCGACAGGCGAGTAACCCGATATGCCGATAGCCTGGCCGACACGCCGACGGCCACACACGACTACACGCATGTGGCGCGTGTGGGCGCAAGCCTCTTCCTGGCCAGTGGGGCGCGCATCCTGCGCTTCGACATCGCCAGCGCCTCGTTCGAGCATTACTTCAGCACGGGCAACCTCATCTCCTCCCTGTCGACCGACGGCAAGGCGACGCTACACGTGGGTACCGACGGCGGAGGGGTGCTCTTCATCTCCGCCGACAACGGGCGGGTAGAGCGGGAATTTCGCCACGGGCAGGGCGGGGGAGAGGGGTTGCGCTCCAATTCGGTCTATTCGCTGCTCGTGGATCGTGACGGCCTGATATGGGTGGGATTCTATCAGCAGGGGCTGGACTACAGCGTCTACCAAAGCGGACTGTTCCACACCTACCGCTATCCACCATACTTCGACTCCAAGGACGTGCCGGTGCGCAGCGTGGCTATCAGCGGCAGCGAGCGGCTGATCGGCTCGCGCGACGGACTGTTCTACGTCGACGAGGCCACAGGTGTGTTCCGCAACCTCAACTCGCCGCGGCTGCGCTCGTCCATGATCTTCTGCATATATCCCTTCGCCGGACAATACTACATCGGTACGTACGGGGGAGGCATGTACGTGTTCGACCCCACGCGGCTTGCCATCGGCGACTTCGACGCGACGCTCGCGCAGCCTTTCCTGCACGGGCAGGTGTTCTGTATCCGGGCCGACAGGAAAGGCGACCTCTGGATGGGCACCAATCGCGGGCTGTTCCGCTACCGCGACGGCAAGCGGCTGAACCACTATACCGACACCAACTCCAAGCTCCCGCCGGGCAACGTGTACGAAATCTATTTCGACTCCACCGGCAAGGGATGGATTTGTACCGAGAATGGCGTATGCCTCTGGGATCCGGTGGCGGAGACGCTCAACCGGGATCTCTTTCCGAAAGGCTTTGTCCACGACGAGAAGATACGTGTGGTGTACGAGGATAGCGAGCACAACCTCTACTTCCTGCCCGACAAGGGCGACATCTGCGTGTCCGACCTCTCCATGACGCGCTTCCGTCGCCTCTCCTCCCTTGGCTGGTTGGCGGGCAAAGACGCCATGTTCATCATCGAGGATGCGGAGAAGTGGCTCTGGATAGGTACCACCGGCGGCCTGTTCCGCTACGACAAGCAGGAGGCACTGGTGCCCTACGGCTTCGTCGACGGCATACCCGGACCCATCTTCACCCTCTGCCCGCCCGTGCCGCAAGCCGACACGCTCTGGATGGGCAACTCGAGGGGATTGGTCTACGTGGACCTGAAGCGTCTGGACGAGATAAAGAAGTTCCACTACCCGCCCCAAGTGACGGAGCTGAGCCGTATCGGGCACGACAACGTCACCTTGAGATTCTCCGACTTTGGCTATAGCGACCCCGCTTACGCGGCATACGAATACAGGCTCGAAGGACACGACAAGGAAGAGTGGAAGCCGCTCGCGGGCAGGTCGGAACTGACCTACTACAACCTGCCGGTGGGGAACTACGTTTTCCGCGTGCGTCCGGCGGGCGGTGGCGTCGACGACGAGGCGAGCGTGAGCTTTAGCGTCAGCTATCCCCTGAGCGTGTGGGGCATCGTGGCTATCGGTTTGGCCATGGCGTTCGCCGCCTACGTCTTCTGGCAACGGCGGGGCAAGCGGCGTGTGGACGAAGCCTCTCCAACCTCCGCGGAGGCCGAGGCGAAACCGGACGACGAGAAATACCGTACGTACAAGTTCTCTCCCATCGAATGTCGCCGCCTCACCGAGGAACTGGAGACGCTGATGCGCCGTGAGAAGCTGTTCACCAATCCCGACCTGAAAATCAGCGATCTGTCCGTACGGCTGGGACGCTCGGCGAATACGTTGTCGTACCTGTTCAACCAGCACCTCCAGCGCAACTATTACGACTACATCAACGATTACCGCGTCGCGGAGTTCAAGCGGATCGTGAAGACGGAGGACATTTCGAACTACACGCTCGAAGCCTTGGCGACCCGATGCGGCTTCAGCTCGCGTTCCTCTTTCTTCCGCAATTTCAAGAAAGCGACGGGCATCACGCCGAGCGAATACCTCACTGAGTTGCGGAAGCCCAGGGCTGGTGATTAATGGGGGAGTATTCCCAATTCAATATAGGCGGGCGCACAAACGAAGAGAAGGAATGCTTCGAGCCATCCGATTCTCCCTTTCCTTGTCCAATTCGAAAAAGAATCGTACTTTTGCGAGCACTTAAAACATTAACCACATTATATTTCCGCAATGAAGAGACAAATGTTATCTGTATTCCTCCTCGGTGTCCTCTGCTGGCCGATGCAGGCGCAGGAGGCACAGCAGACAAAGCAGCATGGCGGCATCAGCCAGGAGATGCTGCGCGAGATAGCCGGGGGTTACCGCGAGACGCCGTCCGACAAGGCACTGCGTAACGCCATCGGTAACAACGACATCCGCAAACTGGCGCTGAACCAGGACAACCTCAAGGGAATGGATACGCATTTCGCGATCCGGGTGAACTCGAAAGGCATCACCAACCAGAAGGCGTCGGGACGGTGCTGGCTCTTCACCGGACTGAACGTGATGCGCGCCAAAACCATCGCGCGACGACACCTGGGAACATTCGAGTTCTCGCAGAATTATCCTTTCTTCTACGACCAGTTGGAAAAGGCGAACCTCTTCCTGCAAGGCATGCTCGACAACGCCGACAAGCCCCTGGACGACAAGATGGTGGAATGGCTGCTGCGCAACCCGCTGAGCGACGGAGGTACGTTTACCGGCGTGGCCGATATCGTGAGCAAATACGGACTGGTACCCAAGGAGGTGATGCCCGAGACGAATAGCAGCGACAACACCGCACGCATGGCCAACCTGGTGAGCCTGAAGCTGAGAGAGCAGGGACTGGAACTACGCGACATGGTGACCCGGGGCGCCAAGCCCGCCGACCTGGCGAAGCGTAAGACGGAGATGCTCGGCGTGGTATACAGGATGTTGGTGCTCAACCTCGGAGTGCCGCCTACGGAGTTCGAGTGGACGGAGTACGACGCGCAAGGCAAAGCCGTGAGTACGGAGACCTACACACCAATGAGCTTCATGAAGAAATATGGCGACACCAACCTGATGGGCGACTACGTGATGCTGATGAACGACCCCAGCAGGGAGTACTACAAACGCTACGAGATAGACTTCGACCGCCATCGGTACGACGGCACCAACTGGACGTATGTCAACCTGCCCGCCGACGACATCAAGCAGATGGCCATCGCCTCGCTGCGCGACAGCACGATGATGTACTTCTCGTGCGACGTGGGCAAGTTCCTCAACTCCGAACGGGGACTGCTCGACGTGAACAATTACGACTACGCCTCGCTGATGGGCACCACATTCGGCATGGACAAGAAGCAACGCATACAAACCTTCGCCAGCGGGTCGAGCCATGCCATGACACTGATGGCCGTGGACCTCGGCAAGGACGGCAAGCCCTCGAAGTGGATGGTGGAGAACAGCTGGGGCGCCGCGTCGGGCTACCAGGGACACCTCATCATGACCGACCAATGGTTCGATGAATATATGTTCCGCCTCGTGGTGGAGAAGAAATACGTCACGGCCAAGGTGCTCGACGTGCTGAAGCAAAAACCTGTACGCCTGCCGGCATGGGATCCGATGTTCGCGGCCGAGGAATAAAGGGCTGAAAGGACAAAATCCGAACGAATCCGTACGATACGTGAGGAGTGGCTCTACCACACCGCATTAGTGAGGAGGGAATTACGGAAATATATCCGTAATTCCCTCCCTTTTTTCGCTCTTATCACACTATTATTTATTACTTTTGCGGCCAATAAGTAAAACCATTATTAATCATAGCATGGCAAATGTAATAAAGTTACGTAAAGGCCTTGACATAAACCTGAAAGGGAAAGCCGAAGAGAAGCTCCTCACGCTAAAAGAGCCAGGATTCTACTCGCTGGTGCCCGACGACTTCCCTGGCGTGACGCCGAAGGTAGTGGTGAAAGAGCAGGAATATGTGATGGCGGGTGGTCCGTTGTTTGTCGACAAGTTCCATCCAGAGTTGAAGTTCGTCTCGCCCGTGAGCGGAGTGGTGACGAGCGTGGAACGCGGCGCCCGCCGCAAGGTGCTTAACATCGTGGTGGAAGCCGCCGCCGAGCAGGACTTCGAGGAGTTCGGCAAGAAGGACGTGGCTTCCATGAGTGCCGAGGAGGTAAAGGCCACCCTGCTGGAGGAGGGGCTGTTCGCCTTCATCAAGCAACGGCCTTACGATATCATCGCCGACCCCACGGTAAGTCCGAAAAGTATATTCGTATCCGCCTTCGATTCCAATCCGCTGGCGCCCGACTTCGAGCTGGCGCTGAAAGGTGAGGAGAAGAATTTCCAGACGGGACTCAACGCTCTCGCCAAACTGGCCAAAACCTATCTCGGCATTAGCGTGAAGCAACGGGCGGAGGCCCTGACGCAGGCCAAGAACGTGATTGTCACCGCTTTCGACGGCCCCAACCCCGCCGGCAACGTGGGCGTGCAGATTAACCACGTCGCACCCATCTCGAAAGGCGAGACGGTATGGACCATTGACCCGCAAGCTGTCATCTTCATCGGACGGGCGCTGAACACGGGTCGGGTGGACTTCACCCGCACCGTGGCCATCACCGGCTCGGAAGTGCTGAAACCCGCCTACTGCAAGCTGAGGGTGGGCGCGCTGCTCACCAATGTCTTCGCGGGCAACGTCAGCACCGACAAGGAGCTGCGCTACATCAGCGGCAACGTGCTCACGGGCAAGCGCGTCGGCCCCAACGACTATCTGGGCGCTTTCCACAGCCAACTGACGGTGATACCCGAGGGCAGCGAGACGCACGAGATGCTGGGCTGGATCATGCCCCGCTTCAACCAGTTCAGCGTGAGCCGCTCTTACTTCGGCTGGCTGATGGGCGGCAAGAAGGAATACACGCTCGACGCCCGTGTGAAAGGTGGAGAGCGACACATGATCATGTCGGGCGAGTACGACAAGGTGCTCCCCATGGACATCCTGCCCGAGTTCCTGATAAAGGCCATCATTGCCGGCGACATCGACCGGATGGAGGCCTTGGGCATCTACGAGGTGGCGCCCGAGGACTTCGCGCTCTGCGAGTTCGTATGCTCCTCGAAGATGGAGCTGCAACGCATCGTGCGGGCAGGACTCGACATGCTCAGGGCAGAGATGGCCTAAATATCCCACAATTTATCATTCATACAGTAATAAATGAAAGCGCTAAGAAATTATCTGGATAAGATAAAGCCAAACTTCGAGGAGGGCGGCAAGCTTCACGCGTTCCACTCGCTGTTCGACGGGCTTGAGACATTCCTCTACGTGCCGGGCACGACCGCGAAATCGGGGACGCATATACACGACGCTATCGACAGCAAGCGCATCATGTCGTTAGTCGTCATCTCGCTTATACCCGCCTTGCTGGTGGGCATGTACAATATCGGTTACCAGAACTTCGCGGCCACGGGCGCTACGGGGGGCTTCTTCGATATGTTCGCTTACGGCTTCCTGGCCGTGCTGCCCAAGATCGTGGTCTCCTACGTGGTGGGCCTCGGCATCGAGTTCGTGGTGGCGCAGTGGAAGAAGGAGGAGATACAGGAGGGATTCCTCGTGTCGGGTATCCTTATCCCGATGATCGTCCCCGTCGACTGTCCGCTGTGGATACTGGCGGTGGCCACGGCCTTCGCCGTCATCTTCGCCAAGGAGGTGTTCGGCGGCACGGGCATGAACGTCTTCAACGTGGCTCTCGTCACCCGGGCCTTCATGTTCTTCGCCTATCCCACCAAGATGTCGGGCGACGCCGTATGGATCTCGGGCGACAGCATCTTCGGGCTGGGAGGCGACAAGTTCGTCGACGGCTTCTCGGGCGCCACGGCGCTGGGCGTAGCCTCCACGGCTTCGAGCGCCACGGGCTACGCGCCGTTCTCGTGGGATATGGTGACGGGTCTCATCCCCGGCTCCATCGGCGAGACGAGCGTCATCGCCATCCTCCTGGGCGCCGTCCTGCTGCTTTGGACGGGCATCGCCAGCTGGAAGGTGATGCTGTCGGTATTCGTGGGCGGCGGACTGATGGCCTGGGTGTTCAACACCATCGGCCCCGACACCGCCATGGCCAACATGCCGTGGTACGAGCACTTAGTGCTGGGAGGTTTCTGCTTCGGAGCCGTGTTCATGGCCACCGACCCCGTGACCTCCGCACGCACGGAGACGGGTAAGTACATCTTCGGATTCCTCATCGGCGTGATGGCCATCGTCATCCGCGTGCTCAATCCCGGATACCCCGAAGGCATGATGCTCGCCATCCTGCTGATGAACATCTTCGCCCCGCTGATAGACTATTGCGTGGTGCAGAGCAACATCGGCCGACGCGAGAAGCGGGCCTTGAAGTCGAACCAATAAATACCGAATAGAGAAATGAATACGAATAGTAACAGTTATACGATCATTTACGCTTCGGTAATGGTGATTATCGTAGCGTTCCTGCTCGCGTTCGTCAGCTCGTCGCTGAAGCCGACGCAGGAGAAGAACGTGCAGCTCGACACGAAGAAACAGATACTGGCCGCGCTCAACATCAAGGCCAAGGACGCCCAGACGGTGGACACCCAATGGGCGAACGTGAAGGACATGCTGATGGATCCCGCCACGGGCGAGCTGAGCGAGAACACCGAAGCCTTCGCCACCAGCTACGAGAAAGAGGTGAAAGAGAACAAGCGCTTCCACGTCTTCGAATGCACGGTCGACGGGCAGACGAAGTACGTCATCCCCGTCTACGGCGTGGGACTATGGGGCGCCATCTGGGGCTATGTGGCGCTCGACGCGGATAAGAACACCGTGTACGGCACTTACTTCTCGCACGCCAGCGAGACCCCGGGCCTCGGGGCCGAGATAGCCACCGAGCACTTCCAGAAGGAGTTCGCGGGCAAGAAGACACTCGACGGCGACGCCGTGGCACTGGGCGTGGAGAAATTCGGCAAGGTGGAGAAGCCCGACTACCAGGTGGACGGCATCTCCGGCGGTACCATCACCTCCAAGGGCGTGGACGCCATGCTGAAGAGCTGCCTGGGCGAGTACATCAAGTTTCTAACTAAATAAAAGAGGAGAAGAAAGAATATGGGACAATTGTTTTCTAAGAAGAATAGAGAGGTGTTCGCTACTCCGCTGGGAATGAACAACCCCGTCACTGTGCAGGTACTGGGCATCTGTTCGGCCCTCGCCGTGACGGCGAAGCTGGAGCCGGCCATCGTGATGGGCCTGTCGGTGACGGTCATCACCGCCTTCTCCAACGTGGTTATCTCGCTCATTCGAAAGACCATTCCCAACCGCATCCGCATCATCGTGCAATTGGTGGTGGTGGCCGCCTTAGTCACCATCGTGAGCGAGGTGCTGAAGGCGTTCGCATACGACGTGAGCGTGCAGCTCTCCGTCTACGTGGGACTGATTATCACCAACTGTATCCTGATGGGACGCCTCGAGGCGTTCGCCATGCAGAACGGCCCCTGGGAATCGTTCCTCGACGGGGTGGGCAACGGCTTGGGATACGCCAAGATCCTGGTCATCGTGGCCTTCTTCCGCGAGCTGCTCGGCTCGGGAACGCTGCTGGGCTTCAACATCCTCAACTACGAGCCTATACGCGGCGCCGGATACATCAACAACGGCTTGATGCTGATGCCGCCCATGGCGCTCATCATCGTGGCCTGCGTCATCTGGTACCAACGTGCCCGTCATAAAGAACTCATTGAGCAATAAGGAGGAGAAGAATTATGGAACATCTACTGACTTTATTCGTCCGCTCCATCTTTGTGGACAACATGATATTCGCGTTCTTCCTCGGCATGTGCTCTTACCTGGCCGTGTCGAAGAACGTGAAGACAGCCGTCGGGCTGGGCGTCGCCGTAACCTTCGTGCTGGTGGTGACGCTGCCGGTGAACTACCTGCTGCAAACGCAAGTGCTACAGCCCACGGGCAGCCTCAATCCGGGCGTCGACCTCACTTTCCTGAGTTTTATTCTTTTCATAGCCGTCATCGCGGGCATCACGCAACTGGTGGAGATGGTGGTGGAGCGATTCAGCCCCTCGCTGTACAACTCGCTGGGCATCTTCCTCCCCCTCATCGCCGTGAACTGCGCCATAATGGGTGCGTCGCTCTTCATGCAGCAGCGCATCACGCTGGGCAATAGCGACCCGAAGTTCATCGGCGACATCTGGGATTCCATCTCCTACGCCCTCGGCTCGGGCATCGGCTGGCTGCTGGCCATCGTCGGCCTGGCCGCCATCCGCGAGAAGATGGCCTACTCCGACGTGCCCGCGCCGCTCCGCGGACTGGGCATCACGTTCATCACCGTCGGGCTGATGGCCATCGCGTTTATGTGCTTCTCTGGTTTGAACATCTAACGAAAGAAAGGAATAAGATACAATGGATACAAGTTTAATATTGTCGAGCATTGGGATATTCCTTGTGGTGATTCTCCTGCTCGTTGTCATCCTGCTGGTGGCCAAGAGGTTCTTGGTGCCGTCGGGAAACGTGAAATTGGTTCTCAACGGCGACAAGACGATGGAGGTGGAGTCGGGTTCCACCCTGCTCAACACCTTGTCGGTCAATGGCATATTTCTATCCTCCGCCTGCGGAGGCAAAGGCTCGTGCGGGCAGTGCAAGTGCCAGGTGGTCGACGGGGGCGGCGAGATATCGCCCACCGAGACGCCCCACTTCAGCCGCAAGCAGCGGCAGGATCACTGGAGGTTGGGCTGCCAGGTGAAGGTGAAGGGCGACATGAGCATCAAGGTCGACGAATCGATTCTCGACGTGAAGGAGTGGGAGTGCGAGGTGATCTCGAACAAGAACGTCTCCACTTTCATCAAGGAGTTTATCGTGGCGTTGCCTCCGGGCGAGCACATGGATTTCGTCCCCGGCTCGTACGCACAGATCAAGATACCCAAGTACAGCATGGACTACGGCAAGGACATCGACAAGAGCCTGATCGGCGACGACTACATCAAGGCCTGGGAGAATTACGAGATGTTCGGCCTGAAATGCAGCAACGACGAGGAGACCATACGCGCCTACTCCATGGCCAACTACCCGGCCGAGGGCGACCGCATCATGCTCACCGTGCGCATCGCCACGCCGCCCTTCAAGCCGAAGGGCCAAGGCAAGGGATTCATGGACGTGATGCCGGGCATCGCCTCGTCGTACATCTTCACCCTGAAGCCTGGCGACAAGGTGACGATGAGCGGCCCTTACGGCGACTTCCACCCCATCTTCGACTCCAAGCGCGAGATGATGTGGATAGGCGGTGGCGCCGGCATGGCTCCGCTGCGCGCGCAAATCATGCACATGACGAAGACCCTGCGCACCACCGACCGGAAGATGTCGTACTTCTACGGCGCCCGCGCGCTGAACGAGGTGTTCTACCTCGAGGATTTCCTCGCGATAGAACGCGAGTTCCCCAATTTCTCGTTCCACCTGGCGCTTGACCGTCCCGACCCGGCCGCCGACGCCGCAGGCGTGAAGTACACCGCGGGCTACGTGGGACAGGTGATCTACGACACCTACCTCAAGGACCACGAGGCTCCCGAGGACATCGAGTATTACATGTGCGGACCCGGCGCCATGTCGCAGGCCGTGGAGAAGATGCTCGACAGTCTTGGCGTACCCTTCTCGAACCTGATGTTCGACAACTTTGGATAATCGTCTTCGGGCGGGCAAAAAAAGAGAGGGCCGAACTCCCATGCGGGGTTCGGCCCTCTCTCTTTTTTGTCGGACATAGACATTCTTACTTATCCCAAGTAAGACTTGAGCAATTTGCTACGATTACCTTGTCTTAATCTTCTAATAGCTTTTTCCTTAATCTGGCGAACGCGCTCACGAGTGAGGCCAAACTTATCGCCGATTTCTTCCAGAGTCATTTCCTGTTGTCCGATACCGAAAAACATCTGTATGATGTCCTTCTCCCTATCGGTTAACGTAGAAAGTGCCCTGTCTATCTCCCTCGCAAGAGACTCATTAACCAAAGAGCGGTCCGCCATGGGCGAATCATCGTTAACCAACACGTCCAGCAAGCTGTTGTCCTCTCCTTCCACGAAAGGCGCGTCGACCGATATGTGTCGGCCGGATACCTTCAGCGTATCGGAGATTTTCTCAACAGGGATCTCCAGCTCGTCGGCCAGCTCCTCGGGAGAGGGGCGACGCTCGTTCTCCTGCTCGAACTTCGAGAAGGCTTTGCTGATCTTGTTCAGCGAGCCTACCTGGTTCAACGGAAGACGAACGATACGCGACTGCTCCGCCAGCGCTTGCAGAATAGACTGTCGAATCCACCAAACCGCGTAGCTGATGAACTTGAACCCGCGTGTCTCATCGAATTTCTCGGCAGCCTTGATCAGTCCCAGGTTGCCCTCGTTGATCAAGTCGGGCAGGCTCAAGCCTTGGTTCTGGTACTGTTTGGCCACCGACACGACGAAACGCAGATTGGCACGTGTCAGCTTTTCCAGCGCTACGCGGTCACCCTTGCGAATGCGTTGAGCGAGTTCCACTTCTTCTTCGACAGTAATGAGGTCCTCGCGGCCGATTTCCTGCAAGTACTTGTCGAGAGAAGCGCTCTCTCTGTTAGTGATACTTTTGGTAATTTTTAATTGTCTCATTCTTTAAAAACAAATTTGGTGCGCAAAGTTAGTATAAATAATCCGTTCCAAACGGGTCTTTAAGCTAATTTTGCACTACATTCTTTATTATACAACACGAAAGGATGCCGACATGTTGCGTGTCGGCATCCTTTTTTTAACTTCATTAGCTTATCGGGGGATAAAATCCTCCGGGCGAAGTGCTGTCTTGGTCTTGGCGATTATTCCTCCTTCTGCGAGAGGTCTACGGCGTAGTAGGCCTTCTTGCCCGAGGGGAATACGCCGGTTAGGAAGAGTACCTGGTCGGGCGACTTCACGGCCGATTTCAGGGCGTCTTCGAGGTCGCTCACCTGCTTCATCGGTTGCCCGTTGGCTTGCAGGATGATGAATCCCTTGCGTACGCCGGCGTCGGCCATCTTGCCTGCCGTGACGCCGGTCACTTCCAGTCCGTTGGAGAGGCCGAGCTGCCTCTTCTGCTCACCGCTCAGCGGCTTGAAGGCGGCACCCAGTATTTCCATGCCTTCTTCTTTCTGTATCTTGGTGTTGCCCTGCGCGTTCTTCAGCGTCACGGGCACGGTCATCTCTTTCTTGGCGCGCAGCAGCTTCACTTGTACCTTGTCGCCGGGGCGATGCTGTGCCAGGATGCCCTGCAGGTCGGCGAAGGATTGGATCTTCTTGCCGTCGATGCCAATGATGACGTCGTCGACCTTGATGTCCGCGCCGGCGGCCGAGCCTCCGTCGACGAGCTTACGTACCCAGAATCCGTCGTTCGAGCCAAGCTCCTTGCGCTTTTGCTCGAGGGTGACTCCCGATTTATCCAGCGGTTGGTCGCCCAGCATAGCGCCGTTGCCGGCCAACGCCATACCTTCCACGCCCAGCATCACGCGTTGTACGGTGCCATATTTCTTGAGGTCGCTCACCACCTTCGTCATCACGCTGGTGGGGATGGCGAAGCCGTAGCCCGCGTAAGCGCCGGTGGGCGACGAAAGCACGGCGTTGATGCCTACCAGTTCGCCCCGTGCGTTGACTAACGCGCCACCGCTATTGCCTTGGTTGATGGCGGCGTCGGTCTGGATGAACGATTCGATCCCCGAATTGCCATAGATGCCCAGCGTACGGGCCTTGGCGCTGACGATACCGGCTGTTACGGTCGACGTGAGGTTGAACGGGTTGCCCACGGCAAGTACCCACTCGCCCACTTTCAGGGCGTCGGAATCGCCAATGGGAAGTGTGGGGAAGTCGTCGCCCTCGATCTTCACCAGGGCGAGGTCGCTGCTGGGGTCGGCCCCGATGACGCGTCCCTTGAGTTCGCGGTTGTCGTTCAGCTTCACCAGGATCTCGTCGGCTCCGTCAATCACGTGGTTGTTGGTCACGATGTATCCGTCTTTCGAGATGATGACGCCCGAGCCGAAACCCACCCGGGGCTGCGTCCGGTACTGCCGTTGTTGCGGCCCGCGGTCGCCGAAGAAGAAGCTGAATGGATCTCCGAAGGGATCCTGGACGTCTTGCGTCACGGTTTTCGACTGCTGTGTCGACTTTATATGTACGACAGCATGAACCGCGATGTCGGCCGCTTGCGTGAGATCTATCGGCTGGGCGTTCGTCATGTCGAACGATGCCAGCTTCACGTTGGGGTTCTGCTGGAAAATCTCATGGAAAGAGTCTTCGCTCGCCGCTATGCGGGATTGCAAAAACTTATACGATGTCATACCCGCAACACCCGCACTGATGAGGGCTATCGCCCCCACTGCTAAAATGCTCTTTGTTGTCCGTTTCATGAATTATAATCTTTAAAGTGTTAATATACTACGTTGATTTAACTTTCAGGCGTTAAAATAAGGGGAAAAATCGTTCACTCTGTTCGTCCGCTTCTCTTTTTTGTTCACTTTTAACAGTGGATATTTTGAGCTTAACAGCGGTTAACGGCAGGGAATGAGAAATTTACATTCGTTCATTCTCCCTGACGTTAACACTTCGTTGGTAAGAAAAACGATGCCCTTGTTCATCGTTTAACAATTCCTATGCCAGAGTGGTCGTTGAGCGTAATTTTTCCTTTTACGACCTCCATTCCGACAAATCGGTCGTTGGAAATGAGCAAGTTACCATCCAAGTCGGCGAAGTCTGCCAAAGGTGACAGCTGGGCGGCGGCGGATACGGCGCAGGAGGTCTCCGTCATGCAGCCCAGCATGGCTCTCATGCCTAAGGCGTGCGCCACGGTGACCATCTTTCGGGCTTCGCGCATGCCGGTACACTTCATCAGCTTGATGTTGATGCCGCTGAAGGCTCCCTTCAACGCCGGCACGTCGGCCAGCCGTTGCAAGGATTCGTCGGCGAAGATGGGGAGGGGGCTGTGTTGGGTGATCCATGCGCTGTCGTCCAGCCGTTCTTTGGAGAGTGGTTGTTCCACCATGACCACTCCTTGCTCCTTGAGCCAATGGATCATGTCGAGCGCCTGTTGCCGGTCGGTCCAGCCTTGGTTGGCGTCTACGGCGATGGGGAGGTCGGTCACCGAGCGGATGGTCTCTATCATTTCCTTGTCGTTGTCGCGTCCCAGCTTCACCTTGAGGATGTTGAACAATCCCTCGCACTCTTTCGTCTTGGCGCGCACCACCTCGGGCGTGTCGATGCCTATGGTGAAGGTGGTCGATGGGGCTTTCGCCTTGTCCAATCCCCAGATTCGGTACCAGGGGGCGCCGAGCAGCTTGCCCACCAGGTCGTGCAGGGCGATGTCCACAGCCGCCTTGGCCGCCGTGTCGCGGGGCGAGAGGCTGTCGACGTAGCCCAGGATCTCTTCCAGCTGGAACGGGTCGGCGAATTGCCCGAGGTCTACCCGGCTTAGGAACGCCATCACGCTCTCCGTCGTCTCGCCCAGATAGGGGGGCATGGAGGCTTCGCCATATCCGGTCAGCCCTTCGTACGCGATTTCCACTTGCACGTCGGGCGTGGTGGTCCGCGAATAAGAGGCTACGGTGAACACGTGTCGCAGCCGCAGCTCATAAGGGAAGAAAGTCATCTTCATCCGTCCGCCCCCGCCTCGGTTGATGGCGAATCCTGCGGTTGATGGCTCGCCGGCCAGATTCTGCCCCGCCACGGCAGCGGGCGCCAATGCGGCCAGGGCCGCCGTTTTCAGAAAAGTTCTTCGGTTTTGCATAAAGCTTTGGAAATTTAAGAATTAAGAATGAAGAATTAAGAATGGGCTGCGCGAGGTTTGCAAGTTATTCCTCAAATGTGAATCATTTCCCAAATGTGAATCATTCCCCAAGCGCGAGTCATTCTCAAAGTCCTCCCCTCCGCGGAGGGGTGGTGGCCGAAGGTCGGAGGGGAGCAAGAAACGATGAGCAAACCTCTTTTAAATAAACAGATCCGCTGCCTCTATTCAGCTCCCCTCCGCCCTCCGGGCACCTCCCCTCCGCGGAGGGGAGGACTTTGAGAATGATTCGCGCTTGGGGAATAACTTGGCAACCTCGCGCAGCCCATTCTTCATTCTTCATTCTCAATTCTTCATTCATTGATAATAGGGGTTCTGGTCGGTGGTATTCACTTCTTTCTCCTTATTTATATAGGGCAGGAAGCGGGTGGCGAAGAGGAGGCGTCCGGCGTTTTGGGCGTCGTACTCCTTGTCTGCCGGGTCGAGGCTGCCCACGTGCACGTCGCCCAAGGCGTGAATGAATCGTTTGTCGCCCAGATAGAAGGCCACGTGCGATATGCTCTCTTTCCGTTCCCCGTCGGCTGGTTGGCCGAAGAAGAGGAGGTCTCCCGGGAGCAGGTTTTCGAAGTTGGCTCCGGTTTCCAGTCGTTTGCCCACCCTGGCTTGTTGCCAGGTATCGCGGGGGATGATGATGTCGTGCATCAGGAGTACCGTACGTACGAAGCCACTGCAATCCATGCCTTTCGTCGAAGTGCCTGCCCAGAGGTAGGGGATGCCCGTCAGGGAGCGAGCGGTGCGTAGTATGCTCCGGGCGTCGTGCCTGAGCGAGGCGCGCCACTGCTTCTCCCTTTGCGCTATCGTGCGGGCGAGGTATCCCTTCCGTCCGTCGGGATAGCCCACGCGGTAGAATTGTCCCACGTTGCCTTCCCAGCGCAGGCGGCATCCGGCCACTACGTCCGACACTGTTGGCGCCCGCTCGTCGGGCCGGGAGTGTACCATGCCGTGTATGGCGGTCACCACCACCTTCTCCGCCCGGTTCCAGGCGCGGTATTCGGCTTCCGTCATTGGCGTGATGGTGAGTCGGTGCGCCCATCCGGTGTAGTCGTCGGGCGTGCGCACCTCGTACCAGCCGTCGTAGCGCAGCACCTCGACGGGCATGCCCATCAGTGCCTGCGTGCTCATGCCCGAGGTGAATCGTCCCTCCTCGCGCAGGTTGCACACCGACACGCGCACCACCCCGTAGGCTGCTGTCGCCTCCGTCGGCTTGGCGTCCTGTGCCCGCGAGGGCATGGCGGCCACCAGGAAGAGCGGGTAAAGGAGGATAAGGATGAGTCTCTTTTTCGTCATCGTAAATAGCGATTTAAACGCCGTAAAGGTAGGAATTATTCCTGTTTTCCCCACAATCTTTCGCTAAAACAAAATAAATGGCGTACTTTCGCGCAAAGAAAGCAGTTGGCCGGCTTGTCGCGTGCGCGCTTGGCGTGCAGGAGGAAAGTCCGGGCAACACAGAGCGTCCCACTTCCTAACAGAAAGCTGTCCGCGAGGGTAGAGTAACGTAGAAGAAAAGAACCGCCAACCCGTCGCCCGCAAGGATGGCGGGAGGTAAGGGTGAGAAGGTGGGGTAAGAGCCTACCGGCCGCGTGGCGACACGTCGGGCCGTACGTCTTGGGAGTTGCAAGGTCATGTAAACCGGCGTTATGAGAGCTGCTCGCTCCATGTCGGAGGGTAGACCGCTAAAGCGACGTGGCGACGCGCCGCTCAGATAAATGACAAGCGCCTTATTCTATACATTAAGGTACAGAACCCGGCTTACAGGCCGACTGCTTTCTTTTTTTGCCGACCGACGAATAGTCTCATATAACTCATACATAGTATATACATCCGAAATCCGCCCCGCGACGATCATGAAGAAAAGAATAGCGTATATCTGGAAGTTCCTGACGGACGACATCTGGCGCGTCACCGAAGGAGAGGTGACCAGCGTCACCTTCTCGTTCTACACCATCGTGAAGACCATCTTCCTTTGCGTCAACAAGTTCGTGAGCGACCGCCTCATGAACAAAGCCTCGGCGCTGACCTATAGCACGCTGCTGGCCATCGTGCCGCTGTTGGCCATACTTTTCGCCATCGCCCGGGGCTTCGGCTTCGACGAGCTGCTCGAGACGGAGCTTCAGCACAGCTTCGGCGGCAATTCCGAGGCGGCCGACGTCATCCTCTCCTTCGTGCAGTCGTACCTGTCGCAGACCAAGAGCGGCATCTTCATCGGCGTGGGCCTGGTGCTGTTGCTATGGACGGTCATCAGCCTAGTGGGCAACATCGAGGTCACCTTCAACCGCATCTGGGAGGTGAAGAAGGAGCGCTCGATGTATCGCAAGATCACCGACTACTTCTCCATGCTCCTCATGATGCCCATCTTCATCATCGTCTCCAGCGGATTGAGCATCTACATGAGCACCGCCATGAAGCAGATGGAAGATTTCGTGTTGCTGGCTCCCGTGCTGAAGTTCCTCATACGTCTCATTCCCTATGCCCTCACCTGGCTGATGTTCACCGGCCTCTACATCTTCATGCCCAACACCAAGGTGAAGTTCCGCCACGCCTTCGTGGCCGGCGTGCTGGCGGGCAGCGCCTACCAGCTCTTCCAGGTGCTCTACATCAACAGCCAGATGGGCGTGTCGAAGTACAACGCCATCTATGGCAGCTTCGCCGCGTTGCCCCTCTTCCTGCTCTGGCTCCAGATATCGTGGACCATCTGCCTCTTCGGCGTGCAGCTCACCTACGCGGGCCAGAACATACAGAGCTTCAGCTTCGACCGCGACACGCGCAACATCAGCCGGCGCTACCGCGACTTCGTCTCCATACTCATCCTTTCGCTCATCGCCAAGCGTTTCGAGAGAGGCGAGGCTCCCTACACCGCCACCGAGCTGTCCGAGCAGAACCGCATCCCCATCCGCCTCACCAAGCAAGTGCTCTACCAGCTGCAGGAGATACAGCTGGCCAGCGAGGTGGTGACCGACGAGAAGAGCGAGGAGATCCGCTACCAACCCGCCATGGACATCAGCCGGATGAGCGTGGGCCTGCTGCTCGACAGGCTCGACGCCCACGGCTCCGAGAATTTCAAGATCGACACCACCGACGCCTTCGGCGACGAATGGAACATCTACACCCGCTCCAAGGAAGAATATTACAAGAAGACGGGCGAGATCCTGCTGAAGGACCTCTGATTTAGTGATTAGTGGGGAGGAAACCACAGAGGACACAGAGTTGCACAGAGTTCTTAAGCTTGGTCTGCCATGGAAAAAGGCGGAAATACAAGTTAAAAACTCTGTGCAACTCTGTGTCCTCTGTGGTTTCCTCCCACTAATCACCAATCACTAATCGAAAGTCCGGAAATTAATCGTATCTTCGCGTAACGTCGTTTTCCGGACCGCTTCCGGAGCCGACGAGAGGATTGTACGAGGGAAAAAAACGAAAATGTTACGATTATGAGGCTATTCTTTCCTGTTCTTCTTGGACTGTCGCTTGCCGGTGCTTACCCGGCGTCCGCACAGTCGCCCGACCGGCGCGAATGCGACATCGATTCGCTCGAGAACGTGTTGCGCGTCCATCCGCCCGAAGGCGCCCGGTTGCTGCGAATCCACCACGACCTGAGCTGGTGCTACCTCTATGCCGACGACTACGGGAACATGATTCGCCATTCGCGCGAGGGAATCGCGCTGGCCGAGGCGATGGACAGCCTGTACGTCGCCGCCGACCTTTACAACAACCTCGGCGTGGCCTACGACTACGCGAGCAAACCCGATTCGGCCATGCGCTGTTTCGACAAAGCCCTCGCCATCATCGCCTCGATAGCGCGGGGAAGCGAGGAGCCGCCCGTGCGGGCGGAGAGGATCAAGGCCTTCGTTTACGGCAGCATCGCCAACCTGCATAGCATCCAGGGCAAGACGAACGACGCCCTCGAATACTATTTCAAGGCGTTGGCGTTGTTCGAGCGCCACGGGGAGACCTACGAGGTGGCCAACGTGCTCGGCAATATCGGAATCACCTATTACGACATTGAGAACTACAAGCAGGCGGAAACCTACCTCGCGCGCAAGGAGCGGATCTGCCGCGAGAACGGCTACGCCACCAATCTCGCCCATGCCCTGACGGCGCTAAGCCCCATCTACGAGCAGAAACGAGAATATGCCAAGGCCATCTCGGCCGCCGAGGAGGCACTCGCCATCCTCGAGCGTCACGACACCAACCCCGCCGACGCGATGGTTTGCCACATCTGCCTCTCGGCGGCCTACCTCAAGGGCCATGGCGACGACGCCAAGGCGATGGAGTACGCCACGCTCGCCCTGGCCGAGGCGAGGGCGCTCGACATCCCGCTCGAGGTGAGCCACGTGCTCATGCAGCAGGCCGAGATCCTCCTCTTCCGCAAGCAGTACGCCGAAGCCGAGCGCCTCGCCCTCGAGGCGCTCGCCACCGACTCCACCCACCTCTCGGCCAAGCAGAATCTGTACGAGTACGTCGCCAAGGCGAATATCGGTCTGGGCAACCGCGAGAAGGCGCTCGACTATTTCGACCGCTTCAAGCGGCTGCAGGCGAGCTACGCCAACGACAACTTCCAGAAGCAGCTCTCCGAGATGGAGGTGAAGTACGAGACGGAGAAGAAGGAGATACGCATCGCCGACCTCGAGCGAGAGCGGCGGCTCACCACGTGGCTGGCCATCGTCGCCGGCGGATTGTTGCTCATGGCTCTGGCCACGCTGTTCTTCCTCTGGCGTTGGACGGTGCAGAAGCGGCGCCTGTCGGAACAGAAGGTCAGGCAGCTCGAGCAAGAGCGCCGATTGGTAGCCACGCAAGCCCTGCTCGACGGCGAGGTGCAGGAGCGTGCCCGCCTGGCCCGCGACCTGCACGACGGCCTGGGCGGCATGCTCACCGGCGTCGGGTTCAACCTCGAGGCGCTCCGGAACAGCGCCTCACTCGGAGCCGACGAAGCCTCGTTCCTCCGGAAGGCCCGGCAAATACTCGACGAGTCGATAGTCGAGATGCGCCGCGTGGCGCATCACCTGGCACCCGAGTCGCTCTCGCGGTCCGGGCTGAAGGCCGCGTTGGGCGATTTCTGCGCCGCCCTGCCCAATGTCGGATTTTCGTGGTACGGCGATGAGGAACGCCTCGAGCCGAAGCTGGAGGCGATGGTCTACCGCACCGCGCACGAGCTGGTGAACAACGCCCTGAAGCACGCGGCGGCGGACAGCATCGCCCTGAGCGTGATGCGCGACGACGACTACATCGCCTTCACCGTGTTCGACGACGGCCGCGGCTTCGACCCCCAATCCACCACCTCCGGCATGGGCTTGCGCAACATACGTACCCGTGTCGACTCGTTCGGCGGCGTGCTGCGCCTCGAATCGACGCCGGGCGGAGGCACGGAGGTCAACGTCGAGCTGAAAATAAGTAAACCACAACCTGAAACGCCAACCCATGAACCCAACCGATAATCATTCCATCCGCGTGGCGATGGTCGACGACCACCGCGTCGTCATCGATTCCCTGGCAGAGATCATCGCCAAGGCCGACGGCATCGTCGTGACGGCCCGGGCCTACAACCTCGCCGACTGCCGCAAGCTGCTCGACACCGCCCCTCCCGACGTGTTGCTGCTCGACGTGAGCCTGCCCGACGGCAACGGCATCGACATCTGTCACGAAATCCGCGAACGCTACCCCGACGTAAGGATACTGATGCTCACCAGCTATGCCGAACGCAACGTCATCGGCCGCGCGCTCGACGGAGGGGCGCACGGCTACGTGCTGAAGAACGCCAGCGCCGAAGAGGTCGTCGAGGGTATCCGAACCGTGGCCGCCGGCCGGCAATTCCTTTGTGGGCAGGCCGCCAAGCTGTTCAAGCCAAGGTCGTGGCAACCCGTCGTCCTATCGCCCAAGGAGCGCGAGGTGCTCAGGCTGATCGTAGACGGACTGACCATCAAGGAAATCGCCGACAAACTATGCCTCGGCTTCGAGACCGTACGCAGCTACCACAAATACCTGCACCTGAAACTCGGCGTCCACAACACCGCGCAATTAGTGCGAATGGCTATCGAGCAGAAGTTAGTGTGAAATGGAAAAAAGGGGCGCTGACTGGCCCGAAAGGGGTAAGCGGTACTTCTGAATGGAAGCATGATTACCCGTTGTTCTCTTGTCAAGTACGGAAATGTTGTCTACATTTGTGCCCAATACCATTAATCAAAAATAGATCTTGTTATGACAGATCCGCGAGGGGTAACTCTGAGTCCTCCCTTCCAGCGGAGGGGAGGTGCCCGGAGGGCGGAGGGGAGGGAAAATAATAAATCCGCCGCTGATGATTTATAGGTGAAATTGGTATAACAATCAACTAAAATCAGGCCTTGATACTGACCAAAACACAAACTTGCCGGTAGCGGCTAAGTCCGCTTTGGGAATTCGGGTCTCATTCGTATCTACTTTCTGTTTGATTTTCGCGTCTGTTTTTGTTTTTTAGTGAATATGCTTGCGCAAATCCGGGGTTAATAATTGTTTTCAAGGAATAGGACGCAAACGAATCACTTTGTGTTTTCATTAGCCAGAGATTATCCTCCGTCAGAAAAAAACGAACATTTCCGCTGAGAAAAAGTCCTCCGTCAGAAAAAAACGAACATTTCCGCTGAGAAAAAGTCCTCCGTCGGAAAAAAACGATCATTTCCGCTGAGAAAAAGTCCTCCGTCGGAAAAAAACGATCATTTCCGCTGAGAAAAAGTCCTCCGTCAGAAAAAAACGACCATTTCCTCTGAGAAAAAGTCCTCCGTCGGAAAAAAACGATCATTTCTTCTGAGAAAAAGTCCTCCGTCGGAAAAAAACGATCATTTCCGCTGAGAAAAAGTCCTCCGTCGGAAAAAAACGACCATTTCTTCTGAGAAAAAGTGCTCCGTCGGAAAAAACGATCATTTCCTCTGGGAAAAAGTCCTCCGTCGGAAAAAAACGACCATTTCCGCTGAGAAAAAGTCTCTCGTTGGGAAAAACTATCTTTTCCTGATTTTAGGACTTTCTCCGCTGAGAAATCGTCTCACTAATCGAGCGGCACTCCTTATTAAACCATCTATCCAGTCGCTCGCAAAATGTAAGACTTTACTGGAAATGGCAGAAGATGAACACCATTTTTCACCGGGGTGCCATTTCTCGGGACTTGGAATATCCCGTGTTTAGCCAGAACAATCAATCTGCTGGATATGCAAGTATCTGTCATGGAGTAGTTAACGATTAGCCGTTCGTTATAGAGATGTGGCGTCCTACTTCTCCAAAAGTCTTATGCCAGAGCATGTCTCGCTTGAGGTGCGGCACGCCACATTTCTACAAGTGATCTTGGAGATAGAAGTGGTACTAACCGTCCTTGATGTAGCCGACGTTCACGAGAATCATGTCCAATGCGTTGTCCTGTATCTCCATGCGGAGGGTGATGAATTGACCCTCTCGGGCTTGCTTCGAGAATCATTTTTTTATCCACGCCCTCCACGAGGAGGGCGACATGGCATTTCCAAACCTTCCTTCGTCTTACCAAAGTTTCTATCCGCGCCCTCCGAAAGGAGGGCGACGAAACGTGGCGAAGCATCTCGCCGATTTTGAGTCGTTTTTATCCACGCCCTCCGCGAGGAGGGCGACCGTCGTGCAGGGTGACCAATTTGACAAGGACGTGTTTCTATCCACGCCCTCCGCGAGGAGGGCGACAGATTGGCGTAGCACGCCGAATCTTTCGGGGATGTTTCTATCCACGCCCTCCGCGAGGAGGGCGACATACTATGTACAACATACAGGTATGGCGATTAGGCGTTTCTATCCACGCCCTCCGCGAGGAGGGCGACACGGAGGATTGGTAGCACTTTCAGTAGGCCACCTGTTTCTATCCACGCCCTCCGCGAGGAGGGCGACATCATATTGCCCAGCCGGGCCGAGGTCGAAGGTTGTTTCTATCCACGCCCTCCGCGAGGAGGGCGACTGCAGAATTGCTCGCCTATACGCACGGCTTTACGTTTCTATCCA
>JAISIZ010000032.1 GCA_031261785.1 Mediterranea sp. (in: CFB group bacteria)
ATTTGCGGCATCACCGAGACGGAGCTTCTCCATGATTTCCAGCCCGAACTGCACGCCTTGGCCGAAGCCGACGAGGTGACGTATGAGGAAACCTTGGCGAAAATGCGACGGATGTACGATGGTTACCATTTCAGCCGGAAATCAGAGGGCATGTACAATCCATTCAGCGTGCTGAACACGCTCAAGAAGCAGGAATACGCCTATTACTGGTCTCATACCGGCACCCCCACGTTCTTAGTCAAGCTCATCAAGGAGAAGGGCATGAAAGTCCCCGACCTGGAGAACGGGATCTCCGCCTCGCAAAGCGACTTCACCGACTACCGGATGCATTCGGACAACCTCATCCCCTTCATGTACCAGAGCGGATACCTCACCATCAGGGACTACAACCCGGCCATCGGCCTGTACACGCTGGGATTCCCCAACGAGGAGGTCCGCATAGCCTTTCTCCACGCCCTGCTCCCGCTCTATCTCCCCAAGGGGGACGACCAGCAGTTCAAATCGGAAGTGTTCCTGCGCGACCTCTACCAAGGCGACGTGGATACCTTCATGACCCGGCTGCAAGCCTTCCTCGCCGACATCCCTTACGGCCAGGAGGAAAAGTCCGAGAACTGCTACCAGACGGCGCTCTACATGCTTTTCACCCTCATGGGCGAACGCTCGCGCATGGAACGGCAGACGGCCAAGGGCCGAGCCGACCTCGTGCTGGAGATCGCCGGCACCGTCTACGTCTTCGAGTTCAAGATGATCGGTTACGGCACCGCCGCCGACGCGCTAAGGCAGATCGACGAGAAAGGATACCTTATTCCCTATAACGCCAGCGGAAAGCGATTGGTGAAGATCGGCGCGGCCTTCAGCAAGGAGACCCGCACGCTGGGCGAATGGCTGGTAGGATAAACGGCTTCATGATATAGCCTCCATGATATTGGACGCGTAACACAAATGTAACCCTCGTGACACGCTTGTGCAACGTGGAAAAGCGTCCTTCGCGCAAGGAAATATCATCAATCGTTTTATAATGGATACAATTTATTTGTGTATTGTCATCTTCCTCTTCGTGCTCGCTATCTTCGACCTCATGGTTGGGGTCAGTAACGATGCGGTAAACTTCCTCAATTCAGCCATCGGGGCCAAGGCGGCTTCATTCAAGACCATCCTCTTCATCGCCGGGGTGGGCATCTTCATCGGTGCCTCTTTTTCCAACGGCATGATGGACATCGCCCGGCATGGCATCTACCAACCCGAGCATTTCTACTTCGCCGAGATCATGTGCATACTGCTTGCCGTGATGCTCACCGACGTGGTGCTGCTCGACGTGTTCAACTCTATGGGAATGCCCACGTCGACCACCGTCTCCATGGTGTTCGAGCTGCTGGGCGGAACGTTCGCCATCTCCCTTATCAAGGTACGCGCCAGTAGCGGCGTAGGGTTGGGCGACCTCATCAACACCGACAAGGCGCTGTCCGTCATCATGGGTATCTTCCTCTCGGTGGCCATCGCCTTCTTCTTCGGCATGTTGGTGCAATGGCTGGCGCGCGTCATCTTCACCTTCAATTACAAGAAGAAGATGAAGTAC
The DNA here is from genome assembly GCA_031261785.1 of Mediterranea sp. (in: CFB group bacteria). Taxonomy (GTDB): domain Bacteria; phylum Bacteroidota; class Bacteroidia; order Bacteroidales; family Bacteroidaceae; genus Bacteroides. The sequence continues at coordinate 1,577 of JAISIZ010000032.1, forward strand.
AGCATCGCCCTCTTCGGAGGGGTGGCCGCCACGGCCATCGTCTACTTCATGCTCATCAAGGGATTGAAGGACAGCTCGTTCATGACGAAAGAGAACAAAGAGTGGATATACCAAAACACGTACCTCATCGTGGGTGGCGCCTTCGTGTTCTTCACCCTGCTCATGCAACTCTTGCACTGGCTGCGGGTGAGCGTGTTCAAGGTGGTAGTGCTGCTGGGCACGTTCGCCCTCGCCCTCGCCTTCGCCGGCAATGACCTGGTGAACTTCATCGGCGTGCCGCTGGCGGGTCTCTCTTCGTACACCGACTACGTCGCCAACGGCACGGCGGCCGGTCCCGACGGCTTCCTCATGTCGTCCCTGCTGGGGCCGGCCAAGACGCCGTGGTACTACCTCGTAGCGGCCGGAGCCGTGATGGTCTATGCGCTCTACACGTCGAAAAAGGCACATGCCGTCATCAAGACATCGGTCGACCTCTCGCGTCAGGACGAGGGTAAAGAGAATTTCGGAAGCACGCCCATGGCCCGTACGCTGGTGCGTTTCTCGATGGGTTTGGCCGGCGGCATCACGCAGGTGATGCCCGGCAGCACCCGCCGCTGGATCAACAGCCGCTTCCAGCAGGACGAGGCCATCATCGCCGACGGGGCGGCGTTCGACCTCGTGCGCGCATCGATCAACCTCGTGCTGGCCGGACTGCTCATCGCCCTGGGTACTTCCATGAAGCTGCCCCTGTCCACCACCTACGTCACCTTCATGGTAGCCATGGGTACCTCCCTGGCCGACCGGGCCTGGGGACGCGACTCGGCCGTATATCGCATCACCGGCGTGCTGAGCGTTATTGGTGGATGGTTCATTACCGCCGGGGCGGCGTTCACCATCTGCTTCTTCGTGGCCACCATCCTACACTATGGCGGCAACGTCTCCATCTTCGTGCTCATCGGCCTGGCCGTGTTCATGCTCATCCGCAGCCAGGTGCTATACAAGAAGCGTAAAGCCAAGAACCAGGAGAGCGAGACGCTACAGCAACTGATGAAGAGCACCGACAGCGAAGAGGGCCTGACGCTGATGCGCAAGCACTCGCGCGAGGAGCTGGCCAAGGTGCTCGAGTTTGCCGAAAATAACTTCGAGCTGACCGTCACCTCCTTCCTGCACGAGAACCTACGGGGACTGCGACGCGCCATGGGGGCCATCAAGTTCGAGAAGCAGCAGGTGAAGCAGATGAAGCGCGTGGGCACCGTAGCCATGTGCCGTATCAACAGCGACACCGCCATCGAGAAAGCCATCTATTACTACCAGGGCAACGACTTCGCCAGCGAGCTGGTGCACAGCATAGGCCGTCTATGCGAGCCTTGCCTGGAGCATATCGACAACAACTTCAATCCGCTCGACGCCATACAGAAAGGCGAGTACGCCGAGGTGACGGAGGACATCGTCTACCTCATCCAGCAATGCCGCAAGCGGATGGAAAACAACGACTACAACGACATCGACGCCGAGAGCCGACGCGCCAATAGCCTCAAGGACCGCCTGTCGCAGCTAAAGCAGAAGGAGCTGAAGCGCATACAGGAACACCAAGGCAGCATACGCGTCAGCATGGTCTACCTCACCATCATACAAGAGGCACAGAACGTCGTGACTTACACCTTCAACCTGATGAAGGCCAACCGGAAGTTCAATGGTTAGTGATTAGTGATTAGTGGGGGAGCTCACCACAGATTACACAGATTCGCACAGATTCTATTATTATGATGAACGAAGATTCATGCAAGAATAAAATAATCTGTGCGAATCTGTGTAATCTGTGGTGAGCTCCCCCCACTAATCACTAATCACTAATCACTAACCACTATTTCTGCGTTGCCGCATACCAAGCCGTCTCGGTTTTGGATGCGGCAGCCGCGTTTACGCTCGGGTCGGAGATGGTGATGCCCGAGTAGGTGTTGATGGGGATTTGCCTGGGAGAGTAGCCCGCGGTGGTATAGAAGGTGGGCGTATGACGCTTATAGGGGACGACGCGCGCCAATATCTCCTCGAATTCCTCCAGCTGTACCGGATCGGTACAAAGCTTGCGCACGTAGTCGCCCATGTCGAAGAAGATGACGGGCTGGTAGCCGTCCAGCGTCTGTACGTCGGCAAGCAAGTCTTCGTCGAAGGCGTACTGGGCATTGATGCCTCGCATCCACTCCGCCAGCTCGTCGAGTTCGGAGCAATCGGTCACCCCGATGGTACCGCAAGGCGTGGAGAAGGTGGAGTAGAAGTCGTAGAAGCCATCGCAGAGCGACTGGTAGTCGGCTTCGCCCAGCAAGTAACGTCCCACCTCGGCGTAGGGCATGCCGTCGATCATGATCTCGCTGGTCGACGCCACCAAGTAGTGCGTCACTTCGCGCAGCTCGTAGGCCACCTCCACGCAGGACATGTAGCAATCGTCGAACAGGATGTATTCCATCCCGATGCCCGCCTGGTGAATGCCTTCGGCCAGCGCGCTGATGTCGGTCTGGTACTCGGCGCTGCGCCCGCCGAAGTAGCGTGTACGCTGCTCGCCGTCGTACTCCCAGTGCCACTTGAAGTCCGTCGCTCTCCGCGCCTTGGCCCGCGGCACGGGAATCCATCCCATGCCATGGCTGCCGATGATCATCGAATAGCGCTCGGCAGGCGAGTAGGCTACCACGTCGCCGAGGATGGCGGCTATCCCCCCGGCCGTGGTGAAGGTCGGATTATCGTATTCCTTGAGGGTACGCCGTCCTACCGTCCCGTCTTTCTTGTAGAGCAGTTCGAAGAGGGTGGCTTTACGCCCGCTATCGGCGAGGAAGACCACGATGCGCTCGTTGCTGGAGTGGCATACTTTCCACGTCGCCTCCATACCCTCTATGTTCGTGATGAAATAGGATTTCAGGTCGGTCGACCACGGCAGGTACATAAAGACCGTTTGTGAGATGGTGGAGCGGGTATTTGGCTCCACGGGTTCGTCGGTCTCCTCCTCCACGGGAGGGTCGACCGGTATGATGTCGTCGGCTTTGTCGCCACGGCACGACATCACGGAAAGGGAGAGGCATAACGCCAGAAGGGATGCCTCGAAGATTCGGTAAAATTTATAGCTCGTGCTCATCCACGTTTCGATTAAGTAGTGAGATAGTTCCAGTTATCGTGCCACAAATATAAAGAGAATTCCTATATTTGTCGCCATAATACACTAAAAAACAGTCTTTATGAAAGCATTATTCATTGGAGGAACGGGCACCATCAGCACGGCCGTCGGCGCGTTGGCCCTGCGGCGGGGATGGGACATCACCCTGCTCAACAGAGGTTCGAAACCCCTGCCCGAGGGCATGAGCGGCCTGCGTGCCGACATCCGCGACGAAGCGGAAGTGGAAAAAATCATCGCCAACGAGCGATACGACGTGGTGGCGGACTTCATCGCCTTCACGCTCGAGGACGTGGAGCGCGACATTCGCCTTTTCCGGGGGCGGACGAAGCAATATATCTTTATAAGCAGCGCCTCGGCCTACCAGAAACCGGCTGCCGACAGCCGCATCACCGAGAGCACGCCCTTAGCCAATCCCCACTGGCAATACTCGCGCGATAAGATCGCCTGCGAGGAGGCCTTGATGGCCGCCTATCGCCAGTCGGGATTTCCCATCACCATCGTACGCCCCAGCCATACGTACGACGGTACGCGCCCACCCGTCTGCCTGCATGGCAAGGGCGGCAGCTGGCAGGTGATGAAACGCATCCTCGAGGGCAAGCCAGTCATCATTCCCGGCGACGGCTCCTCGCTATGGACGCTGACGCACTCCACCGACTTCGCCAAAGGGTTCGTGGGCCTGATGGGCAACCCAAGGGCCATCGGACACCCCTTCCACATCACTTCCGACGAATGCCTGACGTGGAACCAAATCTACGAGACCATCGCCGACGAGATGGGCAAGCCGCTGCATGCCCTGCACGTCGCCTCCGACTTCCTGGCCAGACATGGCGGGGAGTATGACTTCCGGGGCGAGTTGCTGGGCGACAAGTCCGTCACCGTACTTTTCGACAACACGAAGGTCAAGCGCCTCGTGCCCGACTTCGTCTGCACCGTCGCCATGGCCGACGGCCTGAGGCAGGCCACGCGCCACATCCTCGCCCATCCCGAGCTACAGGTAGAGGACACCGCCTTCGACCGTTGGTGCGACCGCGTCGTCGAAGCCATGGCCGCCGCCGATAGAGCTATTGGCTAACCATCGCCACACGACCTCCTTCATACTACTCCTTATAGGGGGATATTTTAGCCCGAAGGCTCCCCCTTATAAGGAGCTTTTTCGTATATTTGCCGCCCAATACGTATCAATAGCGATATGCGTCGAGGCAAAGGAAAGAGAAAACCCGGAAAGGCTACGAGGAAGTCGCGCCCCAACTACCGGTTGGGATGCGTCGTCCTCGTTCTGGTACTTATACCTATATTATATGGCGTATACATGTACCTCGACGACGGCACGCGGAGGCAAGCGGAAAGTGACAAGAGCGTGCGCGCGGGCAGCGTGAACGCCACGTTGGTAGAACGCCTGCAGACGCCCGTGACGGACGGCACGACGCAGGAGCAAATCATCAAGCACGCCGGATACACCGTGTCGTACAACAAGCAGACGCGCCTGCCCAACTGGGTAGGCTACGAGCTGACACGCGCCGAGACCAGGGGCCGGCAGGAGCGGACCGACCGATTCACCGCCGACCCGCAGGTGAAGGGTCCGGCGGCCACCAACGACGACTATTCGCGCTCGGGATACGACAAGGGACACATCGCCCCCGCCGCCGACATGAAGTGGAGCGGGCGAGCCATGAAAGAATCGTTCTACTTCAGCAATATATGCCCCCAACACCCGCGGCTGAACCGCCAGGGATGGAAAGAGCTGGAAGAGAAAGCGCGCGACTGGGCCGTAGCCGACAGCGCCATCATCATCGTCAGCGGACCCATACTCGCCAAGCGGCCTAAAACCATCGGGCGAAACCAAGTGGCCGTGCCGCAACGCTTCTTCAAGGTCATCCTCTCTCCCTTCGCCAAACCCATGCGAGCCATCGGATTCCTGTTCGACAATGCCCCGGCTACCGCCCCCCTGAGAACCTACGCCGTGACGGTAGATAGCGTGGAGCGCGCCACCGGCATGGACTTTTTCGCCGCCCTGCCCGACAGCGTCGAGCATCGCGTAGAGAGCGACCTCAACTTCGCGCTATGGCCCAACTAATGAATATCCTCCAACCCAAGACCACACCTCAATGAAAAAGAAAAAAGCTTTGCTTTACAGCCTCCTCGCCCTGCTCCTGCTGGGAAGCCTCGTCCTCGGCACCGGATACTACCTCGCCCTCGCGCCGCAATTCCATCCCACGCGGGAAAGCTATGTCTATATCGACGCCGACGACACGATGGATTCCGTGCTCCACAAGCTCAGCGACACCTCGCGGGGCGGAAACATCACGGCCCTGGAATGGGCGGCACGCTACAAAGGATACGACCGCCACGTCCGCACGGGACGCTACCTCATCGCCCCGGGCGACAATGTCTACCAGGTCTTCACCCGCCTCTACCGCGGACACCAGACACCCTTACCGCTCACCATAGGCAACACGCGCACCGTAGAGCAACTGGCCGGCAGCGTGGGACGGAGGCTGATGATCGATTCGACAGAAATTGTCCGGACGCTGATCGACACCGACTACCTGGCCGGAATGGGATACGACGAGCGAACCCTCCCCGCGCTCTTCGTCCCCGACACGTACGAGGTGTACTGGAACATCAGCGCCGAGCAATTCTTCGAACGGATGCGGCAGGAGCACGACCGTTTCTGGAACACCCGGCGACTGGAGCAGGCCACCGCCATCGGCCTGAGCGAGGAAGAGGTATGCACCTTGGCTTCCATCGTGGAGGAAGAGACGAACAAGAACGACGAGAAACCCATCGTGGCCGGTCTCTACATCAATCGCCTACGGAAAGGGATGCCGCTACAGGCCGACCCCACCATCAAGTTCGCCTTGGGCAACTTCGCCCTGCGGCGCGTCACCAACGACGACCTCAAGGTCGACTCACCCTACAACACCTATACGCACACCGGACTTCCCCCCGGCCCCATCCGCATCGCCTCCAAGCAGGGGATAGAGAGCGTGCTGGACTATGCCCGCCACAATTACCTCTACATGTGCGCCAAGGAAGACTTTTCGGGTTATCACAACTTCGCCTCCAACCTCGCCGACCACCTCGAGAACGCCAGGAAATACCAGAAAGCGCTGAACGAAAGGAAGATTTTCAGGTAGTTTGGTGACAAATACGAAACAGAAAGCCTACCTTTGCAAGGTTAAAACAGAAAACACCTGTGATCAACACTAATAAAAGAAGATATGAGCAAACAACTCTTATTGGGCGATGAAGCCATCGCCCAAGCCGCGCTGGACGCCGGACTGTCGGGCGTGTACGCCTATCCCGGCACACCATCCACCGAAATCACGGAGTATATCCAAGCGGCTACCGCCAATGCGCGACCGGCCATCCACAGTCGCTGGTGCGCCAACGAGAAAACCGCCATGGAGGCGGCGCTGGGCATGTCGTTTGCTGGACGGCGGGCCTTGGTGTGCATGAAGCACGTGGGCATGAACGTGGCCGCCGACTGCTTCGTCAACTCGGCCATCACCGGCGTGAAGGGCGGGCTGATCGTCGTCGCCGCCGACGACCCCGGCATGCACTCTTCGCAGAACGAGCAAGACAGCCGATTCTACGGTGACTTCTCGCTGATGCCGATGCTCGAGCCGAGCAACCAACAAGAGGCTTACGACATGACGTACCACGGCTTCGCACTTTCCGAACAGACAGGCGAGCCGGTGCTGGCACGCGTCGTCACCCGCCTGGCCCACTCCCGCTCGGGCGTGGAACGCCAGACACCCCTGCCGCAGAACGAGGTGAGCTTCGCCGACGACCCACGGCAGTTCATCCTCCTCCCCGCCATCGCCCGCAAACGCTACCGCCTGCTACTCGACAAGCAGGAGGGATTCGTCAAGCTGTCCGAACAGTCGCCCTACAACCAATACATCGACGGCCCCAACAAGCGTTTGGGCATCGTCGCCTGCGGCATAGGCTTCAACTACCTCATGGAGAACTATCCCAACGGATGCGAATACCCCGTGCTCAAGATCGGGCAATACCCCTTGCCCAAGCGCCAACTGCTAAGGCTCATCGAGGAATGCGAGGAGATTCTCGTACTCGAGGATGGACAACCCTTCGTGGAGAAACAGCTGAAAGGATACCTCAGCATCGGCATCACGGTGAAAGGCCGACTGAACGGCGCCCTGCCGCACGACGGAGAGCTGACTCCCGACACGGTGGCCCGCGCCGTGGGGAAGCACAACCGCCCCACCTTCAGCGTACCACCCGTAGTGGAGATGCGCCCGCCCGCCCTGTGCGACGGATGCGGACACCGCGACATGTACACCACCCTCAACGAAGTGCTGCGAGCCGACTACCCCAACCACAAGGTCTTTAGCGACATCGGATGCTACACCCTCGGCGCGGGAATGCCGTTCAACGCCATCGACTCGTGCGTGGACATGGGCGCCTCCATCACCATGGCCAAGGGAGCGGCCGATGCGGGCGTGCATCCTGCCGTGGCCGTCATCGGCGACTCCACCTTCACTCACTCGGGCATGACGGGATTGCTGGATTGCGTCAACGCCGGGGCCAACGTCACCATCATCATCTCCGACAACGAGACCACCGCCATGACTGGCGGACAAGACTCGGCGGGAACAGGACGCATCGAAGCCATCTGCGCCGGCATCGGCGTGCCGGCCGAGCACATACGGGTGGTGGTGCCACTGAAGAAGAACCACGAAGAGATGAAACGAATGATACGCGAAGAGATCGAGTATCCCGGCGTATCCGTCATCATCCCCCGACGCGAGTGCATACAGACCCTGACACGCAAGAAAAGAAGCAGCAAATAAAGTGGTTAGAAACGGTAAGAAGTCGTTAACGACTTCTTGCCGCGCTTAAAAATATAAGTATGAAAAAAGATATTATACTATCGGGCGTGGGAGGACAAGGCATCCTCTCCATAGCCACCGTCATCGGGAAGACAGCCCTGAAAGAGGGACTGTACATGAAGCAGGCCGAGGTGCACGGCATGAGCCAACGAGGCGGAGACGTGCAGTCCAACCTGCGTGTCAGCGACCAACCCATCGCGTCCGACCTCATCCCCATAGGGCGGTGCGACCTCATCATCTCGCTCGAGCCCATGGAGGGCCTGCGCTACCTCACCTACCTAAGCCCCGACGGCTGGTTGGTGACCAACGAGACACCATTCGTCAACATCCCCAACTACCCCGACACCGAACGGGTGATGGCCGAGATCGACAAGCTGCCCCACAAAGTCGTGCTCAACGCCGACAAGGTAGCCAAGGAGGTCGGCTCCGTCCGCATAGCCAACATGGTGCTGCTGGGTGCCACCATCCCCTTCCTCGGCATCGACTACGAGAAAGTGCAAGACAGCATACGCGAGATATTCGACCGCAAAGGCGAAGCCATCGTGGAGATGAACCTCAAGGCGTTGGCCGCCGGCAAAGAGATTGCCGAGAAGCGAGCGCGCTAAATATTACGCACATCCATCAACAGCCCATCAATGAATACAGCTTACTGGGAAGAAGAGATAGAAACCATGAGCCGGGAGGAGCTGCGCCGCTTGCAGCTCCAACGGCTACAAACCACCATCGGCATCGCCGCCCGCGCGCCTTATTATAAAGAGGTGTTCGCCAAGCACGCCATCACCCCGGACAGCATCCGCACGCTCGACGACATCCGACGGATCCCATTCACCACCAAGGCCGACATGCGCGCCCACTATCCCTTCGGATTGGTGGCGGGCGACCTGCTGGCCGACGGCGTGCGCATACACTCCTCCAGCGGAACCACGGGCAATCCCACCGTCATCGTACACTCGCGGCACGACCTCGACTCCTGGGCCAACCTCGTGGCGCGTTGCCTCTACATGGTAGGCATCAGGCGCACCGACGTGTTCCAGAACAGCTCCGGCTACGGCATGTTCACCGGCGGACTGGGATTCCAATACGGTGCCGAACGCCTCGGATGTCTCACCGTACCCGCCGCCGCGGGCAACAGTCGCCGACAGATCAAGTTCATCACCGACTTCCACACCACCGCCCTGCACGCCATCCCCAGCTACGCCATCCGCCTGGCCGAAGCCTTTCGCGAGGAAGGTCTCGACCCCACGGACACCTCGCTCCACACGCTTGTCATCGGCGCCGAGCCGCACACCGACGAACAGCGGCGGAAGATCGAGCGGATGCTCGGCGTGAAAGCCTACAACAGCTTCGGCATGACGGAGATGAACGGCCCCGGCGTCGCCTTCGAATGCCAAGAGCAAAACGGCATGCACTTCTGGGAAGATTGCTACTTAGTCGAAATCATCGACCCCGAGACAGGCGAACCCGTGCCCGACGGTGAGATGGGCGAGCTGGTGCTCACCACACTCGACCGGCAAATGATGCCCCTCTTGCGCTACCGCACCCGCGACCTCACGCGCATCCTGCCCGGCATCTGCCCCTGCGGACGCACCCATTTGCGCATCGACCGCATCAAGGGACGCAGCGACGACATGTTCATCATCAAAGGTGTCAACATCTTCCCCATGCAGGTCGAGAAGATCCTCGTGCAATTCCCCCAGCTCGGGAGCAACTATCTCATCACCCTGCACACCGAAGGCAGCCAGGACGAGATGGTCGTCGAGGTCGAACTCAGCGACCTCTCCACCGACAACTACATCGAGCTGGAGCGCATACGCCGCGACATCACCCGCCAACTGAAAGACGAGATTCTCGTTACGCCCAAAGTGAAATTGGTAAATAAAGGTTCCCTACCCCAAAGCGAGGGAAAAGCGGTACGGGTAAAGGACTTGAGGAATTAAAAAAAGCCGTACCGACGATGTGATGAAACTCTGATAAAACAAGATTTGAGTGCTCACCTTCTTTGTAATCCACCGGCATAAAGCTACCCTAAGGGATGTGGCCCGCCATTGAAAGTTGAAGCGTTCTCGGTATATCAGATTAACTTTGAAGAGTTTCCCAATCCAGTCGATACGGCTTATGTTTTTAATGTCACAAAGGTATGGAGAATCCGCGGGATTACCAAGCGAAATCGAGATTAGTTTTTTGCGGGCATCTTCACGCTTTACGCTATTTCACTGCTTAGTAGGCAGATACGGGGCGTATCGGGAGGCTTCATTTGCCAAAACGCACGGAAGCCAAAATCTCTTCGATATGGTCTTTCCGGTCCAATTGATACAACGAAACCACGCACACCTTCTCCGTCGCGTCATCGAAGATCAACGCGTAAGTCCACACGCAGGTGGGCCACGACTGGTACTCCACCCGCTTCACGTGGCAAGGTCGCCCGTTGATCTCCCTCCGTTCGCTAAGGTGTTCCACATATTCGTATTCCGCCAGCTCGGTGTTTTGCCAACCCGCCCAGTAGCTATCGAAGTTCTTCACGGAAGTGTCCGTGTCGTAATCGCTACAGACGGCACCCCAAACCTCTTCGCCGTACGCGAAATCAAAAATCACGGTGCCCGGGAAGTCCGTCGTCCGCCGCTCGCAAATGAAGCCCTCGGGACATTTGAAGACAATCCGCCCGTCCGTATATTCCCCGGGCATCAGCCGTACCTCCCTCATCATGGCCGCTTCCTCTTCCGCGCGCGAGCCGAACGCGCTGACTATGCCGATGCTCATGAGGAATATCGGAATGAGGACAAACGCCCCACATATATAGTAATCGCTTTTCGACTTCTCGCGCGACTCGAGGGGGATAAGTTCCTTCACCTGCTCCGAGAAACTTAGATACAGGAACCAGATAACGGCCCAAACCAGCGCGCCTACAGTTCGCTGCGCGCTCTCGAAGCCCGTTTCGGGCAGGCCACCCATGACGAGCACCAAAAGATTGCTCAAGAAAGACGCCACGACATACATCTTGCCGAGGTACACCGCGTTCGGCTTCCTCCTCACGAAGGCGTACAGGATATAGAGGGCCAAGCTGAACAACATCACCACCCAGACGATATCGAAAATCGCCAGAGCGTGAATACCCGCATAGTCGTCCGCTTCGAACGTGGCTACGGTATACACCAAGCTAAATAGCGCTCCCACAACAACGATAAGCAGAAAGAAAAAGAGCCATCCACGAATAGACGGGGGCGTCGTCCCATCGGGACGATTCTCAAGTTCGGTGTTCTCACCTTGTTCGCATTGTTCTTTTGTCATCATAATATTCCCTTTTTAACCTATTGGACAATTCATTACCTTCTCCCCCACCCGCCGAAAGGAACGGTCCTTTTACCGTGCGGGAACGCCACCTTTCGTGCGCACCCTGCGTTAATGCGCTCCAAAATTAAGCATTTCGGAGGACTGGACAAAGGAATCGTGAATTATTCTAAAATTCGCGGCCGCCACTTAGTGGTGAACTCCCCACTAATCACTCCCCAAACATTTGGTGGAGATGACGGGATAGAGCAAGGCTAGGTCGAGATTGGCGGTCCACATATTGGCCAGCCCGATGGACTCGGATTTCGTGAACGAGTACGCCACCAATTCGACGTTGGCGGTTTTCATTTCAATCGTTCATCAATATTCCCGAATCAGTATCGGCGTTGTTGACTTTCTTTCGGCTGTCCTGGTCTTTCCGTCCGAAGCTGAAGTTATAGACGAGACGGAAGCAGACCAAATTGGGGAGGTCGTAGATGTACGACTTCGTGACGCTTTGCACCAAGGCCGACGGATGCGTCTCTCTCCCGTCCTCGTAGACGCGGTAGAACGGATAGCGCCAATGGATGCCGACCGACAATCCTTTCGCCGCTTTGTAATTCGCCTCGGCGTAAATCGCGGAGGGGGAGTGGACGAGCATCTGCCCATTGATCATTTTAAACCGCGACTGGAAGAATAGCTCGGCATTGAATTTGTCGAGGTTCAATCGCAAGCTGGGTATGGCGCGCGCGGCGTTGTATCCCCAATCGTAACCGTTCCCCTTTACGATATAGCGGTAGGCCCAAGCGCGGAGACTTATCGCCAGCACCTTGGACGGAAAGGGGTAGTATGTGCCGCTCAAGGAGGCGACGTACTGTTCGTTCCGCAACGTGTTGGCGTAAGTCTGGAAGATGGCGTCGTCCCCTTCCTCGAAGAAAGGAAGTATGGCATCGGGCGAACGGGCGTACATCAAAGTGAGGGCGGCCGAGATCTGGTTATTACTGTAATCCATTCCCGCCCAGACCGTATGCGTTTGGTAGGAATGGAGGGCGGGGTTTCCCTGGAAGGCGTATTTGTTGTCGATCCAGACAGGTACCTCGCTCAGCATGGAGATGGAGGGCAAGGTCGTCGACAGTTGGTAGGACGAAAAGAGGCGGAGACCTTTCGCGGGATAGTAGTAGAGCTGGAGGAGCGGACTGAAGTAAGGTGTGGAGACGGTCTTGAATCCCTCCCTCTTGAAATAGGAATGGTGCAAGCCCATCATTCCCCGGTAGTAGACCTTATTGTGCCACATCCATCCGCTAAGCTGGCCGTACACATGCGTCTCGTTGGACCACGTGGATATGGCGTACGGAGCGTTGGTATTGGTGGCGACGTCCTGCGAATTGTATTGCAGGTGGTCGCGGACACCGAGCGAGAGCGTGCCAATCTTCGCGAGGGTATGCGTATAGCTCGCGTCGGCGATGACCGACGGTTTCCTGGCCCGGACGGCCGAGTTCGTGCTGAAGTAAGCGGATTCCGTGCCGTGATTCGTCTCGGTGTAGCCCGACGTGAGGCGGCTGTCGTAATACGTGCCGATGACGTTGAGCAGCAGGCTGTTCTTCTCGTTCAGCTTCCGGTCGTAGTAGAGGTCGAGCGTATAGCGTTTGTAACGCTCGCCCTCATGGTTTTGCGCGGCGAACTCCCGCCCGTCTGAATAGGTCACGTTCTGGGCGTTGTCCTTCGTCTGCGCCCATGCGGTGAAACCTCCCGTCACGCTGAACGTATGGTTGTCCTTGCGGTGCATGTACCGCAGCTGGAAGGCGTTGTTGTCGCGCTTGAAAGGCGAGTCGAGACCCTCCTTCGTCTTGTTGTATTCCTCGTCTCCGAAGCTGTAGTCGAGCTTCTCCCAAAGTCGTGTCTTTTTGTACCGTTTGAATTCGTTGTCGTAATTCAGGCTCCAGCGCGAGTCCTTGTGGTTGTAGGTGACGCCGACCGAATTCTCTCCGAACGGCGGATGGAACGCGTCGAACAGGTTGATCCCCACCGTGCCGCCCGTCAGTCCCCGCTTGGTGATGATGTCCACCACGCAACTGAATCCCTGCCCCATGAATCGTGCGGGAGGTGGGTCGTAAAGCTCGATCTTCACCACGTCCTCGGCGCTCAGCGTGGCCAGCTCGGTATCGGTGGCGTTCACCCCGTTAAGTAACACCTTCACAGAGCCTGAACCCATATAGGATAGCCTGTTGGCGAATACGTCCAAGTGGGGAATCTCTCTCATCGCGTGCAGCAGATTCACGTGCTTGCCCAATGTCTTTTGCGTGAAGCGGTACGTCTTGTGCGACCCGTGCTCTTCCATCTCCACGGCTTGCACGACTACTTCGTCCAATTTGTATTGTCCCTCTTTCAGCGTCACGTTCCCCAAGTCCACTTGGCTCGAGCGTATCGTCCGCGATTCGTAAGAGAGGTGCTTGAACACCAAGATATAAGGCCGCACGTCGGAAGACAGGTCGAACCATCCGTCCGCGTCGGTCGTCGCTCCTTTCACGAACGTGGAATCCGCATCGTTCAGCGCGACAACGACCTGGACAATGGGTTGGTTGTTCGCGTCAATCACTCGTCCTCGCTGCGCGTAGGCAGAGGTGGCAAAAAGAAGGATGGATAAAGCGAAAGATAAAAGATTCTTCATAGGGATAATAGATTGATTATAGAGATTCTCGTCATATTCCCGCGAGGGCGTTGATTTTGGCCTCGGTAAACAGGATCCGCCGGTCTTCTTCGGCCGCGATGATGCTAAGTAACAAATTCAATTCATTCATGGTGGCGTTAGGTTGAAAATCAGGGAGAATATAAACTTAGTGCCTCAAAGATATTGTTTTATTCCTATTCCCATAACGTGACAGCAAACGCGTTAAGCATATTTAACAAAAAACTCATCAGAGGGGAGAGAGAATGAAGCCCGTTCGGGTATGGGATGAGGAGACGTGGCGACGAATTGACAGGTCGACGAGGAAAATTACCTTGTTCGTACAAAGCGCCACGTAGATCATCGCCGTTGCCTTCCATGCCTATCTTTAGCGCGACCTCTTCATAGTGATACCCATCGTCGGAGGCGTCGTTAATCAGGATTATATCGACGGTGTCCCGCACCGTACTGCGAATGCCCGATACGGTGCGTTCTACCTCCTCTCCTTCATTGAGAAAAGAAATGATTATCGTCAACTTATTCATTCTTGTAATCGTCTAATTTCATCTTCGGCCGAGTTCTTCTCGGGCGGCGTGCGATGCTTCCGTTCCAATCGGTAAGTGATGGTTATTCCGACGCGGCGCGTATCGCTGGCGCTCTTGGTATTCGTCATGACGTTGTTGAACGTGGCGGCACCGTTATTCTTGTATTGGTGGAAGATGTCGTAAGCGTTCAGTGAGATCTGCAATTTCTTCTTGAATAGGCTTTTCTGTAGTTGGAGATTGAGCCGCATATTAGAGCCGGACTTTATGTTGAGGTAGTCGCCCTTGGTCTGATAGTCAAACGTCCCTGAAAGATAGAAATCCTTGGGAAGCTGGAGACTGCCGGACAAATAAAACGACGCGATAGGAGATTTAGAGCGGAGGGAGATGCCGTCCGGCCCTTTGTACGAGAAGAAACTTCTTATCAAGGTAACGCCAACTATCGATGTCCATTTGCGTATCGTACGTTGGTAATAGAGCGAGGCTCGCAATTCGTCGACCGATGGATAATTGACGTATTGGTTGATGGCCACCATGGAATTGCGATCATCGACATACGAATTGAGAAAGATATAATCCGTAGTGTGCCCGTAGCTCAAGTAGGCCATCAGTCCGTTCCAATAGAGTGAATAATCGACGCTATGCGTGGAAGAAGGGAGGAGCGAGCTATTCCCCTTCGCGATATTGAATCGATTTGTATAAACCGAGTTGTCGTTCAGTTGATTGAATAGAGGCCGTTCCCTCTGGAACGAATAACTGAGGGATTGCTGGAACATGCCCCGCGAATGCGAGAGCCTGACGGACGGATAGAGGTCGGTGTAGCTGTCGCGCAGCTGGCTGTTCGCTTGCAGGTTGCGGATGTTGGGATACCACCGCATCGCGGTAAGTCCGGCGTTGAGCGCGAAGTCGCCCAGCCGAAGGTCGTACATGCCGAAAACGGATTGCTTTCGTTCCCTGTTGATGGTCTTGCCATTGTCGAGCGCCTGGGTGTTGCGCACTTGGTTGTATCCGTCCACCCAGCTGAACTTACCGCCTACGGTAAACCGGCTCGCCTCGAAAGGTTTGTATTGGAGGGAGGCGTTGACGGAGTAGATGTTCCACGAAGTGGTGGTGGAGGAGTTGACTGTGCGGTCGCCCGTGGCCGAATCGTGCTCGTTGAACACGCCCGTGTTGTCGCTACCCTGACGCACGTAGTCGGCATAGAGCGAGAAGGAGAGCCGCTTGCTCCATTCGCCGTTATAGTAAAGGCTCACCGTGTGCCGGTTCAGGCGCGAACGTCCGTCGTTGAGCGTACGCAGCAGGAAAGAGCTGGCGTCTTGACTGTTCGTGACGTTACGGTCGGAATTGGAAAAACTACCGCTCTTGGTATGTTGCCCGGTGTATTTCAATCCCGCCGAATGTTTCTGCCACGTCAGCCCCATGCCGGCGTTGAACCAATGCGCGGAGCTGTTGCCGTACTGACGGTCTCCATTTTTGAAATTCCATATCGTGTCGGTGAGATACCGCACGTCACTGGATCCGACGGATTTAGAATTGTCATCCGTATATCGGTATCCGCCATACAGGTTCAGTATGCCGCGTTGGTAGCTCAGGTTCATCTGCTCGCTGTGTCCCAGCTTGTGTTTCTGCGTGGCGTTCAGTCGTGTCACGACAGACCATCCGTCTTGCGGATTCTTGGTGCGGATCAGGATCACCGGCCGTCCGTTCGACTGATAACGTACGCTGGGAGTGGTCATCACCGTAATGGATTCCACCTGGTCCACCATGAGATTCTCCACTTCGGAGAAGTCGCTCACCGGACGGTTGTTGAGGTAGTAGACCGGCGCGCCTTTATTGGCCACGTCAATGGATTTCCCGTTGACCATCACGAGCGGAATCTTCCCCAACAAGTCGAACATGTCGATCTCGTTGCGCAGGACGGAGCGCGACACGTTCGCCGTGATCTCCCCGTCTTTCATGTCGAATAGCGGCTTATCTCCCAGCACCACGACCTCGCCCAGCCGACCGCTTGACGGCTTCAGCACGATGTCCCGCTTATGCGAGAAAGATACGGAATCGGTGTCCAAAACAACGAAGCTCGTCTGATAGCCGACAAACGAACACCGCAGATAGCGAGGAAACGAAGCGGTGACGAGCCGATAATTGCTCAACGAATCGGTCGACGTGCCACCCAGCATACTACTGTCCGCACGCAACGCCGCGATATTGGCGTGTTGAACGGGGAGGTTATTCTCGCCGCGCACAGTTCCTGTCACGGTATGTTGTTGCGCCCACATTGTCAAAGAGAAGGGCAGAAGAAACAGGACGAAAATAAAAGACTTCATGGCTGCATCTATTCGTTACGTAAACAATAAGAAGACTGATGTATGCGTTCAACGAGCGACAAAGGTGGGCATAAAGCGATATTTCCTATAGAGATACCAATATTAGACAAGACCTCACCTTGGCTATTTATGGTTAGCGTGCAACATGCGGAAACGAGTGTCGGCATAGAGAATCCTTATGATTCTGTTTTCGAATATATTCCATATCGTGCGGATGCCTTTGTGGCATTCGCAAAGTTCTTCCAGCATGGAAGTAATTGGTGGTGCAGATGTGGGTTAGGGATGATGCATTCCCCGTTACGGACAAAGCCGATGACACAGACTTCGTCGGCGGCAAACAGGATCTGCCGGCCTTCTTCGGCCACAATGGTGTTGAGCAATAGGATTAATTCATTCATGGGCGTTAGGTCTAAAAGGGAGAGACAATAATTACAGTGCCGTAAAAATATCGTTTTCTTTTTTCAGATATTACAAGGCGGTGAAGATATTAGGAAGATTTAACTTCCTATTTCGCCATTCAGCAGTAGTGATTAGTGTGATTGGCGGGAGTTCACCACAGAGGACACGGATTCACACAGAGTTTGCAATGATTGGCATGTAGTTACTATGTTTGCCCCGTGTTCCTCGCATATCGCCTCTTCGGGGGCTGCCGCTCCCGGCCGACTGGGCAAGCCCCGAGGGTGTTTATAGGGGCTACGCCCCATTGCTGTGGGCTCCTGGCGAAAATGCGATGGAAAATGAAAGGTATAATGAAAGGATGATTTTATGAGAAGCTTCTCATAAAATTTATCGCCAGTTGAAAACAGATTTGAGCCTGCGACCCATCTATCACCAAAAGGACGATCGCTCGGACGCCCACCTGTTTCTTGGTCTTTTGGCGTATTGGATTGTTAACACCATACGGCACCAAATGAAGAAAGCAAATGAGAGAAGCATAGAAACGGGAGGTAGAGAACCGGACAAGCCAAAGCCAAAACCAAAACTCCCCACTCCGTATTGGTCGGAAATCGTAAGGATCATGAGCACGCAGAAAGCCATTACCAGTGAAGCTATCAATGCCATGGGAGAGAAAGTTGAAATGAGAATCTGTAGCACGCCAACGGAAGCATGCGATGCAATCTACCGAATGTTAAACTACAAACGAATGCCCTTCAGGAAAATCAAAGTTTGTAGAACACAGTAGGAAGGTCAATGAGAAGTAAAACGCTTATTAGCAACAAATACAATCTTCAAAGGGGGAAAGTTGGGATAAGTTGACGCCACAAAGATAAGGTACTTTGGTACATTACGCAAACGCTCCGGGAAGAAGTTTCGCAGCCAGAGGTTTTGTTTCTCGATTATCCAATAGCGTGCGGCGATATACATAGCAGTGAAGTGCATGTAAGCGTATGGAGAGAAAAGGACAAAGGCATCGTGAATTATTCTAAGTTTTAGGTTTTTTATTTTCTACTGTTTGTGCGTTATCTCATTTTTTATCCCTATGTTTGCACAGAAATATATAATAGCCTATGAGAGTCTATGTTATAACAAGTCCTAACGAAGAAAACGTTTCGTTTAACTACCAGCCAAAGTTGGTTGGTATTCTACATCGATGGATAGGAGCCAATGATTTGCATGGCAATCTATCTGTAGATCTTATAAAGAACTATTATAAACTTGATAGACAATAAAGGCGAAGAAATAAGCCGTCTAAAGAAGATGCCTGAGAACCCTCGAAATAAGTTGTCGGCGAAAACCGAGGATAATGCTCGCCTTTACATGGACTTGGCGGACGACAGGAAGAAGATAGAGGAGCTATATGATAAACTATTAAATAATAATTGAGTATGAAAAAGATGATTTGCTTTCTTGGGGCGGCCGTGTATGGCATAGTCGCCGCTTATTTGCTGTGGTTGGTATTTTATTTTTTATCCCCTTGGCTTATGTCCTTCGGATGGTTGGCGGTAATACTATATGTTATATTTGCTCTTGGGTTGATTGGTGGACTAATTGGATGGATTGCAAGTTTGATATGGGCACCTCTTCTCCTTCTATTAAGAAACAGTTGGCCAATATCTAAAGTTATCCCCGTGATAGCTCTCATCCTGTTTGGGATAAGTGCTATCATTCTTCCTTGGCGGATGGATATGGGGTACTCCTTGGTTAAGATTGTGATAGCCATATCGTTGAGCATTACCGCGTTAATTACGTTTGGCTCATTGATATTATATAAAGATAATGATAAAGGATAGAAGTAATGAAGAAAATGGTATGTTTGATAATCATGCTTATGTTTCCCGTAAGTGTGTGTTTGGCGGCTGACTGGGTTTATGTGGCAAGTGGAGCTGATGGTTCGGATGTGTATGTAGACTTGTCCAGCATAAAGTCGGATGGGACTATTTGTAGGGCTTGGATAAAAAGCGTATATAAAAACCTGAAAGAAACGAAAGATAAAAAAGGCGTTCGCAATTTTATGGCTCGTAACGTGTCTTTATTTTATATAGATATGGAGAATAAGCGTATTCAGGTAACGCATGTGGCTAATTATGATAAAGATGAAAATTTGATAGTTGCTGTATCGGGGAAGTTAGACGAAGATAGATGGAAATATGTGGTTCCTGAATCTGTTATGGATAATGTATTTGATTTTATACAAGAATATGTATCTGTTTTGGAATAAGTAAGATTATATATAAATAAAATATGAATGCAATAATATTTCAATCAGGTTTTTGGCCAAGTTTGGGCGGATCGGTTTTAAAGTGGGTTTTTATCTATCTCGCTATCATTATTGGTGTGGGGGTTTTAAAATCAATAATAAAATCAAATAAAGACAATAATTTGGGAGCAAACGAAGGCAAAGAAGACAATGATAAAGAATAACTGGTTCAAAGTGTTTGTTCTAATAGTAGCCATTATATATGGGTATTTATGGTTGTTGAACGGCCGTTATGATAGGGTTGATGGATATTTGATGTTTGATAAGTGGGATGAAACGTTTATTAGTCCTGGAACAAGTAATATGAGGCCGTGAGTATGGTGTCAATTAAAACAATCAAGCATGAATTTACGATTTAAGATATTATTTGGCTTTAGCGCCATATTGTTCATAGTTGGTGGGTTGTTTGGCCAGAAAGACGATTTTGCGTTGATTTACTATTATATATCGTGGTTTCCTGCCTTGATAGTTGGCGTACTTTTTTCGTGGATATGTGGCACTGATGAACCCAGGAATGGGATAGGTGCGCCTGAGATTTTTTATACAGGATTCTGCATCGTAATTTCCGTATCCTTCTTATTCCATCGTAGCGACCATTATGTGATAGGTAGAATATGCGCAATTGTCGGGGCTACAATCTTCTATCATTTATCTAAAATAAAGGGGTGAGCCTTATCTATACTTGTTTCCTCTCCTCGAATCCACCATGATGGAAGCCCCCGTCAACGCGTCTAAGTCCCGCATCTCCACAAGAAAACGAAGTGGTAGTACTTGAACGGCTCCATTCCGAGTGACGGCCATACCCTTTACGCATGACATCGTTCGCATAGCTATTGAATGCGCACGGCTCATGAAGATTCTTGATAAAAAATGGCTGAACGATTAACGGAACGTTATGGCAATGTTTGGGCTGCAAAGGAATTCAACTATTGTCTCCGCACTGAGGAGACTTTTTCCGATGAATTGTATACACAGTGCGTATACAATTAGCATGTACACATTTACGTTCCCTGGGGGGCGTGTGATCGCTAATTCGAATATAGTCACCTCGACTGAATGCAATCAAGTAGTTAAGCGTTTCGCTTAACTACTTTTGTTTTTGTGCTACTGACAGATTACTATTACTGACGCGGAGCGGGGAGAAAATTAGAAAAGATTCACCCCCGGTGCCTTCATGCGGGAGAGAATGAAGCCCGTTCAGGTATGGGATAAGGAGACAAGGCAGCGAGTTGACAGGCCGACGAGGAAGATTACCTTGGACGTACAAGGCATTACGTAGGTCAGGATCGATGGGTTACGTAGGTCAGCCTCGCTGGGTTACGTAGGGTCTGCTGAAAAACTCAAAAGGCGAAAATCCCGATTTCCTCCCCATCCTTCATGAATTTCACGCAGGCAAGTATTTTCGGGATTGTGTATCTGGCGAGGGCTGAAATACTTTCACACGCCCTCGCCATAGGGCGCAGGGCTGCCGCCCCGGCCAGCTTGACCAAGTTAAGCACCAATATGATGCTGGCAATCCAAGATTCGGAGGTGGCCACCAATCTCGTGCGGATACGGCCCAAGCCGTAAGCCGTCTTCCCCTGCCGAACTTGCCCTCTATGGGATTCCTCTCGCCCGGACTTACGTGAACTGTCACTGCCGATGGCCGACCAAGCGGCTTGGCGACAAGCTCTATGCCTTTCTTCTTGAGTAACGCCCTGTTCTCCCTCGTGCAGTATATCTTGTCGGCAAGCATCCGCCTGAGATAGCGGCCGAACCGCCACCGGTACTCCCGCACGTATAGCTCCATGTGGCCGCCCTCGTTGTACGCGTCCAGCAGGGAGTGTATGGAGCGGATGTCGCGCTCCAGGTAGCCCAGCCCAGCTGCCGGCCTACGGCGCGCCGGAGTTCCTTTTTCGTCTTCTTGCGCTTCTGGGCCACGCGGAGGTACTCCTCGCGGGCCGTTTTCCTGTAAGTGCGGGGCTTGGCCCCATGAAGATCCTTCCTGTAAAGGCGGTCTATGAGTTCCTCGGCCTTCTCCCTGGCGTCGGACAGCAAGTCCAGGTCGGTGGGGTAGACTATGTCCTAGGGACAAGCCGTGGCGTCGAATATCACCGTCCCCTTGCGGTCTCCCCGTCCCGCTCCTCCTCGCCGGCTCCCTCCTCCCCGGGACCCGGGGAATCCGTGGCCAGCCCGACGGAGGCGTCCGGATCCGGAAGGCTGGAGGCGCCGGGGATGTCGGCGTCGAACCCGGTTTTCAGCCTGACGATGCGCTCGTTCATCTCGTTGATCATCTCCTTGCCCAGCCTGGAACGTATCGTCGGGAAGAGGGAGGCGTCGAAAGGCTGTTCGCTCACGAAGCTTGGATACCCGAGGAAATACTGCATGTAGATGTTCTCCGACATTTGGGCCACCGCTTCCCGGTCGTCCAGGTTGCAGAGGTGCTTGATGATTATCGCACCTATGACCACGCGAGGGTTTAGAGGCTTGCGACCAGTGACGGGCTTGCCTACACGACGGTAATAAATATCACATAAATCATCCCAAGGAATCAGCTTGGCAAGCACCACCCAGCGATTCCGCATATCAAGCTCACGATCAAACGGGTGCTCGAATCCAAACAATGTACCCTGCTTGGGACTTTCGTAGGCAGGAACAAATGCACGACTTTTGCGACTCTTAACCATATTACCTTATATCTTTTGACTGCAAATATAGCATTTATCAATTGAATATCAAATAATTGATGATTTAACATCCGATCCTACATACGCCTGCTTTCGTCATTCGTAACGGGAGCCTCGTCCTGCGCCGCGATATTCGGTATGTTTGCGTTGTTCTACGGCAAAGGCGAGGGAACGCATTTGCCTACACATGGCCGGAGCCACCATCCAAATAGAAGTAGTCATTTCCGAGTTCGAAAGATTGACCTACTTCCTGGTCGCGGCTATCCCGAGCATGATATTCAGCCCCATCGGCGAAGAATTTCTGTTCCGCGGACTTGTGCACGGCAGTTTCGTCTGTCGGTTCGGAGAGGTCGGGGCATTGTTTTTCGACAGCGGCGCTTTCGCCCTGACCCACTTGGCCCACTTCGGGATAATATACAGTGCCGGGGGCTGGTCTTTCCTACCAATCCCTGCGCTACTCTGGGTGTTATCCATGTTTCTTGTCAGTCAGGTCTTCTTCAGGTGCAAATTGATGTGCGATTCGATCTTCGGAGCCGTATTCAGCCACTCAGGATTCAATTTTGCGATAATGTACTTCATCCTCTACCACATCCTACGCTGACTGCCCTAAGCGTTAGCTCTATCTATATTATAATGTCCACAATTAAAAGGAGTCACAAGCCACCTATCGCTTGTTCTATGATCTTTTTCAGAGGAGGAAGATATTTTTGGATAACCACCCATATTATTTCATAATCAATATTGGCTTATTCATGAGAGATGATGTTACGCAATCCAACCACTTTGCTCCATGGAATGGAAGGATAATTTCTCAGAAAGTTTTTCTGCGTCTTGTCGTCGATGGATTTGATGGTCTCCCCAATCACTTGGATTCGCATGATGCAAGCGTCCAAAATTGTCATTCCCCAAGGGGACGCAAGGAGTTCGTCTACGGTTTCTACATCCTTGCATCGCTCCTCAATGATCGAGATTGATTCTGCTATCTGAAGCAATCGGTCTCGTATTTTCTTCCCTAAGCGTAGATTCCATCTCTCTCTATTCTTTGGGCGATGAGTGGACGCAGGTTTTTGCGAAGCCGGAGAATATCCACCTTGCGATGGCATAAGCGTTCCAGTTCCTCTTTGATGTCGAGCATAATAAACGGATCGGGGTCTTTCAGCTCGACGAAGACATCCAGATCGCTGTCGTCGCGTTGCTCGCCACGAGCCACAGAACCGAATATACCGATGGAAATGATTCCATATTTCTCGGCATACCGTTGCTTGAATTGGCGAATTTCGCCCAGATAGTGAATACTGTCCATCACTTGCGGTTTAACATATTCTATGCGATACAACTACAAAAGTAATAACTTCGTCGTGGAAGACAATGAGTCACGTCGACTTTTCTTTCTTTCAGGCACTAATTGGTGATTGGTTAGGTTCGGGTTCTTTTGTGCAATGATGCTGTGGAATCCGTGAGACCAGTGCCTGGATTGTCTCTTATCGATGGACTTTTTACTTAATGACGCAAGTCTTTCTTCGCCAATTCCTGTATCTTCTCTACGGACAAGCCTGTGTATTTGGAGATGGTCGCATAAGGAAGTTTGTCGGCGATCATCGATAAAGCCACATCCTCCATGCTTTCTTCCCGGCCTTTCTCCATGCCTTTCAGCATGCCTTCTTCCAGACCTTTCTCCATGCCTTCCTGCATACCTTTCTGCATACCTTTCTCCATGCCTTCCTGCATACCTTTCTCCATGCCTTCCTGCATACCTTTCTTCATCCCCTTTTCCATTCCTCTCTCTTCTGCCCGGAGAGCGGAATTTATTAAAGTTTTCTCTATCCTAACACCATCCCAGAACTTTTCGTATCCCAAAAGTTGTGCCTCGGTGAATGCCGATTCTTCCACCACGGCAACGGCTTTCTGGATATCGGGATTGGCCAACAATTCTTCGGGCACTTGGCGGGTCTTCTCGTCGATCTCCGTAAGGAAGCGTAGCCAAAGCACCTT
>JAISIZ010000101.1 GCA_031261785.1 Mediterranea sp. (in: CFB group bacteria)
GGAAAACAATGAACGCACCGCTTATTGATTTATATGTAAATAGGTATGCTGGTTATTCTTCCCTCCCCTCCGCCCTTCGGGCACCTCCCCTCCGCTGGAAGGGAGGACTCAGAGTTACCACCTTTCGGATCTGACTCCGAGTTACCACCTCACGGATCCGCGACCATGTCCAATCTGTGAGCAAGAGGTAGGGAAACTTTAGTTATTAATCGCGTTGTTGGCTCACGAACGTGCCGTCTTCCAGGAATATGCCGACAAACTCGGCTTCCGTCATGCGGTGTTCCACCTCGACGAGGTAGCCTTTTTGTGTGCCCTTCTGGAAAAATTTGTAGCCATCGACAATGTGGTTGTTGTACTTGGCGCTTACGGCGGCGGTCACGGCGGCGGGGACATTGCCGTACCACACCTCGGCGGTGTACATCAGCAAGGTGCCGTCGGTGGCGTACCATGCCTCGTAGTCCGCGCCCTGAATCTCGAAGTCGGCGTTGTAGACTCCGGCGGCCCGGTCCCACTCAATGTCCCGAGAGTTGGGGAACTGCGTGCCGAAGGCGGTCTGGATGGCGGCGGGAACCTGCGAAGGTCTCACGTCCTCGTCCCTCTGGCTGTTGAACGCCTGAAGCATCTGGTCGATTTCGGCGTCGGTATAGTCGCCATCGGCGGGTATGTCGGGTGTGGGGTTGGTGTTCTGTCCACCGCCGTTCTGTGCGGGAGGCGTGCCACCCGATTGGTAGAAGGTGCTGGCGATGTACGTGCCATCCTCGGCGTAGTAGGCAGTGTACTCCATGTTGCCCCGCTCCACTTCCACGTAGTAGCCTGTGCTGTGGGGCTTCACGACCTTCTCGGCGTCCTCGAGGGCAAATCCGTTGAAGTCGCGCGCGATGGCGTTCCGGACGGCTTGCGGCAAGGTGGAACGGGTGATGTCGAACTTATAGGCGAGCAGCGTGCCCTCCTGGGTGTACCAGGCGTC
This sequence comes from Mediterranea sp. (in: CFB group bacteria), assembly GCA_031261785.1. Classification (GTDB taxonomy): domain Bacteria; phylum Bacteroidota; class Bacteroidia; order Bacteroidales; family Bacteroidaceae; genus Bacteroides. The sequence continues at coordinate 968 of JAISIZ010000101.1, forward strand.
ATAGTCCACGTTGTTGATCTCGAAATCGGTCTTGTACACCTCTCGGGAGAGGTCCCAGTCGATGTCGCGGGCGGTAGGGAATAGGGTCGTGAAACTGTTGCGGATGGCGGCGGGCACGTTGGATGCCGGCACGTCCCGGTCGTAGCTCGAGTAGTAGGCGGCGATAAGCGCGTCGGTCTCGGCATCGGTCAGCGAGCCATCAACGGGCGGTGTCTCGGTATTGGAGTTGTTGGTTGGCTTCACGGTAGCGTCTTCCCACAGGCATGTGGAAAGGAAGGTCCCGTCTTCCTGGTAGAAGGCGCGTGCGTCCATCTGCCCCTTTTCGAGATCGAAGTAGTAACCCACGATGTTGCCCTTGTACACTTTCTCCACGTCGTCTACGCGGTAGCCGGGATAGTCGCGCCCGAGGGCGGCGGATACGGCCGCGGGTATTTGCGTAGCGGCGATGTCGTGCTTGTACATCAGCAGGTTGGCGTCGGCGTCGTACCAGGCTTCGTAATCCACGCGGTCCACTTCGAAGTCGATCTCGTACACGCCGTTGGACACCTTCCACTCAACGTCGGTGGCGGTGGGGAACTTCTCGCGGAAAGCGGCTTCCACGTTCGGCACTGGCGCTGTCGGTGAGGAGGGGGTGGAGTAGTAGGCTCCAATCTTCGCTTTCACCGTGTTCTGGTCGATGGTCGGGACATCGGGACCATTGACTGGATCATCATTGTTTCCGCATCCTGTGAGGGTTAAGGTCAGCAGGCCTCCAAGGAACAAAGTTGCTAAAGTTTTCATACCTTTTGCTTTTAATAGGTTGTTAGACGGGTAGATTTCGATCGGATGATTAAATCTATAAGGCAAATTAACGGAGGAAAACTGAAATGATTTAGGAATGGGGAAACTTTCCGGGTATGGCGGCTCGGCTAATGCATCTCCACGATCTTCGTGGGCGCTTGCTCCGCGTTGCGGCGGTCGACCTGCCTGACCACGGCGGCGGCCAGCCCGAGGAAGGCGTGTCCCGTCACCGAATCGTCGTTCAGCACGACGGGCGTGCCGTTGTCGCCACCTTCGCGGATGCTCTGTACGATGGGGATCTGTCCGAGCAGGGGGACGCCCATCTCCTCGGCCAGACGCCTGGCTCCCTCCTTGCCGAAGATGTAGTATTTGTTATCGGGCAGCTCGGCGGGCGTGAACCAGGCCATGTTCTCTACCAGGCCGAGGATGGGGACGTTCACCTTGTCGTTGGCGAACATGTTGATACCCTTACGCGCGTCGGCCAGGGCCACGGCTTGCGGGGTGCTGACTACGATGGCGCCCGTCATGGCGAGCGTTTGCACTACGGTGAGATGTATGTCGCTCGTGCCGGGAGGAAGGTCGAGCAGGAAGTAGTCCAGCTCTCCCCAGTTGGCGTCGGCGATGAGTTGCTTCAGGGCGTTGCTGGCCATGCCCCCGCGCCACAAGGTGGCTTGGTCGGGGTCGACGAAGAATCCGATGGAGAGCAGCTTCACGCCATACTTCTCGACAGGGACGATGAGGTCGCGCCCGTCGATCTTCTCGAGGTAGGGACGGGCGTTTTCCACCTGGAACATTTTCGGCATGGAGGGACCGAATATGTCGGCGTCGAGCAGTCCCACCCGATAGCCCATCTTGGCGAGCGCCACCGCCAGGTTGGCGGCCACGGTCGACTTTCCCACGCCGCCCTTGCCCGAGGAGACGCCGATGATGTTCTTCACCCGCGGCAGCAGTTTGCCCACCTCGGGGCGGGGTGCCTGGCGGCTCTCGGTGGTGATGGTCACCTTGACGTCGGGCGAGACGTAGGCGTGTATGGCCGCTTCGGCCGACTTCACGAGCGACTTCATGAAAGGATCCGTGGGCTTCTCGAACACGAGCGAGAAGCTCACCGCCATACCGTCGATGCGGAGATTGTCGGCCACCATCCCGGCCTCGACCAGGTTTTTCCCCGTGCCGGGGTAGCGCACCGTGGCGAGCGCGTCCATTATTAGTTTTGGATAGAGTGTCATCTTACTTATTGCGATTATCAGTTCATTTGGATGTTTGCAGTCCGCTCCGCTTGCTGCGTCCGTAGCTGCGGTAGGAGTCAAGCTCGATCTCCACGTCGGGTTCCACCAGCTCGCCCTCCCGCGGCAGGCGGAAGCGGATATACTTAATAGGTAAACCACGATCGAGCCATTGTTGTTCATAATAGGTCTTTATTCCGAGTATGTCGTCCACTAATCCCGAGTGGTAGAGGTCGTCGGTGACGAACTCCACAGGCAGGCGATTGGCCTCGGCCATCAGCCGGGTATAGGCGAACATGAAGGGGCTGTCGGTCTTGAGGTGTATCAGCCCGTCGGGGCGCAGGAAACCGCGATAGCGCCGCATGAAGTGGGTGGAGGTCAGCCGTTTGGTGGCTTTCTTCATCTGCGGATCGGAGAAGGTGAGCCAGATCTCGCTCACTTCGTCGGGACCGAAGAAGCGCTCGATGATCTCGATGTTGGTGCGCAGGAAAGCGACGTTCGCCATCCCCTCCCGTAATGCCTCGGTGGCTCCCGTCCACATCCGCGCGCCCTTGATGTCGACGCCGATGAAATTCTTCTCGGGAAACATCCGTCCCAGCCCCACGGTGTACTCGCCTCGTCCGCATCCCAATTCGAGGACGATGGGGCGATCGTTCCTGAAGAACGTTTCGCCCCATCGTCCCCGCAGGTCAAAAGGGATGTTGTCGGCCGCCGAGTAGGGGTATTCGAACACGTGCGGGTAACGGGCCATGTCGGCGAACTTCTCTAATTTGTTTTTTCCCATCGTTTATTTGTAATTGGGAGGCTTCACCACAGATTACACAGATTCGCGCAGATTGTTCTTGCTGTGAACTTATTTCTGCGGTGAGCCTGCCCTAAAAGATTCTGATACCATGCCCAATCGAAGAATCTGTGTGAATCTGTGTAATCTGTGGTGGAAACCTCGCTATTTTACCGTTGCTCGTTTGCCTGTGCCTTCAAGTCTTCGTAGAACGCCGCATGTGCGGTGTACATATAGGGCGTCAGGAACAGGAAGCCTATGCCGCAGGTGAACAGGCAAAGGATGGCCCAGCCGATGAAGCTCAGGTCCAGCAGGAACAGCTTCGTCTTGTGGCCGTGCATCATGGCCATGCTCTTCTCGATGGCGGCGTCGCCCTCCAAGCCGGGATTGTCCTTCAGGATGAAGTAGGTCATCGAGTACGAATACGACTTGATGATGCCGGGGATGACGAGCAGCAGCGTCCACAGGAGAATGTAGACGAACATCAGGGCGAACGTACCGAGCAGTCGTCCGTATTCGCGGAAGCCGTCGAACAGGGCGTCGATGCTCACGGGCTTGCCCTCTTTCAGCCGGTTCCACAGCATGACGGTAAGGCCGTAATCGAGATGGAAAACCACGAGAATTATGCCAACGAAGGTCTGACTCACCGCGCCTGCGATGATGAAGTAGATCAGTGTCGCTGCCGCTGCCATGAGCCATTGCCCGTCGAGCGCGTTGCGTGCCTCGGCGCGAAGTTCTGAATTTTGTTTCAACATGTTTTTAATGTATTAATGGTTATTACCAAAAGAGCCGGTGAACAGGCGCTCCGCTCTCATTCGAGGATGGTGACCCATCCGTGTGTGTCGGGTTCGTCGCCGTACTGGATGGCGCGCAGTTTGTTGTACAGCTTCTCGCAGGTGGCGCCCGGCTTGCCATCCTTGGCGATGACGTACGACTTGCCGTTCTCCACGTCGTCGATGCGCTCGATGGGGCTGATGACTGCCGCCGTTCCGCAGGCTCCCGCCTCTTCGAACGTGGAGAGTTCCTCTTCGAGGATGGGGCGTCGTTCCACCTTCATGCCCAGGTCCTCGGCCAGTTGCATCAGGCTCTTGTTGGTGATGGAGGGGAGGATGGAAGTCGACAGCGGGGTGATGTACGTATTGTCCTTGATGCCGAAGAAGTTGGCGGCGCCGCACTCGTCGATGTATTTCTTCTCTTTGGCGTCCAAGTAGAACTCGCAGGAGTATCCCAGCTCGTGCGCCTTGGCGTTGGCCCGCAGGCTGGCGGCGTAGTTGCCTCCCACCTTATAGGTACCGGTGCCATGGGGCGCGGCGCGGTCGTACTCGCGGATGATGACGTAAGGGTTGGTGGAGAATCCGCCCTTGAAGTAAGGGCCTACCGGGGTGACGAAAACCACGAACAGGTAATCGCTGGCGGGGTGCACGCCCACTTGCGGGCTGATGCCGATGAGGAGCGGACGGATGTAGAGCGACGCGCCCGATTCGTAGGGCGGTATGAAGCGCTCGTTCAGCTTCACCGCCTTCAGCACGGCCTCGCGGAACCGTTCGGTGGACAGCTCGGCCATCATGATACCTTGGCAGGTGGATTGCAGGCGGGCGGCATTCTCTTCCAGCCGGAAGATGCGTACCTTGCCGTCTTTGCCGCGGAAAGCCTTCAGGCCCTCGAACGCCTCTTGCCCGTAGTGCAGGCAGGTGGCGGCGATATGAATGGGAAGGTATTCCTCACTGCATACTTCCAGTTCGCCCCATTGGCCGACGCGGAAGTAGATTCTCACGTTGTAATCTGTCTTCATATACCCGAACGACAGATTGGCCCAATCTATTTCTTGCATACTTAATAATGTTTTTAAGTTCATTCCGTTATGTTCGCAAAAGTAGCTCTAATTATTCAGACTGCTCCTTCTCGCTCCATATTTTTTCCACTTCCTCGTCGGCTTTCGCCAATTTCCGGGTGCAGAAGGCGATAATCTCGTTCGCCTCCTTGATCTTTTCGCTCAGCTGGTCGATGTCCAGCTCGCCAGCGTCTATCTGGCGGACAATCTTCTCCAAGCGCTCCATGGCTTGGGAATAGGTTTCTTTTTTCGCGGGCATGGGTTGCTTATTCTTCAATCTCAATATTCATTGATTCTAAAAACTCTCGCTCGATTTCTAATAATCGTTTGGTTCGTTCTTGCCTGAACTCTTCCTTGTTGTTGGAATGCAGAAGCTTGAGCATCTCTTGCGAAAGCGCATACTTGTCAATATCCTCTTCGTACACAATTCTGTTGTTTATTATGTCATCAATGATCAACCTGTCCTCATGCCTTAATATGAGAACATAAGCCTCTGGACCGTAACTTTCTATTTTAACGTAGCCTTCATAGGTTAGGCGGCTTATATCTATTGATTTGGCATAATGGCAAATCTGTGTTAGTAGCAAGAAATCTGTTTTTGCAGAGTTGATGTCGAATCTAAAATCAAATGAATCCAATAAACTTACAGGCTCGTATTCAATCGGGCTATTGCTTTGGGCTTTTACAAATTTATCGAAATTGTTAAATAGCCTCCGAGTATTGGGTAGAGAACCATTTTGAAAAGATTGCTGGTATGTAGTATAGAAGAACCAACGTTTTAACTCTTCTTTCTCTTTTGGGGTTGGTGCTCTGTGTGCCCTGAAGAATGCGACGATGGCTACAAGCTGTTTAGCATAAGGTAATAGCTTGGAAGATAAAACATAGCATTCATCGTGTAAGAAAGCTACGGCATTTCTAATATCTTTCTTAATATCATGAATGTATAGTTGAAAATCTACATGCTCTAAACTACTCATGGAAGTCTTGGAAATATCATAGAAATTAATTCCTGCGTATTGATAGAAGCAATTTAAAACGGCATCCTGTGACAAACCTTCAAAATTGTATTTGCCCAAGGAACTGAGAATGTGATCAATTTCATCTGCCAATAATATTTTTCCGGGTTCTTTGTATGACATGGCTTGTAGCATATAAGCTTTTGAAATGTCAGTCCCTTTCGAATTGACTCTTGAAAAAACAATTCGTGCTTCATCTAAGCTGCAATCCTCCATTAGTATTTCAGTGACAGTATAGCTCTGTAGAATTTCGTTCATTCGTTTTGCTTTGCTAATATAGCGTTCAGCTCTATCTTTTTCCACTATATTTTGGGATATTTGTTGTAGTGCGTCAATTAAGGCAAAAGTATCCCAAATAGTAGAAACTGCAAGTAATTCATCTTGCCCTCTCTTTTTGCCTTTCTTGTTTGCGTACATGAATTCGCCATCCTCCAAATTGTAATAGAGTTTAAAGTTCTCGTCGTTCGAGGTGATGGATGTACAACCGTAGAAGGCAGTTAGGCGTTGTCTGCCATCTAATATATAATAGTCAGGCTGTGTCGTTTCCACTTGTTTCTTCTTATCGGTGAGGATATCTTTATATTCTGTCAGTTGTATGTCCCTTTGTTTCCATAAGATGATAGAACCTATTGGATAGCCTTTTGCTATACTGTCGAACAGTTCTATAATCTGTGTTTCTTTCCAAACGAAATCACGTTGAAAGATCGGTACGGCATAGGCTCCCGATTTAATCTTTGCCATGATTTCTCTCAGATATTCTCTGTCTGATTTGATACTTATCTTTTCCATACGCTATATGATTTTTACCAATTTGAGAAGAAAGAGTTGTAGTTCGGATATATCTTCATCGTTGACGATAAAATGTTTGAGACCATTCTCATAATCGCTGCGGCTCATTCCCTCTTTTAAATCTTTCAACTTATTCTTATCATATTGGGGGAGATTCCCAAATTTGTAATAATCCCTCATCAAGGAGTCTGTTGGGATGGAAGATGTGTCAACGCCTATATTCGAGAATTGCCTGTCGGGAAAGTAATTCTCGATGGTTCTTTTGTACCATGCGTGCCAAATGTAGCCTTGCTGGTTGAGGCCGTAAATGTCATTATTGGTAAGTGTGCTGGAATCTTTTCCGCAGAGGAATCTGAAAAGAGGGTTCTTTTCTTTATCAAAAGAGGTGGCGTCGTCGGTATCTCTATCGAAAACAATGCAAGCTTTATGTTGGAAGACATTCCTGTAGTCGGCTTGATTGTTCTGCTCTATTATTCTGATGTAAGTGGTATGCCCTCCTCCGTGGAGGCAGCTGATTCTCCCTTCCTTTTGGGCTTCCTTTAAGGCACGAAATAGATTCTTGTATCGGCGGTCATTTCCATAAGTTCCTATGATGTTTTGGTAAATAGGCCATTCGTAGGGACCATTTTCAATGAGCACCTTCGAATCTTTGCTGATGAGGGTATTCAGCTCTTCTTGCGAGAAATCGCTTACTATTATCGTTGAATAGTATTTCCTCACTTCTTGGCTAATATCAAAGCCTTTGTATTGCAGGGATAGTTCTTTCTGTGTGGTGCTCCCGTGTTTTTCAATAGAAGCTCGAATAATATCCATCCCTTCACTATCGCAGGATATGTAATGCCGATGCCGCATTATGGAGCTGCATAAGTCCGACAGTTCCTGCCCTTTATGTTTTTGAGCGTATGGAGTACTGATGTCGAATATCATTTTTTATTCTTTATTATATCCGCCAATAGGTCAAAGCTCTCGCTAAAGATACCAGTCGGCCAGGTCGATAGCTCTCCATTGGCGTTTATCTCAATCTTTTCAAGAAAGGCGGATTGCTTCTCTTCGTCCGTATCTACAAAATAGATGAGGATATCTTGCGGTGAGAGAACCGATTCCGTTATGAGCTTCCGGAAGCCTAAGACGATATTCTCCGAGTGTGTTTCTATCAAGTATTTCTTTCCTGTCTCCTTAGTCGAATGCGCCAAGCGGTACGCTACATGAGCATGGGCTGCCGGATGTAAATGGAGTGCAGGTTGCTCAACGACGGCTATGTCCGCCTTCCCTTCCATGTACGACTGTACAATAACGGGTAGCACCTGTCCAAGTCCTTGTCCCACGTCTGCGATATTCACTTTGGCGCCATTTCGGAGAATATAGATGCTGTAAGTTCCTGAAGAGGGGCTGTTTTGCTCAATGGTGAGCTTCTGCCCCTCCAAATTTTCGTCCATCCATCGTGAGACTTTGTCGAACAAACCATCTCTCCGCAGATAGGAGTTCAAAAGGATAGCGTAGGTATTCTCCCCATATTGGCCGACGTTGGCGTATTTGTCAAAGCCTTCGAACGTAATGATGCGCTTAGGATTGATTCTCACGGGGCCAATATAGTCGACGCTAAACCGGACATCATCCGCGTTTATCCCGACCTCTTTCATGAAGTCTTGATTGATCATCCCGAGGAACGGCTCTTTCTTGGAATCTTCTACGGTCGAGAATCGGGCCTCTTTCTTTTTGCTTCCGTTGTGCGTGGCGTATTCGTACACGAACAGGTTCCCCTTGTCTATCAAGTAAGTGGCGGACAGCCCGACCCCGTTATCGTACTCCAGGTTAAACATCAAATCCGTGGTGGAGTTGTTGTGGAACAGATCCTCGTATCGACTGCCCAAACTTATATCCTGATTGTTGAGTAACAGCAATGAAGAGCTGCTTCCCGAAGTTGCGTTCTCGAAAAGCGGCAGCAATTTGCACAGTGAGCTTTTCCCGCTGCTGTTCTTGCCTATCAATATCGTGATGGGGCGAAATTCCAAGCACTCTTCGCCGGCAAATGCCTTGTAATTACGAAAGACAATTTCTTTAAGCATACATTTCTATATTTACTGTAACAGGTAACAAATATACGGGTATTTTTTCGATAGGGGCAAAGAACTCTGTCGATTTCTTCTCGAGTGGGCATTCTTTTTCATTGTACTACGCTCTCCGCCTCTCCCTGCGCGAACCGTGTCACCAGTGTATCGCCGGGTTGGAGTTGGCGGGCGTCGGTCACGGCTTTTCCTTCTTTGAGGGTGATGCTGTAGCCGCGGGCAAGGAGGCGTTGGGGCGAGGCGTCGGCGACGCGTTGGCCGAGTAACTCCAGGCGGTGGCGCTGACGGGCGAGAAGCGTCCGGGTGGCTTGTTGCAGGTCCTTGCTCGCGGCGAGCAGGGCGAGGCGGGCGTCGGCGAGGCGTCGGCGAGCCGACGAGGGGAGGCGCGTCCGTAGGGTGGTGAGGCGCAGGCGCTCGCTCTCGAGCAGGGCGTATGCGCCTTGCCGGAGGCGGGCGGCGAGATCGGCCAGGCGGTCGGCGGCCTCCGCCATCCGTCCTATCAGCAGCTCGGCGGCGGCGGTGGGCGTCTTTACGCGGGTGTGGGCCACGGCGTCGAGCACGGTGTCGTCGCGCTCGTGCCCGATGCCGGTGATGATGGGCAGGGGGAACTGCGCGCAGGCGGCGGCCAGCAGGTAAGTGTCGAAGCCGGAGAGGTCCGACGTAGCTCCTCCGCCGCGTATGATGACTACGACATCGAACTCGTCGGCGCGGGCATTGATGCTGTCGAGCGCCGCCAGCAGCGAGCGCTCCACCTGGTTGCCTTGCATCAGGGCGGGGAAGAGTTCGATGCGGAAGTGGAAGCCTCGCGAATTGTGCTCCAGCTGGTGGCAAAAGTCGCCATAGCCGGCCGCCGTGGCCGACGAGACGACGGCCACCCGCTGGGGCAGTATGGGCATGTCCAGCTCCTTGTTCAGCGTCAGCACGCCCTCTTGTTCCAGCTGGAGCAGTATCTCGCGGCGGCGGCGGGCCATGTCGCCCAAGGTATAGGCGGGGTCGATGTCGCGCACGTTGAGGCTGTAGCCGTATAGCTCGTGAAACTCCACGCCAACTTTCACCAGCACCTTGATGCCCGAGGTGAAGGCTTGTCCCGTGGATTTCTCAAAATAGGGGCGCAGCATCCGGTAGGTGCCGCTCCAGATCATGCCGCGCGCCTTGGCCACCAGCTGGCCGCTACGGGCATCCTTCTGCACGAATTCCAGGTAGCAGTGCCCGGAGGCATTCGTGCGGACGTCGCTCAACTCGGCCTGTATCCAGTACTCGTCGGGCAGGCATTGCTCCAGGCCGCGACGCACCAAGGCGTTCAGTTCGTATAGGGTGAGGGAAGACAAGTTTTTTTAGTGATTAGCGGTGAGTGATTAGTGATTAGCGGGGAGAGTGATTTAGTGATTAGTGATTAGTGATGATCCGTATCGTCGCACGGACTAATCACTAATCACTCATCACTATCTTAAGTATCCCATAGCCGTAGATGTTGTCGGGGAAGTCGGCGCGGTCGCCCGACTGGCGTACTATCCGGATGATTTCTTTGGCCGTGAGCTTGGGGAAGACTTGCCAGAGGCAGGCCACCAGGCCACATACGATGGGCGAGGAGAACGAAGTGCCGTTGGCTTGGCGTATGTTGCCGTCGCTCCCCATCACGGCGGTATCGATACCCATGGCCATGACGTCGGGCTTTATGCGTCCGTCGGCCGTGTTGCCGACAGACGAGAAGGGAGCCAGCACGCCTTGCCCGTCGACGGCGCCTACGGTGAGTACGTTGTCGGCGTCGCCAGGCGGGCTGATTTTCTTCCAGCTACGCGCTCCCGTGTTGCCGGCGCTGCACACCACGACCATGCCTTTATCCGCCGCCTTGGCGGCTTGGCGGCTGATGAGGGCATGGCGTCCGTCAAGGTCGCGGAGGCGATAGTCCTTCGTTGGGTCGTCGAAGGCGTAGTAGCTCAGCGAGCTGTTCACCAGGTCGGCTCCCACGCTGTCGGCAAATTCGATGGCTGCCGCCCAGTAGTCCTGTTCCACGAGGTTCTCGGAATTTTCGTCTTCGCTCCGCAGCAGCCAGTACGAGGCTTCGGGAGCCGTGCCTACCATGACGTGCGGTAGGTTCATGCCCATACACGAGAGCACGGCCGTGCCGTGGTTGTTCTCGGCGAAGATGTCGGAACGCGGATCCACGAAGTCGTGCGTGCCCAGTATGCGGATGCCGTGCATGGCGGCAATGGAATCCACGTTGTGGAAGCCGGCGTCGACGACGGCGATGGTCATTCCCTGTCCGCGGAAGCCGGCTTGGTGCAGTCGTTCGCCCTCGCTCAGCGCTATCTGCCTGGCGGCGGCTCCGTAGAAGGCCGTCAAGCGTTTGGGGGAGGCGGTGGAGAGCGAGTCGCGCTTCCCGGCTCGCTTCTCGTGTCCCTTCCACACCCGCTCCGTGGAGCGGACGAAGGGGAGCTGCCCGATTCGGCGTATCACCGCGGTATCGTTGCACGACACCGTCACGAAGTTGTCCCACTTCCCCCTGACGAGCACGCGCGCGCCCTCTTGCCTGATGGCGTCCACGTACTTCTCGCAGACGGGCAGGTCGGTGGAGTCTATCGACACTCCTTGGCGCCGTCGCCGTTCGATGGCTTTCGCGGACAGGTACCGCTCGGGCTGCCGCAGCGAATAGGTCGTCGCCTCCTTGTCCGTTAGCCCCACGCGGTATTTCAGCGTGTCGGGCGAAGTGGTCTCCGCCCAGGCCAGCGACGGCAGGACCAGGGCGAGCGTTGCCAGCAATATTCTTTTCATCGGTCCATCCATAAATGAGTTTCGCAGGCGCAAATGTAGGCTATTTGGTGGTAGTGAGCAAGAAATTCCGTACATTTGCGCCACTTAAAAGAACAGAATAGAATGGAAGCAAACAAGAGACCCCTGATACTCGTCTCCAACGACGACGGCCTGATGGCCAAAGGCATCAATGAATTGATAAAATTCCTGCGCCCGCTGGGCGAGCTGGTCGTGATGGCCCCCGAGGCTCCCCGTTCGGGCAGCGGTTGCGCCCTCACGGTGAACACCCCCGTGCACTACCAGTTGGTGCGCAAGGAGGTCGGGCTGACGGTGTACCGTTGCTCGGGCACGCCCACCGACTGCATCAAGCTGGCGCGGCACACCGTGCTCGACGGCCGCGTGCCCGACCTCGTGGTGAGCGGCATCAACCACGGCGACAACTCGGCCACCAACGTGCATTATTCGGGCACCATGGGCGTGGTGATCGAGGGATGCCTCAACGGGATACCCTCCATCGGCTTCTCGCTGTGCGACCACGCTTCCGACGCTGACTTCTCCGCTGCCGAACTCTACGTACGTGCCATCGTGGGCATGGTGCTCGAGAAGGGGTTGCCCCCGCTCACCTGCCTGAACGTGAACTTCCCCGCCACGACCGATATCAAGGGCGTGCGCGTCTGCCAGCAGGCCAAGGGTCACTGGGAGAAAGAGTGGGCACCCTGCCCCCGGCTGGACGATACCAATTACTATTGGCTCACCGGAGAGTTCATCGACCACGAATCCGACAACGAGAACGACGATCACTGGGCGCTGAACAACGGCTGCGTGGCCATCACCCCCGTGACGGTGGACATGACGGCCTACGCGTTCATCGACACCCTGGACGCCTATTGCCGCGAGGCGGGCCTGTAAACTCCCCACGCATGAAGTACTACCTGATAGCGGGCGAAGCCTCGGGCGACCTGCACGCCGCCGGATTGATGGAGGCGCTGCTGCGCGAGGACGCCGCGGCGGAGTTCCGCTTCTTCGGGGGCGACCTCATGGCCGCCGTGGGCGGCACGCTGGTGAAGCACTACCGTGAGCTGGCCTACATGGGCTTCGTGCCCGTGCTGACACACCTGCCCACCATCATGGCGGGCATGAGGCGTTGCAAGGACGACATCGTGGCGTGGCAGCCCGACGTGGTGGTACTGGTGGACTATCCGGGTTTCAACCTCAGCGTCGCCAAATTCCTCCGCTCGCGCACGCGCATACCCGTGTACTATTATATATCGCCCAAGGTGTGGGCTTGGAAAGAGTATCGGGTGAAGCGCATCAAGCGCGACGTGGACCAGCTGTTCTCCATCCTTCCCTTCGAAGTCGACTTCTTCGGAAGCAAGCATCACTATCCCATCCACTACGTGGGAAACCCCACCGTGGACGAGGTAGACGCCTACCTGCGCACGCGTCCCAAGGATGCCGCCGCCTTCGCGGCCGACAACAGGCTGCCACCCGGCAAGCCCATCATCGCCCTGTTGGCCGGCAGCCGCAAGCAAGAGATCAAGGACAACCTGCCCGACATGCTGCGAGCCGCCGCCGCTTTCCCCCGCTATCAGTTCGTGGTGGCCGGAGCGCCGGGTATCGACCCCGACTACTATCGGCAGTACATCGGCCAGGCCGACGCGCGCGTCGTCTTCGGCCAGACTTACCGGCTGCTCCAACACGCCGAGGCGGCGTTGGTCACCTCGGGCACCGCCACGCTCGAGACGGCGCTCTTCCGCGTGCCGCAAGTGGTGTGCTACCATACCCCCATCGGGTGCGTCATCTCGTTCTTGCGCCGCCACGTGCTGAAGGTGAAGTACATCTCGCTGGTCAACCTCATCGCCGAGAGCGAGGTAGTGCGCGAGCTGGTGGCCGATACCATGACCGTGGCCAACATCAAGGCCGAACTCGCCAACCTGCTCGACGACAAGCTCTACCGCCGCATGATGCTGGCCGGATACGACGAAGTGGCACGGAAACTCGGCCCTCCCGGAGCGCCCGGAAGGGCGGCGCGCATGATGCTGGACGCATTGGCGGGAAACCGGCGCGACGGCACGGCGACGCGGCCGCTCCCTTAGGAACCGAAGAATAGCCAGAAGAAGGGTTAATCGAAGTATGTTTCGGTAAAAGATGCGTTTTACCGAAGTATGTTTCGGCAGGGATGATATGAGCGGACCAATCATTCATCACTGATCACTTGTTACGAAACCATGTCATTTCCAGTCATGGTATTCGCGGGAAAAGCATGCCATAACCATGAAAAAGAGACAAAAAACGGATAAAATGAGACTTTTCTTTGAACTTTGCGGCCAAAAGCACTTTCTCTTTTCAACTTTATTAATAAATTTGCATTATCGAATTAATTGAAAGACGTGAAGTTTAACTTTTAGAGAAAGAGCTTATGAAACGACAACTAATTATGTGGCTGGCAACCCTCACCATAGGGATATGCCAAATGAATGCCCAAACGCAACGAGTAACCGGACAAGTAATCTCAGGCGAAGACGGGCAACCTATCGCAGGTGCGACAGTGCTGGTAACAGGCACGACACAAGGCACCATTACCGACGTGAACGGGAATTTCACGCTGCCAAGCGTACCCACCACCGCAAAGACACTAAAGGTATCGTTCATCGGAATGCAGACACAAGAGGTGGGGATACGACCAACGCTGAAGATCACGCTTCATCCCGACTCCAGAGTGTTGGATGAAGTCTTGGTTACTGGATATGGCGTAACCCGGAAGGCGGCATTTACCGGAGCTGCCTCTATCTTGCAGAACTCCGCTATCGAGAGCAAAAACGACGCCAACCCCATCAAAGCATTGGATGGCACCATCCCCGGATTGCAAGTGAGCATGTCGAGCGGACAGCCTGGCGCACCGGCCGACATCTACATCCGAGGGCAGAATTCGTTGAATTCGGGCACGCAGCCACTGTACGTGGTGGATGGCGTCAGCTACTTTGCCGATGTGGTGGGAGTGAGAGCGAGTGAGGGACAGAAACTGTCTCCGTTAAGCTCCCTTAACGCCAGTGACATAGAGAGCATCACGGTCCTTAAAGACGCTACCGCGACCTCTATATATGGTTCGCGCGCGGCTAACGGTGTCATCGTTATCACGACCAAGAAAGGCTCGTCAGGCAAACCTCGGGTTAACTTTACCGCTAAGCTGGGTGTCGAGATCATGCCCAGTTACAACAACAGGTACAAAGTTACCAATGCTGCCCAGAATATTGAGATGGCCACGGAAGCGTTGCTTAACGGATACGCCGACAGAGGGAGCGCCTCAGTCTTTGGCCTGTACAATGAGGCTTACCAACTGGGCTACGCTTATGATACCGAAGGTGCCAAGAAGTTCTACGATTTCTACACTGAAGGCTGGGTGTCGAACGCCGAAAAATATGGGTACGACGTCGACTGGGTCAAAGAGGTGACCCGCACGGGATTGGTGCAAGAATACGGCTTCGACGTGAGTGGCGGCGGTGGTTCGGAGACGGCTCCCAAGTACTACGTGTCGCTCAACTACATGAATGAGGACGCGTTGGTGGTAGGGAAAAGCCTCACACGCTATTCGTTCCGGTCCAACCTGGAACACGCTCCGTCCAGGTTCGTGAAGTACGGGGTGAATTCCACCTTATCGTACACGAAGACGGAGATGGGCGCAGGTGGCGGATACTACACCGACCCCATTACGGTGGCCATGATGATGAGCCCGCTTACTCCCGTGAAGACACCTGATGGAGAATGGAACTTCGATACCTCGCAGGGTGGCTACAATCCTGTGGCGATACGCAGCGAGCAAGGCGACAAGAGCACGGCCAAGCAATACCGCGCCATCATAGCCCCATACGTCCAGTTGAACTTCACGAAGAAGCTCTGGTGGGCAACCCGTGCCAGTGCCGACTTGCTGTTCGTTGATGAGTTCGGGTACTGGTCGTTCATGCAGCCGCAGGGCGCCGATATGCGCGGTATGGGTGAGAACAACTATACCACCAACCTGCAACTGAGCATTACCAATACCCTGAATTACGTGGATACCTTCAAGGAACGCCATCACGTGAACTTCTTGATAGGGCAGGAAGGTATCAAGACGATGAAGAAAGAAGCCTACCTGGCTGGAAGCAATTATCCCGTAGAGAACCTGAACGAGATAAGCCTTACTTCCGTGCCAGGCAGCGCCGCGACCGAAAGATACGACTTGGTACTCAACTCGTACTTTGCCAATGCCCAATACGATTACGACGACAAGTACTACGTGTCGGCCAGCTTCCGTTACGACGGATCCTCACGCTTCGGAAGCAATCACCGCTGGGCACCCTTCTGGTCGGTAGGAGCCAAATACCGTCTTTCGTCAGAGCCATTCATGGAATCTACGCATCACTGGCTCAACACCCTTACCGTCCGTGCCAGTTTCGGTACGTCAGGAAACCAGGAAGTAGGCCCCGCTAATGCGTCGGCATGGTATGCGGCACGCGATTTGTTCGATTTCGGATACGTCTACAACAACCTGCCGGGCATGAGGCATAAGCAGTTTGGTAACGACGACCTGAAATGGGAGCAGACCCAGAAGTTCAACGTAGGACTGGACATCACGCTCTTCAAACGCTTGAACATCACGATGGATTACTACATCCACAACACCAAGGACATGGCGTTCACCGTACCGATCTCCATGACCACGGGACTGAAGAGCTATTATAAAAACATCGGCAAGCTGGAAAACAAGGGATTCGAAGCATCCATCAATGCTTTGCTTATCCAGACTCGGGATTGGAATTGGGAGGCTACGCTGAGTGGCTCGGTCAACAGGAACAAGGTGAAAAAACTGAGTACCGACAATCCGATCGAGGGAACTTACCAGATAACGGAAGTGGGATACCCCATCAACGAATTCAAGATGAAGGAATACGCGGGGGTAGATCCTCAAACGGGAGAGGCCTTGTGGTATAAGGACGCGACCGGTAGCGAGACGACCAACAGTTACAATGCGGCGGCAAAACGCTATCTGGGAAGTCCGCAGGCCGATTTCGCCGGAGCCTTCAGCACCACACTCAAGTGGAAGGGTATCGACTTCTCTATCCAGCTGAACTACTCCATTGGCGGCAAAATGTACGGCAACAGTCTCCGCTACGACGAGCAGACGGGTGCCTCCTTCTTCCAGAATTATACCCAGTACGTGTATGAAAACCATTGGCGCAAGCCTGGCGACATCACCGACGTGCCGCGTATAACGACCACTTCCACCAATGCCGACAAGGCTTCTTCCCGCTTTCTGATGGACGCCGATTATTTGAAGATTCGCTCTCTATCCGTGGGATACACCTTACCCAAAACATTGACGGAGAAAGTGTTTGTGAGGAACTGCCGCGTTTTCGCCAACCTCGAGAATCTCTATACGCTCTCGGCCAGCAACTACCGTGGGTTCGACCCCAGTGGTGTTGGGGCAGGCGGCGTACAGTGGTGGAACTACCCTCAACCCAGAACTATTATGTTCGGAGTAAACTTAGGATTTTAAATCAAGGTAATATTTGGAAATATGAGAAATAGATATAAACTGGCGCTATCGGCCGCCTTCATACTTGGCTTGTCCGCCTGTGATTTCGATACGGACAATTATCAAGAGATTCTCGACAAAGATGCCTACAAGACGGTACAAGACGTACAAAATGGCATGACAGGCGCTTACCAGGCATTGGGGTATTATCCTTTCCTGGGAAACTATTCCATCGCTTTCGGCGATTTCCTCGCCGGCATATCCGATGGAAGCGCGAGCAGCGGACACATGCTCAACATCAGTGACTTGTCCGTCACGGAAACGACTGGCGAATTCAGTGATTGCTGGTACTATGGCTACAAAGTGATAGACGCGTGCACACGCACCATACAGGGCGGAAAGCAAATCCTGGCTAAAAAGGAAGAGAAAAACCTTTCGGACGCGGACGAGGCATACATGGATTCTTACCTCGGACAATGCTATGCGCTGAAAGCGTTGGCTTATTACTACCTGGTAAACCTGTATGCCTATCCGTACCATGCGGGAACGGACAATCTGGGACTACCTCTGATCAAGGACGATCCGATCCCTCCATTTACGAAAGTCGACCGCTCGTCGGTGGGTGATACATATATTCAAATCACCTCGGACTTGACGCAAGCCGAAACCCATCTCGGAAGGGCATCGGCCGCCGGCATTCGCCCGTCGGCGTTCTATATGGGCGAAATGGGATTAGAGGCCCTGAAGGCTCGGGTTTTCATGGACATGGGAAGGTATGACGATGCCGCCGCGGCAGCCAAGAGGGCTATCGGACTAAAAAACAACGGTGACGGAACGGGCAGCGACAATGTGTTGAGCAATGATGGCTACATTAACATGTGGACTTCCTTGGCTATCACGACAGAGGATTTGTTCACTATCGCCAAGAACGAATCGGACAATCTATCGGCAAACTCGTTGAACACGCTGTATGGCTCGTACCTATGCACGCTGACGACAAATACGATAGGAGAATATGCCGACAACGACATACGCAAGAGGCTTATCTCGGGAAATACGACGAAGAAATTCGCCGGCCTTTCTACCTCGGCTGCCACGAGCAACATCCCCATCTTCCGCAAGTCGGAAATGAGCCTGATCATCGCCGAGGTCGCCGCCAGGAACAACAACATAACCGAGGCGAGGAATTACCTGTTGTTTACCGCTAAACGTAATACTGATATCGCCTCAGTAGACGACCTGCCAGACAACACGGATGATCTGCTGGCCTTCATCTCCAAAGAGAGGATTCGCGAATTCTCCGCCGAGGGACATCGCCTGTACGACGCTCGTCGTACGAATGAGAAGGTCAAGATGACCTCGTTCAACGACGAGTTCGATGTCTCCAAATTCGTGCTTCCCATCCCCGCCGATGAAGTGAACGCTGGATTTATGGTACAGCAAAACTCGAATTGGAATGAGGCTATTCCAGCCAACTAAAAGCAAATAAAGCGAAACGCTAATAAGAAACGAGCCGCTCTCTTCGTATGCGAAGGGGGCGGCTTTGTTTTATGGAGGAATCCGCATGATAATCGCCATATCATAGTGGTTATTCGGAAGAAACTGCTTACATTCGCGGAAACCTTCGGTGCATTGAGTAAATTTACGCAGTGCATTGAGTAAAATGTGTAACCGTGTACAAAAGAGTTCAATATCAGGAGATTGTGTCGAGGCTGAAAGAACGTCGCCACTTCTTGCAGGTAGTGTTGGGGCCTCGACAAGTGGGGAAGTCAACGCTCATCAAGCAGGTTGTCGCCGACTTGGGTATGCCTTATCAGCTCTATACGGCCGATAGCGTCCCCGCCACCCAAACGACGTGGATCTCCGATTGCTGGAATACGGCAAGGGCGCGGATGCGGATAGACGGACTATCCGAACTGATATTGGTTATCGACGAGGTCCAGAAGATCAGAAACTGGAGCGAAGCGGTAAAGAAGGAATGGGATGCCGACACGTTCAACGACGTGAATATAAAGGTCGTGATTCTCGGCTCTTCGCGCGTGCTCCTTGAGAAAGGATTGTCGGATTCCATGATGGGGCGTTTCGAGCAAATACGGATGACGCATTGGTCGTATCCGGAGATGAACGACGCGTTCGGGCTGACGCTGGAGCAATACCTCTATTTCGGGGGATATCCCGGTGCCGCCATTCTCATCGGGAATGAAGAACGATGGGAGCAGTATGTCAATGGAGCCATCATCGACGCAACGATTAACAAGGACATCCTACACGATTCTCCAGTTGGCAAACCCGCTTTACTCCGACAGACGTTCGAGCTTGGAGCCTCCTATTCGGGAGAGATTGTCGCGTTGACGAAGATGGTGGGTGCCCTGCGCGACGCGGGCAATACCACCACGCTGGCGGGATACCTCAACTTGCTGGGAGATAGCGGATTGCTCACCGGCTTGCAGAAGTTTGCCATGGACAAGTCGCGCCAAAGGGCGAGTGCTCCAAAATTCCAGGTGTACAACAGCGCGTTGAGGTCGGCGTACAGCGACCTCTCTTTCGAGGAAGCCCTGCTCAACCCTAAGGAATGGGGACGCATCCTTGAATCGGCTATAGGAGCACATATCGTCTCTTCTGCCTTCACGGGCAATTATGAAGTTTTCTACTGGCGGGAGAAAGACAAAGAGGTGGACTACATCCTAAAAAAGAAAGGGCGCATAGTCGCCATCGAAGTGAAAAGCAACAGCGTAGCCTACCACGACGGGCTTGAGGAGATACGGAAAAGGTATCGCCCTCACGCCACGCTGATCGTTGGCGAAGGGGGTATGGGCGTCGAGGAGTTCCTTCGCGGCAATCCCGCCATGCTCTTCGCTTGATGGGGATTATACCTCGTGCGGGGTAATTTTGTGCAATGATTTTTTAGACGCTGATGACACGGATGACACGGATCTAAAATATATAAATCCGTGTCATCCGTGTCATCAGCGTCTAATGAGTTTCGCTTTGTCCGAATGCGCGCCTTTCGCCCCAAGCACAAAAACAGGCCGCACGAA
>JAISIZ010000037.1 GCA_031261785.1 Mediterranea sp. (in: CFB group bacteria)
CGTTCAGAAGACTCTTCACCAAGTCTGGATGCTCACCGAACACCAGCTTGAATATCATATCCGCTTTAGGGTCTAAATATCTCATATTAAATCAACGGTTGAGGGTTCACGGCACAAAAATAAGGAATTCCCTCGATTTCTGGGCAAGCATCTATAGATAAATAGATCCAATCTCGGTGTAGACGAAGTTTCCTCCTGACTTGGCCAGTGCGCCACCCAAATCTTCTCACCCCTCAAAAATACGTCATGCAAGCGTACCTATCTCGAAGATACGAAGACTTTATGCAAATCCGTATGAGACGAAAAGTCCGGGCTTTTGTAATCAGATTTCGGGAATGGAGAAAAAAGCCCGGGCTTTTCGTCCCATGCGGATTTGCATAAAGCTTTCGCGTCTCCGAGATAGGACCTTGCCTGACACCTCTTCGAGGGGTGAGAAAAAATGGGTGGCTCATCCACAGCCGATTTCAGGACACGAAAGTGGGGGATTCGAACAATCGGGTGGAGAGCCAAGAAAAGAACGTCAGTGAATAAGTCCGTAGAACACAAACAACTGCCCCGTTCGAACTAAAACACTTATAATCAGTTATCATATAACTCGTCGCGTAAACGCGAAGGCGGAAAATTAATCCTTTCTCCCCCTTGTTGATAACCGTGTGAATAAACGAGTGAATAACTTTTTGAGGCAGAAAGTGGGGGATTGTGGGGGAAAATGCCTACTTTTACGCACTCTAAGGAAAGAAGGAAAAATGATAAGGTTTTTGGGAAATATAGAAGCCAAGATGGATGCCAAAGGTCGGGTGTTCATTCCGGCCAGCTTCAGGAAGCAGCTACAGGCCGCCTCCGAAGAGCGGCTCGTGCTGCGCAAAGACGTTTTCCAAGAGTGCCTTACCCTATATCCCGAGAGCGTATGGAACGAGGAGCTGAACGAACTGCGTGCCAAGCTCAACAAATGGAACAGCCAGCACCAACTCATCTTCCGGCAGTTCGTGAGCGACGTGGAGACGGTAGACCTTGACACCAGCGGACGCGTCCTCATCCCCAAACGATACCTGCAGATTTGCCGTATACAGAGCGACGTACGCTTCATAGGCATCGACAACAAGATGGAAATATGGCCCAAGGAGCGAACGGAACAGCCGTTCATGTCGCCCGACGAATTTGGGACCGCCCTGGAGGGAATCATGAAGGGGGGAGCGATTAATGAGGAGAAAGGAGCGTAAACGATGGAAGCGACTAACAACCCCACATACCACGTGCCCGTGCTACTCCAGGAGAGCGTGGACGGAATGGACATACGGCCCGACGGGACGTACGTAGACCTCACCTTCGGGGGGGGCGGACATGCCCGCGAGATCCTATCAAGGCTCGGCCCCCAAGGACACTTGCTGGGATTCGACCAGGACCTCGACGCCGAGCGCAATGTCCCCGATGACCCGCGCTTCACCTTCGTGCGAAGCAACTTCCGCTTCCTGCGCAACTTCTTGCGTTACTACGGTATCGACAAGGTTGACGGCATACTGGCCGACCTCGGCGTCTCCTCGCACCATTTCGACGACAGCGAGCGCGGCTTCTCCTTCCGCTTCGACGGGCTGCTGGACATGCGCATGAACAAGCGTGCCGGACTGACTGCCGCCGACGTGGTGAACAGCTACGACGAGGAGCGTCTGGCCAACTTATTCTATCTGTACGGTGAACTAAAAAACAGCCGGAAACTCGCCGCGACCATCGTAAAGGCCCGGGCAGGCAAGCCGCTCCGCACCATCGCCGAGCTACTGGAAGCGGTAAAGCCACTCTTCGCCCGCGAACGGGAGAAGAAAGAGATGGCCAAGGTGTTCCAGGCGTTGCGCATCGAAGTGAACGGCGAGATGGACGCGCTGAAAGAGATGCTGCCAGCCGCCATCGAGGCGTTGGCGGTGGGCGGACGATTGGCGGTCATCACCTACCATTCGCTGGAAGACCGGATGGTGAAGAACATCATGAAGACCGGCAACACGGAAGGGCGGGCAGAGACCGACTTCTTCGGCCACTCGCGAACCCCGTTCCGATTAGTGAACAACAAAGTGATAACACCCGACGAAAAGGAAGTAGGGCGCAATCCCCGCTCCCGAAGCGCCAAGCTGCGAATAGCCGAACGGGTGGACCAGAAGAGTGGGGAACGCATGGGCAAAGGATACCGCTAACCGCAAAAATGAGAAAAGCAATGGAAGAAGCGACGATCAACAAACCGACGGAGGAGCGCAACAAAAAGAAGAAAAAGAAACGCACCTCGCTGAAGAGCATACTGGGAGGCGACATCCTCGCCACCGATTTTTTCCGCCGGCAGGCCAAACTGCTGGTGCTCATTATGGTGCTCATCATCTTCTACATCCACAACCGCTACGCCAGCCAGCAGCAACAGATAGAGATCGACCACCTGAAGAGGGAGTTGACCGACATCAAGTACGACGCCCTCACCCGAAGCTCGGAGCTGATGGAGATGAGCAGGCAGTCGCATATCGAAGAGTACATATCCAATAAGGGCAGCGAGCTGCGGACGCCAACCTCGCCGCCCTACCTCATCAAATAGCGCACGCGTTATGGAAGTAAAGAAGAAAAACATCATGGCCCGCTATTTCTTCATCACCCTCGTGATGGTGCTGATAGGGATAGCCATCATCGTGAAGGCGAGCATCATCATGTTCGCCGAGCGTGCCTATTGGCAGGAGGTGGCCGACCGGTTCGTGAAGGAGAACGTGACAGTGAAGCCCAATCGGGGCAACATCCTCTCGGCCGACGGCAAGCTGATGGCCGGCTCGCTGCCCGAGTACCGCATCTACCTCGACTTCATGTCGGGCGAGCGCGACGAGAAAAGACGGGAAAAGGACCAATTCCGCCGCGACTCTTTGCTGAATAGCAACCTCGACTCCATTTGCGTCGGACTGCACCGCATCTTTCCCGACAAAAGTGTCGCGCAATTCAAGGCGCACCTCCGCAAAGGACGCCGGGAGAAGAGCCGCAACTACCTCATCTACCCCAACCGCATCTCCTACATACAGTATAAGGAAGCGAAGCGCCTGCCCGTATTCCGCCTCAACCGCTATCGCGGCGGCTTCAAGGAGCTGGCCTACAACCAACGCAAGAAACCGTTCGGATCGCTGGCCGCACGCACCTTGGGCGACGTGTACGCCGACACCGCCAAGGGAGCCAGAAGTGGCATGGAGCTGGCCTTCGACACCGTGTTGAAGGGGCGCGACGGACTGATTCACCGACAGAAGGTGATGAACAAGTACCTCAACATCACCGACGTGGCTCCCGTAGACGGCTGCGACATCGTCAGCACCATCGACGTGGACATGCAGGACATTTGCGAAAAAGCGTTGGTGGACAAGCTCAAGGAGCTGAACGCCTCCGTGGGCGTGGTGGTGCTCATGGAGGTGAAGACGGGCGACGTGAAGGCCATCGTGAACATGACCCAGGACAAGAACGGCAACTACTACGAGGCACGGAACAATGCCATCAGCGACATGATGGAGCCGGGGTCGACCTTCAAGACAGCGTCCATCATGGTGGGACTGGAAGACGGCAAGTTCACTCCCGACGACGTGGTGGACACCGGAAACGGGCAGATGCCCATGCATGGCTCGGTGATGAGGGACCACAACTGGCATCGGGGAGGATACGGCAAGCTCACCGTAACGCAGATTCTCGAAGTGTCGTCGAACGTGGGTACATCGTGGCTCATCGACCACCACTACGGGGGAAGCAAGGCAGGAGAGCAGAAATACGTCGACGGCCTGCGACGCATGAGTGTAGACCAACCCCTCAACTTGCAGATACCGGGCGAGGGAAAGCCCAACATCAAAGGTCCCGGCGAACGATACTTCTCCAAGACCACCCTGCCATGGATGAGCATCGGCTACGAGACGCAGGTGCCCCCCATCAATATACTCACCTTCTACAACAGCATCGCCAACGACGGGAAGACCGTGCGCCCGCGCTTCGTGAAGGCGATAGAGAAAGATGGGGAAACGATAAAGGAGTTCCCTGTCGAGGTCATCAACCCCAAGATTTGCTCGGACAAGACGCTGAAGGAGATTCAGCTCATCCTCCGCAAGGTCGTAGGCGAGGGACTGGCCAAGCCCGCGGGCAGCAAACAGTTCCACGTGTCGGGCAAGACGGGCACGGCGCAAGTGTCGCAAGGTCGCGCGGGTTACACCAACGGACAGCGGAAGTACTTGGTGAGTTTCTGTGGATATTTCCCCTCGGAGAATCCCAAGTACAGCATGATCGTCTCCATCCAGAAGCCCGGATTGCCCGCCTCAGGTGGACTGATGGCCGGCAGTGTCTTTAGCCGGATAGCCGAGCGGGTGTACGCCAAAGACCTGCGGTTGCCACTGGCCAACGCCGTGGATTCGAACAGCGTGGTGATTCCCAACGTGAAGGCGGGCGAGCTGCGGGAAACCGAGAAGGTGCTCCAAGGATTGAACATCCCCGTGCAAGGACACCTCACTGCCGACGCCGGCGGGGAGATATGGGGCAGCGCCACACGCACGCCCAAGGCGGTGGAACTGGAGAGCCGGGAAGAGACGGATCGCTCCGTGCCCGCCGTGGTAGGCATGGGAGCCAAGGACGCCGTCTACCTGCTCGAAAGCAAGGGACTGAAAGTACGCCTCGTCGGTGTAGGCCGAGTGAAAAGCCAGTCCATTGCCAACGGCACGATGGCACGGAAGGGACAGAGCATCACCCTGGAACTGGGAAGTTAGCCCCATACCAACAAAAAGAAAACATAAAATGAGTAAGCGTATGAAATTGAACGAATTACTAAAGAGTGTACAACCCACACAGGTAGTCGGCGACACCGACATAGCCATCGGCAGCGTCAGCATCGACTCGCGCCAAGTGACACCCGGCGGACTGTTCATGGCCATGCGGGGCACGCAAGCCGACGGGCACGCCTACATCCCGGCCGCCATCGAAAAGGGCGCCGCGGCCATCCTTTGCGAGGAGATGCCCCAGAGCCTGGCCGAGGGCGTGGCCTACATACAGGTGAAGGACAGCGAGGACGCCGTGGGACGGGTGGCCACCACCTTCTACGGCAATCCCACCTCCAAGCTGGAGCTGGTGGGTGTGACGGGCACCAACGGGAAGACCACCATCGCTACCTTATTATATAACACCTTCCGCTACTTCGGCTACAAGGTGGGCCTCATCTCCACAGTGTGCAACTACATCGACGACGAGGCCATCCCCACCGAGCATACCACCCCCGACCCCATTACCCTCAACCAACTGTTGGGACGTATGGCCGACGAGGGTTGCAAGTACGCCTTCATGGAGGTCAGCTCGCATTCCATCGCGCAGAAGCGTATTAGCGGGCTACGCTTCGCCGGAGGCATATTCACCAACCTCACCCAGGATCACCTCGACTACCACAAGACGATGGAGAACTACCTCCGGGCGAAGAAGAAATTCTTCGACGACATGCCCAAGCAATCGTTCAGCCTCACCAACCTCGACGACAAGAACGGGATGGTGATGACGCAAAACACCCGCTCGCGGGTGTACACCTACTCCCTGCGTAGCCTTAGCGACTTCCACGGGCGGGTGCTGGAGTCGCACTTCGAGGGAATGCTGCTCGACTTCAACACCCACGAGGTGGCCGTGCAGTTCATCGGGCGCTTCAACGCGGCCAACCTGCTGGCCGTGTTCGGCGCCGCCGTATTGCTGGGACGCCGGGAAGAGGAAGTGCTGGTGGCGCTGAGCACCTTGCACCCCGTGGCGGGACGTTTCGACACCGTGCGCTCGCCGAAAGGCTTCACCGCCATCGTGGACTACGCCCACACCCCCGACGCCCTGACCAACGTGCTGAACGCCATACACGGCGTGCTCGAGGGGAAAGGGCGGGTCATCACCGTGGTGGGTGCCGGCGGCAACCGCGACAAGAGCAAGCGCCCGCTCATGGCCAAGGAGGCGGCCAAGGCCAGCGACCGCGTCATCATCACTTCCGACAATCCTCGCTTCGAGGAGCCGCAGGACATCATCAACGACATGTTGGCCGGATTAGACAAGGACGACACGCGGAAAACGCTGAGCATAGCCGACCGCCGCGAGGCCATCCGCACCGCCTGCATGATGGCCGAGAAAGGCGACGTCGTCCTCGTGGCCGGCAAAGGACACGAGAATTACCAAGAGGTGAAAGGCGTGAAACATCACTTCGACGACAAAGAAGAAATTAAAAAAGTATTCGATACATCTGAGTAGCCAAGTCATCGGGTTACTCCGACTACTTAACTCCTTTGATTGCTTAAAAAAGAACGTATGTTATATTATTTGTTTGATTGGCTGGAAAGCCTGCATTTCCCGGGGGCACGGATGTTCGAATACACCTCGTTCCGGGCCATACTGGCGGTAATCTTCGCCTTGCTCCTCTCCGTGGTCTGGGGAAAGCGGTTCATCAAGATGATGAAGCGACGCCATGTGATCGAGACGCAACGCGACGCCAAGATCGACCCCTTTGGAGTGGACAAGGTGGGCGTGCCGAGCATGGGCGGCCTGATCATCATCGTCTCCATACTCATCCCCTGCCTGCTGCTGGGAAAGCTGAACAACGTCTACATGTTGCTGATGCTTGTCACCACAGTCTGGCTGGGCGCGCTGGGGTGCGTCGACGACTATATCAAGATCTTCCGCCGCAAGAAAGATGGGCTGCACGGCAAGTTCAAGATCATCGCGCAAGTGGGACTGGGACTCATCGTGGGCCTCACCCTCTACCTCAGCCCCGACGTGGTGGCACGCGAGAACGTGGAAGTGCGGACACCCGGCCAGACCGTAGAGGTGACGCACGTGCAAAAAGCCATCAAGTCCACGCAAACCACCATACCTTTCGTGAAGAGCAATAACCTCGACTACGCCGACCTGTTCAGCTTCATGGGCAAGCAGGCCCAGGCGGCAGGCTGGGTGTTCTTCGTCTGCGTCACCATCTTCTTCGTGACCCTCATCTCCAATAGCGCCAACCTCAACGATGGCATGGACGGCATGGCGGCGGGCAATTCGGCCATCATCGGCGTGGCGATCGGCATACTGACATACGTCTCGTCGCACCTCGAGCTGGCCCGGTACCTCAACATCATGTTCATACCCGGGTCGGAGGAGCTGGTTATTTTCATCGCCGCCTTCGTAGGTGCCCTCATCGGCTTCCTGTGGTACAACGCCTATCCGGCACAGGTGTTCATGGGCGACACGGGCAGCCTTACCATAGGCGGTATCATCGCCGTGTGCGCCATCATCATCCACAAGGAGCTGCTCATACCCATACTTTGCGGCGTGCTCTTCGTGGATGGGCTATCCAGCCTTTTCCAACAAGCTTATTATAAACTGGGCAAGCGAAAGGGAGTGAAACAGCGGCTCTTCAAGCGAGCGCCCATACACGACCATTTCCGCACCGCCATGAGCCAGGTGGAGCCGGGCAGCACGGTGAAGTTCACCAAGCCCGACCAGCTGTATCACGAGGCGAAGATCACCCTCCGATTCTGGATCGTGACCATCGTACTGGCGGCAATAGCCATCATGACATTGAAGATACGATGAAAAGAATAGTTATATTAGGAGGAGGCGAGAGTGGAGCTGGAGCGGCCGTACTCGCCAAGATGAAGGGCTTCGACACGTTCGTCACGGACTCGTCGGCCATCAAGCCCAAGTATAAGGAGCTGCTCGACAGTCACCACATCGACTGGGAGGAGGGACGCCACACCGAGGCGCTCGTCCTCAACGCCGACGAAGTGGTGAAAAGTCCGGGCGTGCCCAACGACGCGCCTATCGTGCTGAAGCTGAAGGAGCAAGGCATCCCTGTCATCTCCGAGATCGAGTTCGCCGGACGATATACCGACGCCAAGATGATCTGCATCACCGGCTCCAACGGAAAGACCACCACCACCTCGCTCACCTACCACATCTTCAAGAGCGCGGGACTGAACGTGGGGCTGGCCGGCAACATCGGGCGAAGCCTCGCCCTGCAAGTGGCCGAGGAGAAGCACGACTACTACGTGATAGAGCTAAGCTCTTTCCAGTTAGACAATATGTACGAGTTCCGGGCGAACATCGCCGTGCTGATGAACATCACCCCCGACCATCTCGACCGCTACGACCACAGTATGCAGAAATACGTCGACGCCAAGTTCCGCATCACCCGGAACCAGACGTCCGACGATGCCTTCATCTACTGGAACGACGACCCCATCATCCGCCATGAGCTGGCCAAGTATGGCCTACAGGCACGCCTATATCCCTTCTCGGCGGTGAAAGAGGACGGTTCCATCGCCTACGTGGAAGACCATGAGGTGAAGATCACCCAACCCATCGCTTTCAACATGGAACAAGAGGAGCTGGCGCTCACCGGCGAGCACAACCTGTACGATTCGCTCGCCGCGGGCATCTCCGCCAACCTCGCCGGCATCGAGAAGGAGGAGATTCGCAAGGCGCTCTCCGACTTCAAAGGCGTGCCGCACCGGCTGGAGAAGGTGGCCGCCGTGCGCGGCGTCGCCTTCATCAACGACTCCAAGGCCACCAACGTAAATTCGTGCTGGTACGCCCTGAAAAGCATGACCACGCCCACCGTGCTGATTCTGGGCGGCACCGACAAAGGCAACGACTACCGGGAGATAGAAGACTTGGTGCGGGAGAAATGCGTCGCCCTGGTCTTCCTCGGACTGGACAACGCCAAGCTCCATGCCTCCTTCGACCCCCTCGGCCTGCCCGTCGTGGAGGTGCGCACCGGCATGAAAGACGCCGTGGAGGCCGCCTACCGCCTTGCCCGGAAAGGCGACACCGTACTGCTAAGTCCCTGCTGCTCCAGCTTCGACCTCTTCAAGAACTACGAAGACCGGGGCGACCAATTCAAGCGATACGTACGAGAGCTATAACCCATAAAAAAACGATTTGACCCAATGAACTTACTCAAGAACATATTCAAGGGCGACAAGGTGGTATGGATGATCTTTCTCTTCCTCTGCCTCATCTCCATCGTGGAGGTGTTCTCGGCCGCCGCCACGCTGACCTACAAGAGCGGCGACCACTGGGGACCCATCACCCAGCACGCCGCGATGCTGTTGGCTGGCGTGGCGTTGGTAGTGGCGATGCACAACATCCCCTACAAATGGTTCCAGATGTTTCCCGTGTTCATCTATCCCTTGTCGACGGTATTGCTCGCCATTGTCCTGGTGCTGGGTATTATCAGTGGCGACCGCATCAACGGCGCCGCCCGTTGGATGACCTTCATGGGCTTCCAGTTCCAACCGTCCGAGCTGGCCAAGATGGCCGTTGTCATAGCCACGGCGTTCATCCTCGCCAAGCGGCAGGACGAAAAGGGTGCCAGTCCGAAGGCGTTCAAGTACATCCTGATGCTGACGGGCGTGGTACTCGTACTCATCGCCCCCGAGAATCTCTCCACCGCCATACTGCTGTTCGCCGTGGTGTGCATGATGATGTTCATCGGGAGGGTGGCGGCCAAGAAGCTGTGGGGCATGTTGGGCATCCTCGCCCTCGTGGGGGTCATCGGCGTAGGCACGCTCTTGGCGGTGCCCGCCAAGACCTGGAACGAGATTCCCGGCCTGCACCGGGCATCGACCTGGCGCGGCCGCATCGTCAAGTTCGTCGACAACGAGGAGGTACCCGCCGCCAAGTTCAACATCGACAAGGAGGCGCAGGTGGCGCACGCGCGCATCGCCGTGGCCTCGAGCAACTTCCTGGGCGTGGGGCCGGGCAACTCCGTGCAGCGCGACTTCCTTAGCCAGGCGTTCTCGGATTTCATCTTCGCCATTGTCATCGAGGAGATGGGACTGGCGGGCGGCATCTTCGTGGTCTTCCTATACATCTGCCTGCTGGTGCGGGCGGGACGCATAGCCAACAAATGCGCCCGCACCTTCCCCGCCTTCCTGGTGATGGGCATCGCCTTGCTGCTGGTGTCGCAGGCACTGCTCAACATGATGGTGGCCGTGGGACTGTTCCCCGTCACTGGCCAGCCGCTGCCACTCATTAGCAAGGGAGGAACCAGCACGCTTGTCAACTGCGTCTACATCGGCATGATACTCAGCGTGAGCCGCTATACTGTCCTGCTCGACGAGCAGAAAGCCCACGACGCGCAGATACAGTTGCAGATAGAGAACATGGGCAACCCCGACGCGCAGGAGGGAACCGAGCCGACAGCCAAGGTGCTGAACAGCGACGCCACCTTCGAGGACGAGGAGGAAAATAGTGATTAGTGTTTAGTGATTAGTGATTGGTACGATGGAGGAACTTAGAGTAATCATCAGCGGCGGCGGCACGGGAGGCCATATCTTCCCGGCCATCGCCATCGCGAACGCCATCAGGGAGCTGCGTCCCGAGGCCAAGATCCTGTTCGTGGGTGCCCAGGGACGTATGGAGATGCAGCGGGTGCCCGACGCCGGCTACGACATCGTTGGCTTGCCCGTGGCGGGATTCGACCGCAAACGGCTGTGGCGCAACGTCGGCGTGCTCTTCAAGCTAGCGCGCAGCCAGTGGAAAGCATGGCGGGTGATACGCCGTTTCCGTCCGCAGGTGGCGGTAGGCGTAGGTGGATATGCCAGCGGGCCGACACTGAAGATGGCGGGCATGATGGGCATACCCACCCTCATACAAGAACAAAACTCCTACGCCGGGGTCACCAACAAGCTGCTGGCCAGGAAGGCGAGGAAGATCTGCGTGGCTTACGAAGGGATGGAGAAATTCTTCCCCGCCGATAAGATCGTACTGACGGGCAACCCTGTGAGGCAGAACCTCGCCGCCCAACAGCCGCGAAAGGAGGAGGCCTTGCGCACGTACGACCTCATGCCCGGCAAGAAGACCATCCTCGTGCTGGGCGGGAGCCTCGGGGCACGCACCCTCAACAACACCCTGCTGGCCGGGCTGGAAACCGTGGGACAGCATCCCGAGATCCAGTTTATCTGGCAGACGGGAAAGCATTACTTCCGGGAAGTGATACGGGCGGTAGACGACTTCGCCCCACTGCACAATCTGCGGCTGGAGGAGTTCATCAAGGACATGGCCACCGCATATAGCGCGGCCGACCTCATCGTCTCGCGTGCCGGCGCCGGTTCCATCTCGGAATTTTGCCTGCTGCGCAAACCCGTCGTACTGGTACCTTCGCCCAACGTGGCCGAAGACCACCAGACCAAGAACGCCCTGGCGCTGGTAGACAAGCAGGCCGCCATCTACGTGAAGGACGGCGAGGCGGAAGAGACGCTGCTCAACACGGCCATCGACACTGTGACCGACGACGCCAAGCTGGCTGCCTTGAGCGAGAACATCGGCAAGCTGGCCCTACCCCACTCGGCGCTCGTCATCGCACGGGAAGTGCTGTCGCTGGCCGAAGAGAAAGAGAAAGGACAAAACAAAAAGAAAGCATGACATGGAAAATATCGAAAACATAAAGGCGGTCTATTTCGTAGGCGCGGGGGGCATCGGCATGAGCGCGCTCGTGCGCTACTTCCTTTTCAAGGGGAAGTCGGTGGCCGGCTACGACCGCACCTCCACGCCACTTACCGAGGCGCTCATCGCCGAGGGCGCACGGATACACTACGACGAGAACGTCGACCTCATCCCCGCCGACTGCCGGGACAAGGAGAACACCTTGGTGATCTTTACCCCCGCCGTGCCGACCGAGCACGCCGAGCTGGCCTACTTTCGCGACCACGGCTTCGAGATACAGAAACGAGCCCAGGTGCTGGGCACCATCACCCGCTCCAGCAAAGGCCTCTGCGTGGCGGGCACCCATGGCAAGACCACCACTTCCACCATGGCGGCGCACCTGCTCTACCAGTCGCACGTGGGATGCACCGCCTTCCTGGGCGGCATCTCGCAGAACTACGGCACCAATCTGCTCCTCTCTAAGGAGAGTCCTTACACGGTGATCGAGGCCGACGAGTTCGACCGTTCGTTTCACCAGCTATCGCCCTATATGTCGGTCATCACCGCCACCGATCCCGACCACCTGGATATCTACGGCACCCGGGAAGCTTATCTCGAGAGCTTCGAGCAATACACCAGCCTCATCCGTCCCGGTGGGACGCTCATCGTCCACAAAGGTATCGACCTGCGACCCCGCGTCAGCCGGGACGTACGCCTCTACACCTATTCACGCCACGAAGGCGACTTCCACGCCGAGAACATACGCATCGGGAGCGGCGAGATCGTGATCGACTTCGTGGCGCCCGACACCCGCATCGACGACATCCATCTCGGCGTGCCCGTGAGCATCAACATCGAGAATGGCGTGGCCGCCATGGCGCTGGCGCACCTCAGTGGCTCCACCGACGAAGAGATTCGCCGGGGCATGGCCTCGTTCCGGGGCGTGGAACGTCGATTCGATTTCAAGATCAAGACCGACCGCATGGTCTTCCTGAGCGACTACGCCCACCATCCGGCAGAGCGTGCTCTCCATACGCGAGCTGTACGCCGACAAGAAAATCACCGCCGTGTTCCAACCCCACCTATACAGCCGCACGCGCGACTTCTACCAAGAGTTCGCCGACAGCCTCTCCCTGCTCGACGAAGTCGTATTGCTCGACATCTACCCCGCCCGCGAAGCGCCTATCCCCGGCGTAAGCAGCGCGCTCATCTACGACAACCTTCGCCCGGGCATTGAGAAAACCATCTGCAAAAAGGACGAACTGCTGAACATTTTGTGGCCGAAAGACATTGAAGTACTGATCACTTTGGGAGCCGGCGACATAGACAACTACGTCCCGGCCATCCAGGAACTGCTGGAGAAGAAAGGAAACTTGCGCCCATGACCCGAAAGATTCTGCTATCCATCCTTGTGCTGGGACTTGCGGCATACCTCGTAGTAGCCGTCACCATCCTCAACCGGAAGCCGGCCGGACAGACCTGCCGGGACATCGAGCTGGTCATCACGGACAGCGCCTACGCCGGTTTCATCACCAAGGAGGAGCTGAAAGCCACGCTCCAGCAGAAGGGATTGTACCCCATAGGGAAACAAATGGACCAGATCTCCACCAAGGCATTGGAACGCGAACTGGCGAAGAACCCGCTCATCGGCCAGGCGCAATGCTACAAGACACCCGGACAAAAGGTGTGCGTCCAGGTGACGCAACGGGTCCCCATCCTGCGGGTGATGGGCGACAACGGCGACAACTATTACGTGGACAACACCGCCCACGTGATGCCGCCCGAGGCGAAATGCGTCGCGCACCGGATAGTGGCCACGGGCAACATCGACAAGGCCTTCGCGACGACAGAGCTGTACCCATTCGCCCTGTTCTTGCAGAACAACCCTTTCTGGGACGCGCAAATAGAACAGATGCACGTGCTGCCCGACCACACCGTCGAGCTGGTGCCCCGGGTGGGCGACCACATCGTCTACCTCGGCAGCCTCGAGCATTTCGACAGGAAACTCCATCGCCTGAAGCTCTTCTACGAGAAGGCGCTCAACCGAGTAGGATGGAACAAATACTCACGCATCAGCCTGGAATTCGACAACCAGATTGTTTGCACCAAAAGGATAACTCTTAAATAGAAAGATATGGCAACAACAGAATTCATCGCCGCCATCGAACTCGGCTCGTCGAAGATAGCCGGAGCGGCCGGGAAGAGGAACAGCGACGGAAGCTTGCAAATACTGGCGTATGTGCAGGAAGATTCCGCGCCCTTCATCCGCAAGGGGGTCATCTTCAACGTCGACAAGGCCACGCAGAGCCTCATAGCCATCCTCCAGAAGCTGGAGAAAGAACTGAAATGCTCCGTCAGCAAGGTGTACGTGGGCATCGGCGGACAGTCGCTACGTACCGTCCCAGGCATAGTGACCCGCGACCTGAACGAAGAAACCATCATCACCGAGGAGCTGGTCAGCGCCATCGGCGACGAGAATCTCGCCGCTCCTCCCGCCGGCATGGACATCCTCGAGGTCTCTCCGCAAGAGTATAAGGTGGAGAAAAACCTGCAAGCCAATCCCGTGGGATTGCTCGGCAGCCACATCGAAGGCAGGTTCCAGAACATCGTGGCGCGCTCCTCGGTGAAGAAGAACCTGGAGTATTGCTTCCACCAAGCCAAGATAGAGGTCGCCGAGCTGATCGTAGCCCCCATCGCCACCGCCAAGGCGCTGCTCTCGGAGAGCGAGCGACGCGCGGGATGCGCGCTGATCGACTTCGGCGCCGACACCACCACCCTGGCCGTCTACAAGAACGATATCCTGCGCTACCTCGCCGTGCTGCCGCTGGGAGGCAACAACATCACCCGCGACATCACCACGCTCAACATCGAAGAAGAGGAGGCCGAGCTGCTGAAGAAGAAGTACGGCGACGTACTTTACGAGGAAGACGCCAACCAGGAACCCTCTTTCTGCGAACCGGCGGACGGCGGACGTCCCATCGCCCTGTCCGACCTCAACGACATCGTCGAGGCGCGGGCCAAGGAGATGGTGGAAAACGTATTCAACCTGCTGAAACTGTCGGGATACGAAGAGAAACTCTCGGCGGGCATCGTACTTACCGGCGGAACCTCCAACCTGAAGAACCTTGACGAAATGGTGCGCAAGCACCAGAAGTCGATGAAGCTGCGCGTCGCCAAGCTGCCGAAGGATCCCGTGCGTGCCAACAGCGACGCGCTGAAAGGCGATGGCACCCAAAACACCCTATTCGGCTTGTTGCTCAGCGGCGACCAGAACTGCTGCCGCCCCGAAGAGCGGACAACGGAGACACCGGAGAATACGCCAATCGCCTCACCGACATCGCCCGACGCCCAGAAGGCACACGACATCTTCGCCAACGACGAAGAGCTTGAAGCGGAGCGGAAACGGCTCAAGGAAAAGAAACAAAAGGAAGATGAGGAGGAGGCAGAGCGTCGCCGCCTGCAAAAGCTGAAAGACAAAGAGGAGAAGGAGAAGGCGAAGCAACTCAAAGAGCAAGCCAAGAAACACAAGACGAATCCCTTCGTGCGCTTGATGGGAAACTTCTTCGACGACGAATCCTCGAAACTGGAAGATGATAAAGACTAACGGTATAATAAGATAGCATCATGGACGAGATCATACAATTCGATTTCCCAACCGATTCCCCGAAAATCATCAAGGTGATTGGCGTGGGAGGTGGAGGCGGCAACGCCGTAAATCACATGTACAGGGAAGGCATACACGACGTGACGTTCGTGCTGTGCAACACCGACAACCAGGCGCTGGCCGAATCGCCCGTACCCGAGAAACTGCAATTGGGACGGAACATCACGCAAGGACTGGGTGCCGGAAACCGTCCGGAGAGGGCGCGCGAGGCGGCCGAAGAGAGCGCCGACGACATCAAGCGGCTGTTGAGCGACGGCACCAAGATGGTGTTCATCACCGCCGGCATGGGAGGAGGAACGGGCACGGGAGCCGCGCCTGTCATCGCCCGCATCGCCAAGGAGATGGACATACTCACCATAGGCATCGTCACCATACCCTTCGTCTTCGAGGGCGAGAAGAAGATCATCCAGGCACTCGACGGAGTGGACCGCATAGCCCAGCATGTCGACGCGCTGCTGGTCATCAACAACGAGCGGCTACGCGAGATCTACGCCGACCTCACTTTCATGAACGCTTTCGGAAAGGCCGACGACATCCTCTCCATCGCCGCCAAGAGCATTGCCGAGATCATCACCATGCGAGGCAAGGTGAACCTCGACTTCGCCGACGTGAAGACCATTCTCAAGGATGGCGGAGTGGCCATCATGAGCACCGGTTTCGGCGAGGGCGACAACCGCGTCACCAAGGCCATCGACGACGCGCTCCATTCGCCCTTGCTCAACAACAACGACATCTTCAACGCCAAGAAGGTGATGCTCAACGTCTCCTTCTGCTCCACCTCACAGCTGATGATGGAGGAGATGAACGAAGTGCACGAGTTCATGAGCAAGTTCCGCGACGAAGAGTCGATATGGGGCGTGGCCGTGGACGACACGCTCGGCCAACAGGTGAAGGTCACCTTGCTCGCCACCGGGTTCGGCGTGGAGGACGTGACGGATATGAATCCCTTGCACACCGTTCGCGGTGAAGAAGAGGACGAAATGAAGAGAATAAACTACCAACGCATACAAGCCGCCTACGGCGACAGCTCCAAGGGTATAGGCGGCAAGGGCATTTACCGGATTAGGTACGTCTACCTCTTCAACCCCGAGGACCTCGACAACGACGCCATCATCGAGATGGTGGACAACTCGCCTACCTATCGGCGCGACAAATCGGCTCTCAACAAGATTAAGGGTAAAACCCTGGTCGAGGAGGAAAAAGAAGCCGGCGAGGAAACCGGAACCGACAGCGACGGAGTGATTACTTTTTAAATGGAGAAGACCAGGAAACGAGTTGACAGGGAGTACTTGTCCCCTCGTCTCCCTTCCCGGTCGACTATAAAAACAAAGATTATGGATTTATTCGAAAGAGTCAGCGAAGACATTAAAACCGCGATGAAAGCCAAGGACAAAGTGGCCTTGGAGACACTCAGAAACGTGAAGAAGTTCTTCCTCGAGGCCAAGACCGCCCCAGGAGCCAACGACGCATTGACCGACGAGGCCGCCCAGAAGATCATCATGAAGTTGGTTAAACAGGGCAAGGACGCCGCCGAGGTGTACGCCAGCCAAAACCGCCCCGACCTGGCCGAGGCCGAGTTGGCGCAAGTAGCCGTCATGGAGACCTACCTGCCCAAGCAACTCAACGACGAGGAGCTGGAAGCGGCTCTCAAGGCCATCATCGCCCAAGTGGGCGCCACCAGCGGCAAGGACATGGGAAAGGTGATGGGCGTGGCCTCCAAGCAACTGGCCGGCCTGGCCGAAGGACGAGTGATCTCGGCAAAGGTAAAAGTATTGTTGGGGGCGTAACCGCTTATCTCTTCGGGCAAGCGGGTCGATGGGAAAGCGATAAATTATCGTTTATCCGTACCTCTATCGACCCACTTGCGCGAGGGGAATTAGCAACTCTCCTGATAAAAGAATCAACGCTATCCGTGCGTCCAGCGCGAAAAAAAACCTTTATCTATTGGAATATAGCCGATTAATGCTTTACTTTGCGCACTTATCCTAAGAAACATACCACATGGAAACGATACCTTATCAAAACAATGACTATGGAGGGGTGCGTGAGCATATATTGAACATCCTGGTGATGTCGGACTTTCACCATTACGTTGAAAAAGAGGCCACTTTCGACGAGTTGGCTACTCCGTTCATCGCTGCCTTATCCGAATTCCTTCAGCAGAATCCACGCTGGATCCCTCGGTGCATCGTGTTGGCCGGGGACATTGCGCATTGCACCGGATCTCTCGCAAAGATCCAGACAGCGTACTCTCAAGTGCGCAATTTCATCGCAAGGCTCGAACAAGAGATTGGCGTGATCACGTTGAAGATAGCGACACCCGGGAACCATGACAAAATATGTTCTTCCGAGGGTAGAGAGTATACAACAATGGCTACTATACACCGTGATATAGAGCAATATCTGGATTGCCGCTTCTCTTTATACAATGATTTCGCCGTAGCTTTGGACAGAGACCCTTCTTCGTGGCATCCTGTAGTCGGCTGTAGTCCTGTGCCTGTGACAGCCCAACGCATCAGCGGCTACTATATTGCCGACAAGGACGTATACATGCCGCCAACCTGTTTCGTCGTTCTGAATACGGAATGGCTATACCATTACAAAGACAATCCCGAGAATCCTCCTACGGTGGGAGAGGATATAGTGAAGCGAATAGAAGCTGATATAGATCGTTATAAAAGAAAGGGATACACGGTAGTGACCATCATGCACCGGTCACCGTACCGCTTGGGTTGGAGCGACATATACAGAGAAATTGATGGGATAGAGACCTGCGTGGATAGGATCATCCGCATGAGTGACCTGATTATATGCGGGCATGAACACAACATGCTCGACAGGAATCCCGACTTGCTCATGAGCCATACCACGTTATACCAGAACGGGCAAATGATGGAACTCAAAGCACATAATGGAAGAGGATGCTTATCGGCTTCCTTGCTTAGGGTCAACACGCTAAGTCGGACGCTAACCTGCCGACGGATTCATCTTGACAGTAACGAACCCTTTACCAATAAGTGGAGAGTGGAAAATGATGAAAAGGCGTTCTATTTGGATCCCCATTTGTGTCCCCCAGTGCCGCCCGCCCGCACAGGCGACATGGGCAACCCACTCTTTCCCGAATTCGTATGCGCCCGAGGATTAGACCCAGCTACGTTGGAGAAGAAAATTCAATCTTTCTTCTACAGAAATGACGAAAAAAAAACGGTCGGAAGAATAATCTCTGTAAAGTGTTTGGACTACATGAATATTCAGGATATGGAAGCCGAGATAGATAAGTTATCGACCTCGGGCGATGAACATGTATGGCTATTGTATAGCAAAAATGGGTATGACGAGGAACAAAAGTCAGAGGCCGAAAAGAAGTTCAAGACATTCAAAAAGGCTCTAAGAGAGGCCGAAAAAGGATATATGCTGACCCTGAACTTGGTGTTTTGCGCAGAGTATTCCTTCGCCTGAGTACTCCTTCGGCGAAAAAATATTAAAAAAAACGCTGAAATGCATTGTGAATCAGAAATATTATGCATACCTTAGCTCCTGCTTCCGTGCGGCATGCACGAAGTGAAATGGTGATGTCAATAAGGCAGACTGTTACAGGAAGAGCGAACTTACTGTGATTCGCCTTTATTATATAGCTATTTTTCGCAACAAAAAAAGACATATGAATCCAAACTCAACGAACAGCCGCTATGCGGCTAACTTCCTTAATCTGTACGACTTGGAGCAAGCTTACAAGGCTGGCCCCGAAGAATTCGCAAGAGTGGCTAATGCTCAATTGGAGTGTAAAGACGAGGACGGAAATTCCTTGATCAGTGTATGCGATGAGTACAATAACGCTCCCCGCGAGAAAAACATGTCGTCATTGTATCAGCTCTGTGAGGATAAAATGTGCGTCCCCGACGGAAGTAAAGTGCGGGATCTGCCCGATAGATATTATTACGAGCTGTAATGCCCATTGATTCCCGTAAAGCGGAGGTTGTATGTTTTTCTTCTCCTCCGCTTTTTTGTGTGCCCTCCATTGCCGCGCATCCATCGTTGTATGGATCGTGGCTTTTTAAAAGAAACCCTTAACGAAATCACTGAAACAGCCATGAATGGAATTACCGTGAGCGACCTTGGATTGGTCTGTGGACTGGTGGAAATGCCCGACGAAAGCGTATCCGCTAAAGAATTATTCAACGACTCAATATTCCCCATATTTAAAAAATACAAGGATGGAGTGTCAACCTACGGATCTGGAAGCCCTATCCAAGACGACTTGCTTTACTCCCCTGTCGCTTACAAGCTCTTCGGGGATTATGACCTTTTATGCATCTCTCTCATAGAAGATTTTGCGTTTCCCAACACTATACTCCATCCCAAGTATAATAATGGCATGCTAAAAGGATACAACATGCAGGTGACGAGCGGCATTGTCACGCAGGATGTTACCACCTTGACAGAACAAGCTCAAGATACATTCTTGCACAAGAAAGAGGACAATCCCTTCCCCTATGTCGCTTTCGTGACCTACAAAATCAACAACGGCTGCATAGGAAGAGGGATAGAGACGCTGGATCTCATCAAGAAGCAATTGAAGAAAGCAACTCCGAATAGCATCCGATGTATATGCATGCACAGCTTCTCCGATTATGAGATAGCCGCTCTCTATTTTGGGAATAGTTTGAGCGACATTTGCAAGCTGATCGTAAAGACACGTGCCTTGAAACTGTCATCCATAACGAATAGCGTGAATGACCTTGTAGTCAAGAAATCATTGCTGTACGAAGCTTTGGGCGATAAAGACAAGGTGCTCAACTCCCATCTATTCGGAGCGACGTTCTCCCACTTCGGCATTCGGATGGACATCGACATCGACAGTCTCCCCAGTGAGATTATTTCCGCTGATTTCCTGTGGAATCTCAAGCCGGGACATTGCGGGAACTTCAAGGAGATTGTCGACAAATCTTCCTCCGCACAAAGTATCGCTGCGGACTCCCTGCCCATAGACGTAAAGATATTGACTGGCCATAGTACGATGGAGGCTGTAATCCATGCCGACATAAAGCCTATAATGCACTTTGAGGAGGAAGTCGGTGCTAAGGGGAAATCGCACATGCGCAGGCAACGTGTCTATCTCACGTTCGATTACACGAGCGTTAACGGACTCATAGATGAAGGGAGCCATCCCAAGTTAATGGAGAAATTGAGCGCTTGCCTTTTCAAAGGAGAGGTTATCGATGAATTGAACAAGAACCTCAGGGCTTGCCGGATCTCTAAACAACAGCGAGAGCGCGTACTAAGGATGTTTTTCGCGTTCAACAAGGGCACCGCAGATCTGTTCTCGTTCAGCTATTTCATTGAAATCAGGGGCTATTTGGAGAGCATCATCGATACGGTCAAGGCTAATAAGGGACATGCGCGGGAGAAGAACTTACATCTGTGGTTAGACAAATTTATCCGTGTCTTCGAGGAAGCCTATCGAAACCGCTCGCAGCAAGACTCCATACCCCATAGTCTGTCGGAATTTAATCTTGAGTATAACGGTAGCCTTCAACAACTACTTACGGCGTATGATGTGCCCTACAGGATAATCGCCGCGGAATTAGAGAAACAAGCGGCCGCACGGAAAAAACTCATTTATTTGTCAGGCTATGAAGGTGTCACTTCCGATTACTTTTCATTGAAGATCAACGTGTTGCACGTAACTTACCCGGAACTATACGCCTCGACTATCTGGAAGGAGTGCTTTAACCATTCCTACAAAACTTTAGACTTACCAGGTGCCAAGAAGAAAAAATGGCTTGCCCTTCTCTTGGGCGATGCTCGTTTCAATTCCCTGATAAGAGGGATTAGCGGACATGAAAAATTTGATCCTACTCTATTTTCACACGGGAAGCTACTGGTATTTGCCCGCACAAACGAGCTACTCGAATACTTCGTGGCGGACGCTTTTGTTTTTATAACTGGATATGGAAGCGATTTTAGTACTTACAGCTTTTGGCTTTGGGCGTATTTCCTTCAATTGTCATATGTCTATACTTCCGATAGGGAGATAGATCCTGAGGAATTCATCTATTTTTATGCTCGATGGATATTTGTAAATAAACTCAGTAAAAATGAGAGAAGGCCTCCTTTCTCCACGCAGACAGGCGAATTATCGAACCGTTTTTGCCAGGAGGTATCTCTTTTCGTGGACATTGTTTGGGATGAACTAACTAAGGAGAGTCTCTTCGCCCAATTAGGAGCCATGGCACAGAGAGTCTTACAGAAAGACATGGGCATATATGAGGGAATGTCGCACGAAGAGCAGGAGGAGGCACTGCGAGTATATACCTATAAAAAGAATGAAAGAGAAGTCGAATTCCAATCGTCTTTCAACAAAGGGGAAGTCATCACGTACGATGAAAACAAGGACAGTAAGCTTTCCTTTGTCCGCGACCTGACACAAGTCTACCTAAAAAGCGTGATGGCTTTGAACAGCGACGAGGAAGGCAAGACCCTCCATGTACTTGAGCGCGACGAGGAGGGAGATATTGAGAAGCGCGAGGCTTATCATTCCATCTTGATAGACCCCTCCGGTGGCATGTTCATTTGGAACAGGGACAAAAGAAGGGACTATTTTCGGCTTCGGTCTGTGTTCTACCAATCATTATGGGATCTCGGCTGCCGAGAAAAGAGGGAATACATAGTGGAATTGCTCCAAGAAGCCTCTCCGGGATAGCGACGAGTCGTTCACCACATATTACACAGATTCACACAGATTATATCATGGATAAGTAAAGGCTTAACCCGTGATAGAATAATCTGTGTGAATCTGTGTCATCTGTGGTGAACGGCTTAATCGCTAAACCACGCTTTCTCCCTCGACGTATTGCTCGAGAAAGATATTCGAGCCGTCGAACACGGCGTAGGTGTAGTAACTGATCCAGTCGCCGAGGATCAGCACGCGGGCCGTGGCGCTCAGCATGAGGTCCAGCTCGATGTGCCGGTGGCCGTAGATGAAGTAGTTGATGTTGGGGTGATTCCGCAGGTACTCCTTGGTGTACCGCACCAAGTACTCCCGCTCTTCGCCGAGATATTGTGGCGGTCCCTCCTCCAGCCGTTTCAGGCGGCTATGCTTGGCCCACGACAATCCCATCTCCAGGCTCCAGCGGGGGTGGAGGGTCGAGAAGAGGGTTT
This sequence comes from Mediterranea sp. (in: CFB group bacteria), assembly GCA_031261785.1. Taxonomy (GTDB): domain Bacteria; phylum Bacteroidota; class Bacteroidia; order Bacteroidales; family Bacteroidaceae; genus Bacteroides. The sequence goes on from JAISIZ010000037.1 coordinate 22,226, forward strand.
GCAGCGTCTTGTTACGGAACATCTGCCGCATGATCCGGAACTTCTTGCTGGGATCGCCCAGCCCGTCGCCATGCGCCAGGTAGAACTCCTTCCCGTAGATCTCGATAGTCTGGGGTTCGTGGTGCACCGTCACGCCGCACTCTTTGGTCAGATAGTCGCCGCACCACAGGTCGTGGTTGCCCACGAAGAAGTGCACCTCCACGCCCATGTCCGTCAGCTCGGACAGCTTTCCCAGGAAACGGGTGTATCCCTTGGGCACCACCAGCTTGAACTCGTACCAGAAGTCGAAGATGTCGCCCAGCAGGTAGATGGCCGACGCTTTGTGCTTCACGCTGTCGAGGAAGTTCACCAATCGCCGTTCTTGCGTACGCCCGTGCTCGATGGCCCGTGAGCCAAGGTGGGCGTCGGAAAGGAAATATACATTCTTCATACGTTCATTCTCTGTGAGGATTGTTAGTACACTGGTGGAGGATCAGAGGAATCCCAGTTCGAGTTTCGCCTCTTCGCTCATCATGTCCTTGTCCCATGGCGGGTCGAACACGAGGTTGATGGTGGCCGCGGTCACGCCCTCGACCGATTCAACCTTTTGCCGTACGTCCTCCATGATGAAGTCGGCCACCGGACAGTGTGGGGCGGTCAGCGTCATGTCGATCTCCACCGCACCGTTGTCGGCCACGTCAACACGGTAAATCAGTCCCAAGTCGTAGACGTTCACCGGTATCTCCGGATCATACACGGTCTTCAGCATCGTTACGATCTTTTCTTCTATCTCAATTTTCTCCATATCTTTTTAATGTATTGAGCCAGCGCGAAGCTTCTCTAAAGCAGGCGCGCTATGCGATGGTTATTATCTATATAACGTATGAGATACGCAATGTTCCCTTTTTCCCGGAAAACTTGAAAGAAGACGTACCACTGCGTCGTTTTGTTCCGGCGGAAAGCGGCGTACATCAGGTCTCGCCCATACCTGTCAAAGTAGGGAGGAGCGGGCTTTTTCATTTTGCTGGGGAGGTTAGCATATATATTGGCAACGAGTTCCTCTACATATCTGTTGGCAGAATCTTCAAAGCCAGAATATCCTTTTTCAAAGCCAGAATATCCTTTTTCGTAAAGCACGCGCACTAATTCGAGCAAGTACTTCGCGACAGGTAAAGTGGTGATTATCCGTATCATCCTTGTTCCCTCTTGTCTTTAAACATCTCGTGGATTCCCTCTTTGAGGTATTCAAGCATCTCCTCCAGCGAGATTGCGTTCTCGAGGTCCTCGTTGGATTCTTGGATATATTCTTCCGGTACATCTACAAATTCCTGTACGGGTACAACCCGGTAGCTCCGTTCGTTTTCACGCTCGATGAGCACTTCTGCCCCCTCGTCTATTTTATCGAGATAGGCGTTTTGGTTCTTTTTGAACTCTTGGGGCGAAACAATCCATACCTTATCCATATTCTTTCTCCGTTAAAGTATCAACTCTTCGCAAAAGTAGCTTTATTTTCTATACGTGCCAAGCATTCCGCCTTTTTTTACCTGGAATGCTGCGCACTCCCGCCCCCTTCACGCAAACGACACATACTGGCTTCAAATGACAACAGGACAAGAATATTGCGATATATCGACAACTGGAAGCTTACTGCCTTCGGCAATCACTTTTTGCATGAATAAATCGCACTCCTCCTTGGTCATTTTCTTCCTTACATACGCATAGTAGAGGAAATCAATCGTTGTCAGATAAGTAATGCCCTTTGATGCGCAATATGCCGCGATGTCTTTGAGATTGCTGCTTCCCAGCACATCGTGATTATAATTGCAGTAAACCATACATGCGCTCTCCCCCTTACCAAAAGCCTTCAATAGCAGAGCGTACTCTTTCATCATAGGACCAGACGGACTGAAATCAACCCGTAGGATCTTGGTAGCCATGTGATGAAGGATGTTGTCTAAAAATCTTCTCGTCCGCGGTTTTTTAGCCAACTCCGCATAAACCACATCAAGTATCAAATATTGGTATTCTGGAAAGATCGGGTCATACGCAGAAATCCGTGGATGAACTTGCCCCATGGCTAACAAAGCGCACATGAGGATGTCCAAGCATCGCTGTCCGTACGGGTGCCGCGGCCAGTGTCGGGAAGATGGGAAACTTAGGCTATTGATTAACCGACGTCGGATCAATCGTGATCGGGGTGCCGCGCCACTAACCACTCGCCCAGCGTGCGTGTCTCCTTGCTGAAGGCCGCGCCGATCTTCACCAACCGCTTGCCACTGGCGTTATAAGGGATGAGGTATCCTTTCTCGTCGATCTGCCGCAACGCCTCGGCCGCCGTGCCGTAGCCGATCATCTTGAACTCGAAGACATAGACCGTGCCGGCTATCTCCACCACGAGGTCGGCGCGACCTTTGGCCGTCTGCCGCTCCATGCGCGAGCGTTCGCCGATGAGGGTGAAGAGCATGTAGAGCGCCGTCTGGTAGTAATTCTCCGACTTCTCCTCCTGGCCGTAGGGGATGTCGGCGAGGAAGGCTTGCAGGCGGGTCATGAAGGCGTCGACCTCGCCGCGGTAAAGGTCGCGCAGGAACATTACCGACTGGAATTGCTGGTCGCCCCCCTTGGGAAGATAGAGCGGGAGCAGATTTTGGAGGAAGGCTATGCGGACCTCCTCGTTGGGGAAGCCCAGCGTGTACAGTCCCACCACGGGGTCGTAATCCTTGATGGTGAGATATCCGCTTTGGTACATGAAGGGGACAAAGTT
>JAISIZ010000003.1 GCA_031261785.1 Mediterranea sp. (in: CFB group bacteria)
ACTTCATCCCCTTCATGTTCCAGAGCGGATACCTCACCATACTCGATTACGACCCCGTGCTGGAATTGTACACGCTGGGCTTCCCCAACGAGGAGGTCAGGATAGCCTTCCTGGAAAACTTGCTCCCGTTCTATCTCCCCAAGGGGGACGACGAGCAATTCGATTCGAAAATCTTCCTCCGCGACCTCTACCGCGGCGACGTGGAAGCCTTCATGACCCGCCTGCAGGCCTTCCTCGCCGATATTCCCTACGGCACCGAGGAGAAGTCGGAGAACTACTACCAGACGGCGCTCTACATACTCTTCACCCTTATGGGCGAACGCTCGCGCATGGAGCGGCAGACAACCAAAGGCCGTGCCGATCTCGTGGTGGAGATTCCCGACGCCGTCTACCTCTTCGAGTTCAAGATGATCGGCTACGGCACCGCGGCCGACGCGCTGCGGCAGATCGACGAGAAGGGGTACCTCATCCCCTACAACGCCAGCGGCAAGCGGTTAGTGAAGATCGGCGCCGCCTTCAGCAAGGAGACGCGCACGCTGGGCGAATGGTTAGTGGGGTGACAGGGGATTAAGCGGCACAAGCATAGATCGCCACCCTCTACACCGCATTTGAGGTTGACGAGGAGACGACACAGGATAAACACAGATTTTCACTGGTGTCTCTCGGTCATGAGCCGTATTAAGTCATTAGTATGCGCTTTTTAAGTTAAAAGTGGAATAGTGGCTCCGATTGCCCGTGCAGAAGCCTAAATAAGGCATTTTATTAATCACATTTTAAGGCTTGTATTAATCAGGAAACCCTAATTTCGCGTCTGTTGAATCGCGGGATTGGGGTGGCATGCGCCCGCGCTTCAAGGACACGCTTTCGCCCAGGGAAAGCGTCAATAGGGATGATGATTTTACTCTTTAATATATTAACTTTAACTCATGTATGTATGAATAGACATTTTTTCAGCGCGCTTCTGTTCGGAGCGATCGTTTTCTCTATGGCAACCTTTACTTCTTGTAATGGTGATGATATTGATGAGCTGAAATCGCGGGTTTCGGTTCTCGAATTGGCTATCGACGACATCAAGAACCAGCTGTCGAAGGCGTTGATGACCGGCCAAAGCATAACGGAAGTGCAGAAATCCGACGATGGCACTTGGACTATCAGGCTGAGCGGCGGTGGTGAGCCTATCGTCATCAGCCCTTCGGTGGGCGGCAGCTCGCGAATCACCGTAACGATTACCGATACCGAAGCCATCTTGACGGTGGACGGCGAGGAATACCGGCTACCGCTGGGATCGAAAGTCAGCTCCCTGGTCTATGTACCCGAATACGAAGATGGCATGGTGCTGATAGGAAACGAACCCGTGGAGGTGAAGTTCTTGGCACGACCGGCGCTGACCGACCTCACCGGCGCGCAGTTCACCATCGCCGAATCCCATGAGTTGCAGACGCGCGCCGCCGATGGCGAGCAGTTTGGCGTCAGGGGAGACGTCAGGATAGAGGGCGACTACATCATCGTACCCATCAGGGCCTTGGGTGTGGAGGCCGCCAAGCTCTATGCCATCTCCCTCCAGCTCTCCATAGGAGGCACGGTGATTGGCTCCAACTTCTTCAACGTGCAAATCAGCGAGGACTTCTCGTTCAACACCGAGGAGATTGGCGGATTCACCATCAAGCCCGCATACAACCCCACGTCAGTCGATTCCGAAGGATTCTGCCAGATGGTGGTGGATGGCGTGGAGCTGCTCACTACGATCACCAACTTCAAGGACCTGTTCGACCAACTTCCCGAAGGAGCCGAGATCAAGCTCGCCTCGCAAAGCAAGCAACCCGCGGGCGACGCGCAGAGCAAATGGGGCATACTGAACAGTAGCTTGCAGGCCAATGGCGACTGGGCACTGAGCGGCAAGCTGGGCACCAGCTTCAATCCCGCGGAGGGACAAGCGGGATTCCTCATCAACGTCATCGCCGACGACGTGATAAAGGCCAAGATATACGTCCTCATCAACGACCCGCTGGCCGCCGTCTCAGACGACGTATTCAAGGGAAGCCTGAAAGGACTGGGCGAACCCCACGTCGAATATGGCGAGGCACCGCTCGAAGGATCGGGCGAGGGAGCTCCCATCGTGTTCGAGCCAGGCGTGAACAACCTGAACCTATACGACGTCATAGCCAACGGCCAGCTGTCGATCAAGCATGGCGACGGAGGAGCGCGGCTTCCCGAAGCCCTCATGTCGTACGCCGCCGAGGACAATGGCGAGAACATCGTCTATAGCGACGGCTCCGCATTAGTCGTAGGCGACCTGGGACAGAGCCTTATGGGCACCGTGGTGTACTACAACCGGCAAACCTCCATCGCCTCCTCGCAACGACGCGGATGGGCCATGACCGACGAGGAGAAGAAAGCCTTCGCGGGCGCCGAGTGCAACGGCGAGATCCTGAACGGATTCGACGGGCTGAACGGCTCCACCATGGCCGCCAACGGACTCTCCATCTCGAGCGACGGATTCTTCGTCACCACCGCCGCATACGGAGGCTGGGCACTGCGTACGGGCTTCGGCATACGCTTCGAGTACGCGTACGGCACCAGGGATATCAGCGACGGATGCCTGTGCTTCCTCTGGATCAATCGCCGCGATTGCGCCGAAGGGGTAGTCGACAATCCCGTCTCGGTTTCGGAATAAATAACTGGAGAACAACATGGGAAATACGTATTTACATCATAATGGTGGAAGGAGTGTCCCTGCCTCATCATGGAGAATGATAATGGCCACATTCCTGTTCCTACTGACGGCATTGCCCCTCGAGGCGCAGAACCGCATGGTTCGCGGAACGGTGTCCGACCGCACCGGCGAATCCATCATCGGCGCCAACGTCAGGGTGAATGGAACGACACGTGGGGTGATCACCGACCTGAACGGCCAGTTCGAGATAGCGGCCGAGCCACACCAAAGGCTCACCATCTCGTACATCGGCTACATCGACGCCGTGGTCGCGGCCAACAAGACCCAGCTGGCCATTACCCTGCAAGAAGACAACAAGGCTCTGGACGAGGTGGTGGTCGTGGGATACGGCACGCAGAAGAAAGCCACGCTCACCGGAGCGGTATCGGCCGTGAACAACGCCGAGATAACCGTCACCAAGAACGAGAACGTAGTGAACATGCTCTCGGGAAAGGTGCCCGGCGTGCGCATCACGCAGAACAGCTCGCAACCCGGTGAGTTCGACAACTCCATCGACATCCGGGGCATGGGAGAACCCCTCATCGTGGTCGACGGCATCCCGCGCGACAAGGCCTACTTCTCGCGCATGGACGCCAACGAGATCGACAACGTATCCGTGCTCAAGGACGCGTCGGCAGCCATCTACGGCGTACGGGCCGCCAACGGCGTGATACTGGTGACCACCAAGCGTGGCGACATGGCCAACGGAAAGTTCGACATCACCTTCTCGGCCAACTACGGATGGCAACAGTTCCTGTACGTGCCGCAGACGGCCAGCGCCGTCGACCACATGCTGCTCATCAACGAGAAGTTCTACAACGCTTTCGGCGACAACACGTACCCCAACCGGACACCAGCCAGGTACACCTGGGAGCAGATGATGGAGTACAGCACCGGAAAGAAGCAGAGCACCGACTGGACCAAAGAACTGTTCAAGAACAACGTGCCCCAACAGCAATACAACATCAGCATGAACGGCGCGTCGGAGCGGGTGAGCTACTTCTTCAACCTCGGATACCTCAAGCAGGAGGGGTCGTACAGGAGCGGATCGCTGAACTACAACCGCTGGAACTTCCGCAGCAACGTCGACGCCAAAATCACCGAACGGCTGAAGGCCACCGTACAGCTCAGCGGATATATGGACGAGAAGAACCAACCCTTCACCGACATCTGGGCGGTGTACAAGAAGGCCTGGACCTTCCGCCCCACCTCGGAGGCTTACGTGGACGGTGACCATAATTATCCGGCCTGGGACAGCGAGATGCTCGAGACGGAGAACCCCGTGGCAGCCACCAACAGCGCCCTCACCGGATACCGTCGCGAGAAGCGGTACAACTTCAACGGCGCCCTGACGCTGACCTACGACATCCCCTGGGTGAAGGGTCTCAACGCCAAAGCTTTCTACAGCTACGACTACGCCACCACGAACAACACCAGCTACAAGCGTGCCTACAAGCTGTACAACAAGCGGGAGGACGGATCGCTCGAGAGCTTCGACCGCAACGCCGACAGCAACCTGCGACGCAACACCGACCCCTCGTACGGCACGGTGATGCAGCTCTCCCTGAACTACGCCAACAAGTTCGGAGACCACAACGTGGGCGCCATGCTGCTGTTCGAGGAGCAATACAACAACTGGGACAACTTCTACGCCCAGCGCGTGATGCAGCTCGACGGCGAGTACCTCATCTACGGCGAGGAGCAGGACCAGATAGGCTCGATGAACGGAGCCGGCGACAAGACCCGCCAGGCTCTCGTGGGTAGGGCCAACTACGACTACAAGGGACGCTACATGGTCGACTTCTCGTTCCGCTACGACGGCTCGTCGAGTTTCCCGAAAGGCTCGCGGTGGGGATTCTTCCCCTCCGTGTCGGCCGGATGGAGGGTGAGCGAGGAAGCCTTCATGAAGGAGTGGGTACCGTTCATGACCAACCTGAAGATACGTGCCTCGTACGGAAAGATGGGCGACGACGGCGGAGCCAGCAACTACCCGCAAACAGTGGTGGCCTACAACATCGAGAAGGACCGCATCGGATGGTTCTACAACGGGCAGCTGATGGCGGGCGTAGCCGCCACCGCCATCCCCAACCCCGACCTCACCTGGTACACCGCCGAGACGTATAACCTCGGACTGGATTTCGACCTGTGGAGCCAGAAGCTGAGCGGCACGCTCGAAGTGTTCAAGCGCAAGCGTAGCGGACTGCTCGCCACGGCATCCACCGTGGTGCCGGGAACCGTCGGGGCGTCGCTACCGCAAGAGAATCTCAATAGCGACCAGACATTCGGGTGGGAGATCAGCCTCAACCATCGGAACAACGTAGCGGGCGTCAACTACTGGGTGGGCGGACAGATCTCGGCCACGAAAAGCCGGTGGGACTACCGGCTCGACAGCCAGGCCAGCAACTCCATGGACGCCTGGCGCCGAAGGGACGTGTCGGGACGCAACAAGGACATCTGGTTCTCGTACGAGGAGGGCGGACGGTTCTCGAGTTACGACGAGATACGCTACTTCAACCTCACCGGAGGAGGATACGGACAAGGCACCCTGCCCGGCGACTATTACTACAAGGACTGGAATGGCGACGGCATCATCAATGGCGACGACAACCACCCCATAGCGTCGTACAACCTGCCCATATTCAACTATGGCTTCGTGATGGGGGCCGAATGGAAAGGCATCGACATCTCCCTGAACTGGCAAGGAGCCGCCGGCATATACAACTCGTACAACGAGGTATTCACCGAGGTGGGGCCGTTCAACGGAGGAGCCGTGCTCGACATGTACCTCGACCGCTGGCATACCGTCAACGCGAGCGACGATCCCTTCAATCCCAACACGCAATGGGTACCCGGACTCTATCCCGCCACGGGACATAGCTTCAACAACGCCGCCACGGGCATCAAGAACACCTCGTACCTCCGCCTGAAGACGCTGGAGCTGGGATACACCTTGCCCAAGGTATGGCTGGCGAAAGCAGGAATCAAGGACCTGAGGGTCTATGTCAACGCCTACAACCTCCTTACCTTTACCGGCCTGGACAATATAGACCCCGAACGTCCCGGATACCAGGGAGGCATCAATAGCGGCGATTCGTCGGGTATCTTGTTCTACAACTATCCCGTGAACCGTACATTCAATGTCGGCGCGACCATCAAATTCTAACGAAAGGTATAGCATATATGAAAACATTCAAATACACGCTCATGGCAACGGCGCTGGCGCTTACGGCGACCTCGTGCAAGGACTTGACTCTGGAGCCGAAGGGACTGATCTACGAAAACGTGCTGTTCCAGTCGGACAACGGAATCAAGAAGTACCTGGCCTTGATCTACCAGGACCTGCCCATCGAGGATTTCAATTACTGCCAGAATGGCGACGATAAAGGTTTCGCCACGGTGAACGCCAGCGGATGGCACAGCGGCAACAGATGGCAGGCGCAGAAAGGCAGTCCGGCCTCGTGCGCCGCCGAGGCCGCCGGCCGCGGCATCTCGTATGGCGACGGTTGGGGATACTGGCCTTACGACCGCATCCGCGACATCAACAACATGCTCGAGAAGCTACCCGAATATAGCGGTAACTATTCGGAGGAGACCTATCTGGCTTACCTCGGCGAGGCTCGCTTCTTGCGCGCGTTCTACTATTTCGGACTCGTGAAGCGCTACGGCGGGGTGCCCATCGTCGACGTCGTGCTCGACCCCAAGGCTCCGCTGGAGGAGCTGCAACAGCCGCGCGACACGGAGTACGACTGCTGGAAGTTTATCTACGAGGACCTGAAGTTCGCCATGGAGAACGCCACCGCCTCCAAGGACGAGGTGGGACGTGCCAACCGCTACGCCGCCGCGGCGTTGATGTCGCGCGCCATGGTCTACGCCGGTTCCATAGCCAAGTACAACCACTACACGGCCATCACCGGCCCGGCGGTCACGGCCGGACTGATGGGCATGCCCGAAGACCGGGCGCAGGAGTTCTTCCAATACGCCTACGACGCCAGCAAGTTCCTCAGGGACGCCGGCTTCACGCTCCACGACGGAGCCGACAAGGAGAAGGCATACACCGAGGTATTCACCAGCCCCAATACCGTAGAGGACATCATGGTCAAGCAGTATGGACCCAATACCAGCACGCCCGTCAACACCAGCCTGTTTCACAGCTGGGATTGCATGATATTGCCCAAGGGCGAGGGACTGGCGTCGGACGTAGGCATCGCCCTGCAGCCTGCCTGGGAGATCATGGGACTGTACGAGATGCCCGCCATCACCGACAGCGAGACAGGCAAGCCCGTACGCTTCGACCAGGTGAGCGACCTCTGGGACACCGACGAGATGGAACCCCGATGCAGAGCCAACTTCTACTTTAGCGGCATGGCCGAGGCTCTGTCGGGAACCATGTTCGACTTCCAGGGTGGCGTCTACACCAGCTATCCCGGCACGGCCGCCGACGGCACCGCGGAGACGCAAGGAAGCGTGAGCGACTACACCAACCAATACCGCGTAAGGGCGTCGCAGCCGGGCGAATACCGCGTCATCAATGGCATGAACGTGAAAGTGAACGGCATACACGGCCTGTGCGAAGGGACGGGCGACGAAGGATATTCGCGCATGGGCGCCGCCATCCGCAAGTATGTGCAGGCCGACGGCAGCAACGCGCGCTCCCTCTTCACCAGCTACCAGCCGTGGAAGGTGTTCCGCTATGGCGAAGTGTTGCTCAACTGGGCCGAAGCCGCCTACGAACTGGGACTCATCACCGGCAACGACAACCTGAAAGAGGAGGCCTTCGGATACATCAACGAGATCCGGGCACGCGCTGGCGCCAGCCAGCACCAGATGGTGGCCAACCCCGAGGATGTAGGCTCGGCCATCTATGGATTCCCCATCGACGAAAACCTGCAATACATCCGCGACGAGCGCGCGCGCGAACTCTGCTACGAGAACCTCAGGCTGTTCGACATCCGCCGTTGGAGGGTGGCCGACATGATGTTCCAGAACGGTGTCTACACCCATACGTTGTTGCCCTACCTCGTCCTCGACGAGAACAAATGGATATTCCTCAACGAGGTGGAACGCGAAGGACGCAGGGTGACGTTCGAGAAACGCCATTATTACGAGCAGATTCCGGGTGGAGAAATCAACAAGAACCCGTTGCTGATTCGCAATGACGGTTATTAAGGACAGAAGGATTTCATAAAAAGAACAGTTTAAGAATATGAAGAAGTTTATATTTGCTTCGGCATCCGCGATAATAGCCTTGCTCGCGACGTCGTGCATGGAGGTAGACAATTTCGACGCCCCCGACTGCCACGTCTCGGGAACGATCGTCGATTCCACCACGGGAGAGGGAATCGTTTCCGACCGCGGCGACGCCCATGTCCGTATATGGGAGGTGAGCTACAAAGTCAACCCCGGGAGCCAGGACCTGGCGATCAAGGAAGACGGGACATTCAACAACACCAAGCTCTTCGCGGGAACGTACGACATGGTTCCTGAAGGCGCGTGGTGGCCCGTCGACACCATCCGCGTGGGGATAGGCAAGAATACCACCCAGAACTTTGACGTGACCCCGTACCTGAAGCTCATCGATTTCAAGACGGAACTGGTGGGAACCACGCTCACCATGTCGTGCCGCCTCGACGCTCCGGTAACCGATGGGCTTCCGCAAGTCACGGAAGTCCGCCCTTTCCTCAGCTTCAACCAGTTTTGTGGGGCTTCCAACTGCATCAGCTACTACAATACGAATACGTTCAGGGTCAGCATCATGAAGACTTGGGACAAGATCGAGAAAGCCGAGGATGGCAAGAGCCAGACCTACACGGTGAGCGTTCCGCTGAAGGCAGGATACATCTATTTCGCCCGTATGGGAGCACGCGTAAAGGATAAATTCGAGAAGTACAACTATACGGGCATCGTCCAGATAGAGGTTCCCAGCGAATAATTTCTTAAGTTACCGCCGAATAGTTTTTTTAATGTGATAAGATTGTGCTTTATGGGGCCGGGGGAGAGAGGAAGCGTCCTCGCTCTTCTCTTTCCGGCCTCCTTTAAAAACCCCAAGAATAAAAGAATGAGACTCAATAAAGTGTGTTACTTGCTCACGCTCTGCTTGACGATAAGCGTCATTGCCTGTGGCGGTGGCGGCGACGACTACATCCCGCCCGCCATAGAGGAGCCGCAACCGGAGGAACCCCCGGCGGAAGAGGTCTACAACAAACCCGACTTCGTTCCCCACGTGGATGGCGAGCCTTTCGATTCCTACCGCGGCCTGGTGATGGCCGGTTACCAGGGATGGTTTGGCGCTCCGGGCGATGGCTGTAGCCATGGCAACCAATGGTATCACTACCAGGAGAATGGCGTATTCGAGCCTGGCGTGTTGCGCAACTCCATAGACCTATGGCCCGACATGCGCGAATACGAGAAGCAATACACGCCGACGAAGACGAGAGACGGCGAGACATCGCCCGCCTTCCACTACCCCGACGGCGAGGTGGCGACGGTGTACAGCGCGTACGACGAGTCGAGCGTGCTGCTCCATTTCAAGTGGATGAAGGAGTATGGGCTTGACGGAGTGTTCATGCAACGGTTCGTGGGCGAGGTGGTCAACAACCCGCACGGGAAGGACCATTTCGACAAGGTGCTGGCATCGGCCATGAAAGGCTCCAACCAATACCAGCGCGCCATCTGCGTGATGTACGACCTCGGAGGCTTTATGGATGGCGAGACGCGAAACACCGTGAACGAGGTGCTGGCCGACGCGCAAAGTATCATGGACACCTACCGACTGAAGAATCGTAATACCCAGAAGTTCTACCTCTACCAGAACGGAAAACCGATGATCGTGCTGTGGGGAGTGGGATTCAACGACAACCGACCCTATTCGCTCGACGACATCGGCCAACTGATGGACGGACTGAAGGAGAAGGGATTCAGCATCATGCTGGGCGTGCCCACCTATTGGCGGCAAAGGAGCAACGACGCCCTGCCCGACGCCAAGCTACACGAGCTGATCAAGGCGGCCGATGTCATCATGCCCTGGTTCGTCGGACGCTACGGCAACGACAACTATTCCAATTTCCACAGCCTCATCGCCAGCGACATCGCCTGGTGCGAGAAGGAGGGCGTAGAGTACGCCCCGCTCTGCTACCCCGGATCGTCCGACCGCAACATGCACCCCAACAACGTGACCAATCCCCGCCTGGGCGGGCAGTTCCTGTGGAACCAAATGTACCATTGCGTCAAGTCGGGAGCGCAGATGATCTATATCGCCATGTTCGACGAGATCGACGAAGGAACCGCCATCTACAAATGTCTGAACAAAAGCGACGTGCCCGGCGACGAGTCGGATCTGGAGTACTACGTAGCCTATCGCAACGGAAGCTACCAGGTGTTCAGGAGCATGCCTGCCGACGCGGACAGGTACGAATGGGTACGGAAAGCCAGCGACCTCAACGTCATCTTCGAAGGCGTGGAGGACGGATTGCCCACCGACCATTACCTCTGGCTCGTCGGGCAAGGACGGAAAATGTTGAGAGGAGAAGTTCCCTTGAAGTCCTCATGGCCTGCCAGGTAAACCGATCCACTAAAAAACGGAATCAATGAAAAAGAAATATCTTATAACGCTGCTCGCCTTATCACTGGCGACAGCAGGCTGCGACAACTCCAAACGAGCCAAGACAGTCACTTTGGGGCCAAACCCCTTCATTACCCAACTATACACGGCCGACCCGTCGGCCCACGTCTGGGCCGACGGACGACTGTACGTGTACGCCTCACACGATGTCGACCCACCACGGGGGTGCGACCTGATGGATCGCTACCACGTGTTCTCGACCGACGACATGGTGAACTGGACCGACCACGGGGAGATTCTCGATTCGTCGCAAGTGCCCTGGGGACGCAAAGATGGCGGATTCATGTGGGCACCCGATTGCGCGTACAAGGATGGTACCTACTACTTCTATTTCCCCCACCCGAGCGGCGACGACTGGAACAACACCTGGAGAGTGGGAGTGGCCACCAGCAAATACCCGGCCAAGGACTTTACGGTGCAAGACCAGTACATCGAAATGGTCGGGATGGAAAACGATTGCTTCGCCATGATAGACCCCTGCGTCTTCGTGGACGATGACGGACAGGCCTACTTCTACTACGGTGGCGGAGGCCGCTGCGTGGGCGCCAAGATGAAGGACAACATGCTGGAGCTGGCCGAACCTCTGCGACCCATGGAGGGTCTGGAGGATTTTCACGAGGCGGCGTGGATACACAAGAAGGACGGGGTCTACTACCTCTCGTACGCCGACAACCACTCGGAGAATGGGAAGGGAGCCAACAGGCTGAACTACGCCACGAGCGCGTCGCCGCTGGGGCCGTGGACCTACCGGGGCATCTATCTCGAGCCTACCGATTGCGACACGAGCCACGGTTCCATCGCCGAGTACAAGGGCGAATGGTACGCATTCTACCACAACTGCTCCATCTCGGGACAAGGCAATCTGCGTTCCATCTGCGTGGACAAGCTTTACTACAATCCCGATGGCACCATACAAGTGGTGGAACAAACCCATTAATAGAACTAACAGTACCGTTATGAAACTCGCACGCCGCTTATCTCCCATCGTCTTGGGCGCCATGCTGCTGGCCTGCGGCGAATCGCCGCGCCAGGAAGAGGCTGCCAAAAGCCCGGTCGACTACGTGAATCCCTACATGGGAAACATCAGCCATCTGCTCGTACCGACCTTCCCCACGATCCATCTGCCCAACAGCATGCTCCGCGTCTATCCCGAACGGGCGGACTATACGACGGACATGCTGAACGGGCTGCCCGTCATCGTGACCAGCCATCGGGGCACCTCCGCCTTCAACCTGAGTCCGTACCAAGGCGACTCGCTCCGCCCGGTCGTGGCCTATAGCTATGACGGCGAGATACTGAAGCCCTATTACTACGAGGTGATTCTCGATGACGAGGAGATAAGCGTGAAATACGCGCCTTCGCGCCAGGCCGCCCTCTACCAGATAGACTACGGCCGGCAGGACAAGCCCGTGTACGCCATGATCAATTCGCGCGATGGCGCCATCAAGGCCGACGACGGATTCGTAAGCGGCTACCAGTTGCTGCAAAACAACACGCGGGTCTACCTCTATCTGGAATCGGATGTCGCCCCGCGGGAAGCCGGCATCCTCGCCGACGGCAAGATAGACGCCTCGACAAAGGAGGCACGGGGACCGAATGCCTGCGTGGCCTTGCGCTTCGCCGATGGCACCGGGACGGTGAGCCTGCGCTACGGTGTCTCGTTCATCAGCGAGGAACAAGCCAAAAAGAACCTGCGGCGCGAACTGCCCGACTATGACTTGCCGGCCTTGGCCCGGAAGGGACGCCAAGCCTGGAACGAAGCCTTGGGCGACATACAGGTAGAGGGTGGCACGCCAGCCGACAAGCAGACACTGTACACCTCACTTTACCGCGTGTTCGAGCGTCCGGTACGCATCAGCGAGGACGGCCGCTATTTCAGCGCGTTCGACGGAGCCGTACACGAAGACAACGGCACACCCTTCTACACCGACGACTGGATATGGGACACCTATCGCGCCGCCCATCCGCTACGCCTCCTCATCGACGAAGAGACGGAAAGGAACGTGATCGATTCGTATCTGCGCATGGCCGAGCAGATGGGCAATATGTGGATGCCTACCTTCCCCGAGATCACCGGCGATTCAAGGCGGATGAACAGCAACCATGCCGTGGCCACCGTGGCCGATGCCGCCGCGAAGGGAGTAGCCATCGACCTGCCGAGGGCTTACGAAGCCTGCCGCAAAGGCATTGAGGAAAAAACCCTGGCACCGTGGTCGGGAGCGCCAGCCGGCTGGATAGACGCATTCTACAAAGAAAACGGATATATCCCCGCCCTCAAGGAAGGCGAGAAAGAGACAGACCCGAACGTGAACGGCTTCGAAAAACGGCAACCCGTCGCCGTCACGCTGGGAACGGCCTACGACCAGTGGTGTCTGTCGAGAATAGCCGATATGCTGGGCAAGAAGGACGAGGCCGCCCACTACCTGAGGTGCGCCCACAACTACCGCAACCTGTACAACGCCGAGACGGCTTTCTTTCATCCCAAGGACAAGGATGGCAAATGGATAACGCCTTTCGACTACCGCTTCTCGGGAGGCATGGGAGCGCGCGAATATTACGGCGAGAACAATGGCTGGGTATATCGCTGGGACGTTCCGCACAATGTGGCCGACCTGATAGCCCTCATGGGCGGAAGCCAGCGGTTCGCAGCTAATCTGGACCAGACGTTCCGCCAACCGCTGGGACGCAGCAAATACGAGTTCTACGCGCAACTGCCCGACCACACAGGCAACGTGGGCCAGTTCTCGATGGCCAACGAGCCGAGCCTGCATATACCTTATCTATATAACTATGCGGGACAGCCCTGGAAGACGCAGAAACGCATCCGCCAGCTGCTAAAGACCTGGTTCCGCGGCGACCTCATGGGTGTCCCGGGCGACGAAGATGGCGGGGGAATGTCGGCCTTTGTGGTCTTCTCCTCCTTGGGATTCTATCCGGTGACGCCGGGATTGCCAGCCTACAACATCGGCAGCCCCTTGTTCGCCAGGGCGAAGGTGACGCTAAACGACGGAAAGGTGTTCGAGATAGAGGCGCTGGACGCATCGGACACGAACAAATACGTCCAGTCGGCCACGCTGAACGGCAAGGAGTGGAACAAGCCGTGGTTCGGCCACGACGATATCAAAGATGGGGGAAAACTGGTACTGGTCATGGGCGACAGGCCCAATAAATCGTGGGGGAGCGGCAGCGACGCCGCGCCGCCATCGGCCGACAAGCCATAGCGTACGCATACTAAAAAAACAAGAAATCATGAGAATATTCATTTTTGCTTTGCTCGTGGCGGGAACGATGTCGTCCTGCCAATCGTCGAACACACATTCGGAAAAAGAAAAGGCTGCCGGAATCGACAGCATGGCTCCGAATCCGTTCATCACCGACCTATACACCGCCGACCCTTCGGCACATGTCTGGGCGGACGGACGGCTGTACGTCTACGCCTCGCACGACATCGCCCCGCCCCGCGGTTGTGACCTGATGGACCGTTATCACGTCTTTTCCACCGACGACATGGTACACTGGACCGACCATGGCGAGATACTGAACTCATCGCAAGTCCCCTGGGGACGCAAGGAGGGAGGATTCATGTGGGCACCCGACTGCGCCTACAAGGATGGCACGTACTATTTCTACTTCCCGCATCCCAGCGAGACGGAATGGAACGACAGCTGGAAAATAGGCGTGGCTACCAGCAAGGAGCCGACCGCCAACTTCACCGTGCAGGGCTACATCGAGGGGATGGATCCGCTCATCGACCCCTGCGTGTATGTGGACGACGACGGCCAGGCATACATCTACAATGGCGGGGGAGGCACCTGCAAAGGTGGCAAGCTGAAGGACAACATGGTGGAGCTGGACGGACCGATGAGGACGATGGAAGGCCTGACCGACTTCCACGAAGCCGCTTGGGTACACAAATACGAAGGAAAATACTACCTCTCCTATTCAGACAATCACGACGACAACTGGAACGACGGGGTGAGGGGCGACAACCGCATGCGCTACGCCATCGGCGACAGCCCGCTCGGGCCGTGGAAGTCCATGGGCATCTACATGGAGCCGACGGACAGCTACACCAATCACGGCTCTATCGTCGAGTACAAAGGGCAGTGGTTCGCCTTTTACCACAACAGCGCACTCTCGCACCACGACTGGCTGCGCTCCATCTGCGTGGACAAATTGTACTACAACGACGACGGAAGCATACGGATGGTGGAGCAACGGAAATGAGCGTTCCCTTTCCTGACGCACTCTTGAAGATGCCTTGTAGAATTCTATAGATTTCAGAATCCTGCGATTCTTTCTTCACGCGGAAGCGCGTGGGACGAGAAGCACCGAATTCTTGCTTCACGCACTTTTGCACGAAGAAAGAAGCTCCGAAATAGACACTTGTGTGACGTACCTTCGAGAGGGTGAGAAAATAAATCACTAACCACTAATCAAGCCTCCTCCATCCGCTCCAGCTCCCAGCCGCGGAATTGCATCACTATGCAGTGCAGCGTCGTGCTCTGGCAGAGCTGGCGCACGCGGGGAGCCTCGGCGTAGCCGTGTATCTGCGTCACGGCATCGTCCCATTGCCGGGAGGCTTGCTCGTCGGAGCGGTCGCGCGGCAGGTACTTCAGCTCAAGGATATAGCTGTGCGCCACCTCGGGATAGCGGCCGCGGTCGGGCATGAGGAACATGTCGCAGAAGCCGTGGTCCA
>JAISIZ010000004.1 GCA_031261785.1 Mediterranea sp. (in: CFB group bacteria)
ACTTCATCCCCTTCATGTTCCAGAGCGGATACCTCACCATACTCGATTACGACCCCGTGCTGGAATTGTACACGCTGGGCTTCCCCAACGAGGAGGTCAGGATAGCCTTCCTGGAAAACCTGCTACCGCTCTATTTCCCCAAGGGGGACGACGAGCAATTCGACTCGAAAATCTTTTTGCGCGACCTCTACCGTGGCGACGTGGAAGCCTTCATGACCCGCCTGCAAGCCTTCCTCGCCGACATCCCCTACGGCCAGGAGGAGAAATCGGAGAACTATTACCAAACGGCGCTCTACATCCTCTTCACCCTCATGGGCGAACGCTCTCGCATGGAGCGGCAGACGGCCAAAGGCCGTGCTGATCTCGTGGTGGAGGTTCCCGATGCGGTCTACGTCTTCGAGTTCAAGATGATCGGTTACGGCACCGCCGCCGACGCGCTGCGGCAGATCGACGAGAAAGGATACCTCATCCCCTACAACGCCAGCGGAAAGCGATTGGTGAAGATCGGCGCCGCCTTCAGCAAGGAGACACGCACGCTGGGCGAATGGCTGGTGGGATAAACGGCTTTATGATATAGCCTCCATGATATTGGACGCGTAACACAAATGTAACCCTCGTGACACGCTTGTGCAACGTGGAAACGCGTTCTTCGCGCCCGAATAAATGTCACCAGTCACCAGAATCTCTATTTTATGGATACAATCTATTTGTTTATCGTCGTTTTCCTCTTTCTGCTCGCCATATTCGACCTCGTGGTCGGGGTCAGCAACGACGCCGTCAACTTCCTCAACTCGTCCATCGGGGCCAAGGCCGCCCCATTCAAGACCATCCTCTTCATCGCCGGGGTAGGCATCTTTATCGGCGCCGCCTTTTCGAACGGCATGATGGACATCGCCCGGCACGGTATCTACCAGCCCGAGCATTTCTATTTCGCCGAGATTATGTGCATAGCCGTCGCCGTTATGCTCACCGACGTGGTGCTGCTCGACGTGTTCAACTCGATGGGGCTGCCCACGTCGACCACCGTCTCCATGGTGTTCGAGCTGCTGGGCGGAACGTTCGCCATCTCCCTCATCAAGGTGCGCGCCGACAGCAGCGTGGGACTGGGCGAGCTGATCAACACCGACAAGGCGCTGTCCGTCATCATGGGTATCTTCCTTTCGGTGGCCATCGCCTTCTTCTTCGGCATGTTGGTGCAATGGCTGGCGCGCGTCATCTTCACCTTCAACTACAAGAAGAGGATGAAGTACAGCATCGCCCTCTTCGGAGGGGTGGCCGCCACGGCCATCGTCTACTTCATGCTTATCAAGGGACTGAAGGATAGCTCGTTCATGACCGCCGAGACAAAGGCGTGGATACAAGATAATACGTACGCCCTCGTGGGTGGCGCCTTCGTGTTCTTCACCTTGCTGATGCAGATGCTCCACCTGCTCGGGGTGAGCGTGTTCAAGGTGGTGGTGCTGCTGGGCACGTTCGCCCTCGCCCTCGCCTTCGCCGGCAACGACCTGGTGAACTTCATCGGCGTGCCGCTGGCGGGTCTCGACGCATATACCGACTACGTGGCCAACGGCACGGCGGCCGGTCCCGACGGCTTCCTCATGTCGTCACTGCTGGGGCCGGCCAAGACGCCGTGGTATTTCCTTATCGCCGCTGGAGCCATCATGGTATGGGCGCTCTACACGTCGAAGAAGGCACATGCCGTCATCAAGACCGAGGTCAACCTCGCCCGCCAGGACGAGGGACGCGAGAGCTTTGGCAGCACGCCCATGGCCCGCATGCTGGTGCGCTTCTCGATGGGCATGGCCGGCGGCATCGCGCAGGTGGTGCCCGTCGGCGCGCGCCAGTGGATCAACAGCCGCTTCCGGAAGGACGAGGCCATCATAGCCGACGGGGCGGCGTTCGACCTCGTGCGCGCGTCGGTCAACCTCGTGCTGGCCGGACTGCTCATCGCCCTGGGTACTTCCATGAAGCTGCCCCTGTCCACCACCTACGTCACCTTCATGGTGGCCATGGGCAGCTCGCTGTCCGACCGGGCCTGGGGACGCGACTCGGCCGTGTATCGCATCACCGGCGTGCTGAGCGTCATTGGCGGATGGTTCATCACCGCCGGGGCGGCGTTCACCATCTGCTTCTTCGTGGCCACCATCCTACACTATGGCGGCAACGTCTCCATCATCGCGCTCATCGCCCTCGCCGTGTTCTTGCTCATCCGCAGCCAAGTGCTCTACAAGAAACGCAACGCCAAGAACCAGGAGAGCGAGACCTTGCAACAGGTGCTGAAGAGCACCGACAGCGCCGAGGGACTGGCACTGATGCGCAAGCTTTCGCGCGAGGAGCTGGCCAAGGTGCTCGGGTTTGCCGGGACCAACTTCGAGCTGACCGTCACCTCCTTCCTGCACGAGAACCTACGGGGACTGCGGCGCGCCATGGGGGCCATCAAGTTCGAGAAGCAACAGGTGAAGCAGATGAAACGCGTGGGCACCGTGGCCATGTGCCGCGTGGGCAACAATACCGCCATCGAGAAAGCCATCTACTACTACCAGGGCAACGACTTCGCCAGCGAGCTGGTGCACAGCATAGGCCGTCTATGCGAGCCTTGCCTGGAACATATCGACAACAACTTCAACCCGCTCGACGCCATGCAAAAAGGCGAGTACGGCGAGGTGACGACGGACATCATCGACTTCGTGAAGCAGTGCCGCCAGCGGATGGAGAACAACGACTACGACGACATCGAAGCCGAAAGCCGACGTGTAGGAAACCTCAAGGAACGCCTGTCGCAACTGAAGCGGAAAGAGCTGAAGCGCATACAGGAACACCAAGGCAGCATACGCGTCAGCATGGTCTACCTCACCATCGTACAGGAGGCGCAGAACGTGGTGACCTACACCTTCAACATGCTGAGGGTAAACAGAAAATTCAACAGTGAGTACCTGCCGGCCAAGTAACCGCCAATCACCAATCCGCGCCTAAAAGTGCCAATCGGTCTCCGCGCTACGAAATAGATTTGTATCTTTGTGCCGTAAACCCCATTAAAGGCAACGCTTATGATGAACAGCAGACCACTGCCTATAGGCATACAAGACTTCGAGAAGCTCCGCAAGGATGGATGCGTGTACGTGGACAAG
>JAISIZ010000059.1 GCA_031261785.1 Mediterranea sp. (in: CFB group bacteria)
CTTCTGCTCCTCACTAATCAATGCAACCCTATCCTTATACCCTTGCTTTTCGGGACTCCAATGATTGGGATTGATGGATAGCTCGCTGGCAACTTTCAAATCCTTGTTGCCATCCCTTAAACGGAAGTAGATTGTCGCCTGACTATCCGTATCATTCTTCTTTGCTGCCTTGCGCAGGAGTGCTGAAACCTTCATATAATGCTTCTTTTAGTGGTTCGCTGCAAAGATAGGCATTTGTTCCCAAATTGTTCCCAGCCATCCTGAATTTATTTCAATCAAACTAAATAAGATTAAAGGATGTGATAGAATAAAATATCTAATTATCAGCTATATACATTCTAATACGCATGATTTACAACGGTTTGCAGAATGATTAAAATTCACTATTTCAATCTCGGGTCTGGGTACTACAAATCCCCGGATAATCAGCGATTATCCGGGGATTTGTAGTTATCGGACGTACTAAAAGTGTACTTTTCGGACTGACTCGTACAATATTATGGTCGCTTCTATGCAGAATACGAGGAAAGGGAAGCAGATTACTCCGCTTCCCTTTCCTCGTGTGGAGCGTATCGGACTCGAACCGATCACCTCGACACTGCCAGTGTCGCGCTCTAGCCAGATGAGCTAACGCCCCGCGCATATTTTCGGACAATTTTAGAGATTATCCCGTTTTGGTGGCGCAAATATAAGGCTATATTCTGAAATAATTGCTATGTTTGCCGAGAAAATGATAAAAAAAGGCGGAATGTTCCGCCAAAACCTATCGATAACTCGTTAAATAAGCGATGATACAACCTGTAAAGGAGAAAATTATATTAGGCATCGACCCAGGAACTACCATCATGGGATACGGTGTGTTGCGCATACGGGGCACCAAACCCGAGATGGTGGCCATGGGTATCATCGACCTGCGGAAATTCGCCAACCACTACCTCAAACTGCGCCACATACACCAGCGCGTGCTTAGCATCATCGAGAGCTACCTGCCCGACGAGCTGGCCATCGAAGCGCCATTCTTCGGGAAAAACGTGCAATCCATGCTCAAGTTGGGAAGGGCGCAAGGCGTAGCCATGGCCGTGGCCCTGAGCCGGGACATCCCCATCACCGAATACGCGCCGCTGAAAATCAAGATGGCCATCACCGGCAACGGACAAGCTTCCAAGGAACAGGTGGCCGACATGCTGCAACGCATGCTCCATTTCCCCAAGGACGACATGCCCGCGTTCATGGACGCCACAGACGGACTGGCCGCCGCCTACTGCCACTTTTTGCAGATGGGGCGGCCCACCGTGGAAAAGGGATGCCGAAGCTGGAAAGAGTTCGCCACCAAGAATGCCGATAGAATAAACCAAAGAGGAAACAATCTACCCCAACCCAACCATACAACCAATGAGAAAGAAGATCTGGTCGCCACTCACGGCGACACTGATGGCGATAATCATGAATAGCTGCGCCAACCAAGGGCATAAGGAATACGCTTCCTACGAGCAGTATCCCACACCTCGGGGCGAGAGCCTGACGGAGATGGAATACCGTAGAGACACCACCCGCTTCACTCTCTGGGCACCCACAGCCGAAGAGGTGCGCGTGAGGATTTACGACGAAGGCGACGGCGGGGAAACCATACAAATCGCCAAGCTGCTCCCGCACGACGACGGCACTTGGACCACCGAAGTGGCGGGCGACCTCGCGGGCAAGTTTTATACCTTCAACGTGAAGATCGACCAGCAATGGCAAGGCCCCACGCCAGGCATCAGCGCCCGGGCCGTCGGCGTGAACGGCAAGCGGGGAGCCATCATCGACTGGGACACCACCAACCCCGAAGGATGGGGTGACGACCGACGACCGCCCGTCGCCTCCGCAAACGACATGACGGTGATCTACGAGATGCACCATCGCGACTTCTCCATCAGTCCGTCGGCGGGTATCAGGAACAGAGGGAAATTCGCCGCTCTCACCGAGCGGGGAACACGAAGCCCCGAAGGCCTCGCCACCGGTATCGACCACCTCGTGGAACTGGGCGTCACGCACGTGCACTTGCTGCCCTCGTTCGACTTCGCCTCTATCGACGAGACACGCTTGGCCGACAACCGCTACAACTGGGGCTACGACCCGCAAAACTACAACGTGCCCGACGGCTCATATGCCACCAACCCCTACGACCCCGCCACACGCATACGCGAGTTCAAGCTCATGGTGCAAGCCCTCCACCGCGCCGGCATACGCGTCGTCATGGACGTGGTGTACAACCACACAGCCAGCCTCGATGGCAGCAATTTCGAGCGCACCGTGCCCGGATACTTCTACCGCCACAAGGCCGACGGCACGCCTGCCAACGGCTCGGGATGCGGCAACGAGACCGCCTCCGAACGGGCAATGGTACGACGCTTCATGGTCGAATCGGTGAGCTATTGGGCAAGGGAATATCACATCGACGGCTTCAGGTTCGACCTCATGGGCGTACACGACATCGCAACGATGAACGCCATCCGCCAAGCCCTCACGCGAATCGATCCCACCATCTGCCTCTATGGCGAAGGATGGGCGGCCGAAGCCCCTTCCTATCCAGCCGATTCATTGGCCATGAAAGCCAACGTGGCGCGGATGCCCGGCATAGCCGTCTTCTCCGACGAGTTGCGCGATGGCCTCTGCGGCCCCGTGAGCAAACCTGCCGAGGGAGGATTCCTCGCGGGAACGCCAGGCTGCGAGATGAGTGTGATGTTTGGCATCGCGGGAGCCATACGGCATCCGCAAATCGACATGGATTCCGTGAACTATACCCAAGTGGCGTGGGCTGCGCAACCTACGCAGATGATCGCCTACGTCTCCTGCCACGACAACCTCTGCCTGGCCGACCGCCTACGAGCCTCCCTGCCGCGAGCCACGCCCGAGGAACTGACACGCCTCGACAAGCTGGCGCAGACCGTAGTGCTCACCTCGCAAGGCACGCCCTTCATCTTTGCCGGCGAGGAGGTGGCACGCAGCAAGCAAGGCGTGGAGAACAGCTACCAAAGTCCCGACGCGGTGAACGCCATCGACTGGCACACCCTTGCCACACAAGCCGACCTGAATGCCTATTACCGAGGATTGATAGCCCTCCGCAAGGCACATCCCGCCTTCCGCCTTGGCGACGCCGAGCTGGTGCGCCAATATCTCGAGTTCCTGCCCACCGACGGGACTGGCCTCATCGCCTTCCGACTGAAAGATAATGCCGGAGGCGACACCTGGAACAACATCATCGTAGCCTTCAACGCACGTACCACAAACGCACGCCTCGCCGTACCTGTTGGAAAATACACCGTGGTATGCAAGGAAGGTGCCATCAATCCCGACGGACTGGGCACTTATACTGGCGAAGAAGCGATTGTAGCCCCGCAATCCGCGCTAATCATGCACGGTAATTAGTGATTAGCGATTAGTGATTGGTTCACCACAGATTACACGGATTCGCGCAGATTATTTTGTTGGCATAAGTATTAAGCTGGCACCCCGCTGTGGGGTGAGGGAAACTAATCGCTAATCATTATTCCTTCCCTTCTTCTTGCGGAATGCGGAAAGCGGTGTAGAGCTGGAGCACGGCGGCGATGGTGAGGCAAGCTATCCACTCGTTGCCGTGGGTGAAGAACATGAAGGCTCCGGTGAGCACCAACGCCAGCGCACCGAAGAGGCGTTGCGTACGGAGACGTTTCAGTGTCTTGTTGGGCGTACGGAAAGGGAGATTGAATTGCGCCAACGCCACGCAGCCGGCGCCGATGGTATATAGGTAGGGAGCGTACACCCAACCCGTAACGTACACGGCCGCACCCACGAGCACCAGCACGGCGCCCACGGCGAACAAGGCCGAAAGGAAAGAGACGGCGGGCTTATTCATGGGTTGTCCTCAAAAACATAAATGTCTTCGTCGGGCTTCTTCATCATGTACTTCTCGCGGGCCACCTTCTCCATGGCGTCGGGATTGGTCTTCAGCTCGTTCAGGCGACGGGTGCTCTCGTCGTAGTCGGCGCGGTACTTGACAATCTCCTCGCGCAAGGAGTTGATCTCCCTGCTGTAGCCCATGCGACGCACCAAGCTGTTATCGTCGAGGAAGACGATAAGGATACCGAACGCGACGATAGTGATGACATATTTATGCCGCCCCAAGAAATTCCATACGCTACCAAGCTTGCTCATGATGAATCGACGTTATTTTGGTGATACAGCCGCGAAGATAGAGATTAAATTAAGAATGGAGAATTAAAAATTGAAAAATACATGCCACGTGCGGAGACATTCACCATTTAATGACTACTTTTGCGGGAATAACAAGAATCAGAAAACACCCGAAGAAAGAAGTATGGAGAACTACATCGTCTCGGCGCGCAAGTACCGTCCCACCACCTTCGATTCCGTGGTAGGTCAACGGGCGCTCACCACTACGCTGAAAAATGCCATTGCCACCCACAAACTGGCACACGCTTATCTCTTTTGCGGCCCGCGCGGAGTGGGAAAGACCACCTGCGCACGTATCTTCGCGAAGACCATCAACTGCCTGCACCTCACGCCCGACGGCGAGGCGTGCAACGCGTGCGAATCCTGCGTGGCTTTCAACGAGCAACGCTCGTACAACATACACGAGCTGGACGCGGCGTCCAACAACTCGGTGGACGATATCCGCCAGCTCACCGAGCAGGTGCGCATCCCCCCGCAGATAGGCGCCTACAAGGTGTACATCATCGACGAGGTACACATGCTCTCGACGAATGCCTTCAACGCGTTCCTCAAGACGCTCGAGGAACCCCCACGCCACGCCATCTTCATACTCGCCACCACCGAGAAATATAAGATACTGCCCACCATCCTGTCGCGCTGCCAGATCTACGACTTCAACCGCATCAGCGTGGACGACACCGTGGCGCATCTGGCCCGCGTGGCCGCCAAGGAGGGTATCACCTCCGAACCCGAGGCGCTCAACGTCATCGCCATGAAGGCCGACGGCGGAATGCGTGACGCGCTTTCTATCTTCGACCAGGTGGTGAGCTTCACCGGAGGGCACATCACCTACCAAAGCGTCATCGAGAACCTCAACGTGCTCGACTATGAGTATTACTTCCGCCTCACCGACCTCTTGCTGGCCGGCCAGGTGGGCGACGCCCTGCTGCTCTTCAACGAAGTGTTGAACAAAGGATTCGACGGCAGCCATTTCATCAACGGGCTGGCCTCGCACTTCCGCGACTTGCTGGTGAGCCGCGACGCCTCCACACTGCCTCTGCTCGAAGTGGGAGCCAGCATCCGCCTACGCTACCAGGAGCAGGCGGTGAAGTGTCCGCCACCCTTCTTGTACAAGGCGATAAAGCTATGCAACGACTGCGACCTGAACTACCGCGTCAGCAAGAACAAACGCCTACTGGTGGAACTCACCCTGATACAAGTAGCGCAGCTCACCACCGGCAACGACGACAGCGGCACTGGCGGGCATGGCCCTAAGAAGAGCCTGCAACCCGTATTCACCGCACAAACGACGCAGACGCAAGTCACCCCGCAGCCTGTCGCGCGACAAACCGCGGCGCAACAACCAGCCGCACAGCCGCAAGTCACGCAACAACCAACCACACAACAACCAACCACGCAACAACCAGTCGATCGGGCACAAGCCGCGCAGCCACAAGTCGCCCCAACCGCGACCACGCTATTCGCTCCCGTAGAGAAGAAGGAGCGAACCGTTGTAGACAGAGGCTCACTCGGCGTATCCATCTCGCTATCCGTACCGTCGGTGCCCACATCTCCCGCCCAGACCACATCCGCCGTCGCCCCGTCATCCCCAGCGGCTTCAGCGCCCGAAGAGGATCGCGCTTTCGACCAATCCGCCCTCATGCGCTATTGGATGGAGTACGCCAATCGGTTACCTCAGGAGCAAACGGCCATCGCGTCCAAGATGGCGGTGCTCCACCCCGTGTTGCTCCCCGATTCCACCACGTTCGAGATAGTGGCCGAAAACGATATCGTGGCCAAAGACTTCACCGCCCTCATCCCCGAGTTGCGACCCTTCTTGCGCGAACGGCTGAAAAACAGCAAGGTGGAAATGAAGGTACGCATCAGCGAAGAGAAGGCGACAATCGCCGTGACTCGTCCCCAGAAGTTCCACCTGATGGCCCAGAAGAACTCCGCGCTGACGCAACTCAAGAAAGAATTTGGGCTGGAATTCGATTAAATCTTTTTCAGCTCCCCGTACAGTTTCTGTATGGGCAATCCCATGATGTTGTAGAAGCTGCCGCGTATGGATCTCACGCCGACGTAGCCTATCCATTCCTGGATGCCGTAGGCTCCGGCCTTGTCGAGCGGGTGGTAATGGTCGACGTAGTACGCGATTTCCTCTTCCGAGAGCGTGTCGAACAGCACGTCGGAAGTGGCGGTGAAGCTGCGTTGCCACTCGGTGGTGGTGAGGCAGACACCGGTAAACACTTGGTGCTCGCGTGCGGAGAGACGCCGGAGCATGGCCATCGCGTCGTCGCTGTCGCGGGGCTTTCCGAGCACCTGTCCGTCCAGCCAGACGATGGTGTCGGCGGTAATGAGCAACTGTCCGGGACGCATCAGGGAGCGATAGGCGGCGGCTTTCTCGCGGGCAATGTATTCGGGGATATCCGCTCCAGCGAGCGTGTCGGGGTAAGCTTCGTCCACGTCGGGGAGCGTGCGTACCTCGTACTCCACGCCCAGCCCGGCGAGCAACTCCTTGCGGCGCGGGGAGTTGGAAGCCAGTATCACTTGGTATTTCCTTAAATTTTCTAACATTGTATCTCGTTCGCTTTTATCGGAGGTTCCGCTCTTCTCTCCACGTTGTCATCACCATCCGAAAGCATCGCCGGTCATCCATTTGCCTTGCGCCTTGAGCACCTGCTCAATCACGTCGCGGGCGCAGCCGTATCCGCCGTCGCGGTGCGAGATGTAGCTCGCCTCGGCACGTACCTCGGGAGCGGCGTCGTGCGGGCAGCACGGCAATCCGCAGGTGCGCAGCACCTCAATGTCGGGCACGTCGTCGCCCATATAGGCGATCTGTCCGTCGGTCAGTCCGTGCTTGTCGCGAAAGTCTCGATAGTCGTGGATCTTCACGGCCGATCCCATGTAGATGTCCTTCACGCCCAACGCTTCGAAGCGCACGCGCACGGCTTCCGTCCGTCCGCCGGTGATGATTCCTATCCGCAAGCCTTGCTTCGCGGCCAGTTGTATGGCATATCCGTCCTTGATGTTGACGGTGCGCATCGGCTCGCCCGATGGATGCAGCTGCACGGTGGTGGCGCTAAGCACGCCGTCGACGTCGAACACGATGGCGCGTATGTCTGCCAGGGGATAGTTAATGGTGCTCATGGATGCTTTGGGTGAGGAGTTGGTAAAGGTCGTGCAAGGCGGGGTCGTCGGCCAGCATGGCGAGATGGCTGTCTATCACCTGTCGGTCGCGGCGCACGGCAGGACCTGTCTGCGCGTCGTGCGGGGGGAGGTCGTGCACCTTGCGCGCCGTTTCGTCGATGAGTGGCAGCATGACGTCGAAAGGCAGGTCACACTTATGCAGCAACTCGGCCGCCAAGGCATACATGTGATTGGTGAAGTTGCTGATGAACACGGCGGCCAGGTGCAGGCACTTGCGTTGGTCGGAACTGGCCTCGCCCACCTTGGCCGAGAGCGTGGAGGCGATGGCGCGGAGCAGTGCCGTGTCGTCGGGCGAGTTGGCTTCCACGAAGATGGGAATCTCCCGGAAATCCACCTCACGCCCCTTGCTGAAGGTTTGCAGGGGATAGATCACGCCGTAGCGCGTCGCGTTGTTTTCCCACACGCTCATGGGTAGGCTGCCTGCGGTGTGCACCATCAGGGCGTCGTTTTTCCCGGCCACGATACGCGGGAGCAGGTCGGGCCAGGTCTCGTCTTTCAACGCCACGATATAGAGTTGTCCGCGCGTGGAGAGTTCGGACAGGTCGGTGGTGTAGTCGGCCTCCACTTTCTTGGCCAGCGTGGCGGCAGCCTCCTCGGTGCGGCTATATACCTGCGCCACGCGGAACCCTTTGCGATAGAGGGCCACGGCCAGGTTGGTGGCCAGGTTGCCCGCGCCAACGAGTACGATCTGCGTGTCCTCGATGCTTCGTTTGCGGGTTTTCTTTTCGGCGGGCGGGGTTGTTGTTGCCATCACTCTTTTCCTCCGTATTTATTAATATGTACCTTTTCCCATTTCAGCTGTTCCTCGTCGAAGGGTTTGCGCTCCGCGCCTTTGTGCCCGACGGCGATGACGCAGAGCACTTCGAGTGGCGAGGGAATATCCAGCAAGGCGCGGATGAAGTCGCTGGCCAGTGTCCCGGCGGGAGTGGTACGTTCATGTATCTGCGACCAGCAGCTGCCCAGCCCGAGGTCCTCGGCCTGCAGTTGTATCATGATGGCGGCAATAGAAGCGTCTTCCACCCACGCTTCGCTCACCGACGGGTCTGCGGCCACGACGATGGCAAGTGGCGCCTCGGCGATGAACGCCGCGCCATGTTCCTTGCAATGGGCGAGGATGTCAAGTGTCTGTTTCTCGTCCACCACCACGAACTGCCACGGGGTTTTACCCTTCGACGAAGGCGCCATCAGGCCTGCCTTCAGTAGGGTCACTACTTCTTCTTGTGTCAATTCCTTGTCAGTAAATCTGCGCGTACTGTGGCGTCGCTTGATCAATTCGTTTAAATCTATCATGTTTCTTGCTTTTGATAACGTTTGAGGCCACAAACTTACAAAGAAATATTGAGTAACAAATGGAGGAAGAGAAAAAAACGGCTATCTTCGCGCAAACGAGAACTCTAAAACATGAGAATTATAGCCAAAAGCAAAATAATAGAGTACTACACGGCTCATCCTGACGCTGAAGTAGCCCTCGAGGATTGGTACCAAAAGGTAAAGGGGGCGAACTGGGAATCTTTTGCGGATATAAAACGAATGTTCAATAGCGTAGACAGTGTAGGTAATCAGCATTATGCCTTCAATATCAAGGGAAGCAATTATCGCCTCGTCGTAGTCATCAAGTTTACGATCAAGGCAGTCTACATCCGCTTCATTGGCGCTCATGCGGAGTATGATAGAATAGACGTTAAAAACATATAGTTATGGTAAGGATTCAAAACGAGATTGCTTATAAGGCAGCTCTGGAGAGAATAGAAGAACTTCTCCCCTTGGTGGATGATTCCACTCCACTTACCGATAAGAATCTGATCGAATTGGATTTGATGTCAGGTCTTGTCGAGGAATATGAGGATGAACACTATCCGATCAAATCACCCTCGCTGGCCGAAGTGATAAAACTTCGTATGTTCGAGATGGGGTTGAACCAGGCAAAACTTTCTGGATTGCTCGGTGTCAGCCCGTCTCTCGTCAGTGATTACCTCACGGGGAAACGCGAGCCGACTCTCAAGATAGCCCGTGAAATGAGTCGGAAGCTGAATATCGACGCTAACATCGTATTAGGAGTTTAATCCCCTCATCATGAAATATATCGGAGCACATGTCAGCGCGTCGGGAGGAGTGGAAGCCGCTCCCGTCAACGCGCACGCTATCGGGGCGAACGCGTTCGCCCTCTTCACCAAGAACCAGCGGCAATGGGTGAGCAAGCCGCTCACCGGGGAGAGCATCCGCCTCTTCAAGGAAAACTGCCAACGCTTCGGCTTCGGGCCGGGGCAGATCCTTCCGCACGACAGTTATCTCATCAACCTGGGACATCCCGAGGAAGAGGGACTGGCGAAGAGCCGCGCCGCCTTCCTCGACGAGATGCGGCGTTGCGAGCAGTTGGGTCTCGCGTTGCTCAATTTCCACCCCGGTAGCCACTTAGGCAAGATGTCCGAGGAAGAGTGCCTGGCGCGCATCGCCGAGAGCATCAACCTCACGCTCGGGCAAACGGCGGGAGTGACCGCCGTCATCGAGAACACCGCCGGACAAGGCACCAACCTCGGCTACCGCTTCAACCAGCTGCGCTACATCATCGACCGCGTCGACGACAAGAGCCGTGTAGGCGTCTGCCTCGACACCTGCCACACCCTCGCCGCCGGCTACGACCTGCAAGAGCGTTACGACGAAGTGTTCGACGAGTTCGACCGCAAGGTAGGCTTCCGCTTCCTCCGCGGCATCCACCTCAACGGTTCCAAGAAAGAGTTGGGCAGCCACGTCGACCGCCACACCAGCCTGCACGAAGGCTTTATCGGCGACACCTTCTTCGAGCGGATGATGCGCGACCCGCGGTTCGACAACATCCCCATCATCCTCGAGACACCCGACGAAAGCCGATGGGCCGACGAGATCGCGTGGCTGCGGAGCGTGGGGGAAGGATGATGGGTACAAGCGATCTTAGAGACCTACATCAGATCAAGTTTTCTATCCTGGAAAGCCGATACAGATTTTCATGCTGCCGGATGATCTCGTCGTAGCTCACGAAACCCACACGTTTCCTGATATCTTTATAGATCGCCCTGCTGATAATCGATTCGAATTGGTTCTTCCTCGATTTATCGGCCACGATACGGAAACTGGCGAAGAAATCTTGGAGATCGAAGAATTTGCCCAGTGAGTTCTGGATATCCGTGGTATGTTCGATCTCGAAGAAAGACGAAGGCAGCCGCCTCTCGTTGAACCAAATCACGTCCACGGTTCTCGCCCGCTCCAGAATCTCGCGATAAGTGAACTCGTAGATCGGCTCCACCGTGGCCATCTCGCACAGCGGCTTTTCCAAGAATTTCCGGTTCTTGTCTTGAGGAGGCACATACGTTCGCAAGCCTTTCAGGTTGCCTATTTCCACTACTAAGCCCTGATAATAGGAGTGAGTGAAGACTTCCTCTCTCTCCGCGTTTGGTTCCTTGAGCTGAAATTTACGCAACACGTCATCCTCGCTCTCCTTCAAGGCCCAAAGCCCTGGCTGTATCCTGAAGAACCGGTCGTCGTCCTGTACGATTCGTCGGATAGAAGCCTGTGGCGTACCCGTTTTCCAATCGGAGAAATCCACCAATTGATTCAGTTGTCCGAACGTGGCGTAGCCACCGTTCGAGCGCATCGCCTCCGCAACTTGATCGCGTTGCGTGATTTTCTTTTTCTGATCAGCTTGTTTCATCGACGCAAAAGTAACGCTTTTATCTGTCACTCCCAAACGTTTCGCGTACGCTCCTCCCAATAAGTTTCATCAGATGCAAATCGCTCACTTTCGCAAATATCCTATCGTAAAGGTCCATGCAGCCAGCGTGGGATGCTCGCCGTTCCGCGAAGTGTCCATGCAGCCAGCATGGAATGCTCGCCGTTCCGCGAAGTGTCCATGCAGCCAGCATGGAATGTTCGCGGTTCCGCGAAGTGTCCATGCGGCCAGCGTGGGATGTTTGCGGTTCCGCAAAGTGTCCATGCGGCCAGCGTGGGATGCTCGCCGTTCCGCGGAGTGTCCATGCGGCCAGCGTGGGATGTTCGCGGTTCCGCAAAGCGTTCATGCGGCCAGCCTGGGCGTTGCGCAGAACAATCCCGACTTGAATACTTACGAAAGTTGGGTAAATCACTTCCAGCCCTCCCCCTTACTTTTCGTCCAGCCTTCCCTCCCACAAGTACCTCTTCGTCTCCTTGGCCGCTACGCCCGAGAGGAGGAGGAGGGAGACGAGGTTGGGGATGGCCATCAGGGCGTTCATGCTGTCGGCCAGGTTCCACACCACGGCGAGGTTGAGGATAGAGCCGAGGAAGATGGCCGCTATCCATAGCACGCGGTAGACGATGATCCAGCGCTTGCCACCCAGGTACTCCACTGCCTTTTCGGCGTAATAGGTCCAGCCAAGGATGGTGCTGAAAGCAAAGGTGACGATGCCCACCGTGAGGACGAACGTGCCCACGTAGGGAATCTTGGCGAAAGCGGCCTTCGTCAGCGCCCCACCTTGCGTATGGTCGATGTCGGGATGGGCAATGACGCTGCTCACCAACACCAACCCCGTGAGGGCACAGATGACCACCGTGTCCCAGAACGTGCCGGTGGACGACACCAACGCCTGCCGAACAGGATTGCGCGTCTGCGCCGCCGCGGCCACGATAGGCGCCGACCCCAGTCCCGACTCATTGGAGAACAGGCCGCGGGCGATGCCGTAGCGCGCCGCCATCATCACCGTGGTACCCACGAATCCGCCGCCTGCCGCCCGCGGGGTGAAGGCGGAGCTGATGATGAGGTCGATCGTCTCGCGCAAATAGGGACCGTTCATCCACAGGATGTAGAGACAGCCTACCACGTAGAACACCGCCATGAACGGGACCAGCGCCGTGCAGACCTTGGCGATGCCCCGCACGCCAAACAGGATGACAAGCGCCACCAACAGGCTGATGATGCCGCCCGTAAGGGGAGTGGGCCAGCCACACGCCTCGTTGAGTAGCATGGCGATGGAGTTGGACTGCACCGTGTTGCCGATGCCAAAAGCCGCGATGGCCGTGAACACGCAGAAGAGTATGCCCAGCCACCGCATCTTCAGCCCCCGCTCCAGCGCGTACATCGGTCCGCCCAGCATCTCGCCGTTCGACGTCCGCACGCGGTACTTGATGGCCAGCAACCCTTCGGTGTATTTCGTGGCGATGCCCAGCACGCCCGTGATCCAGCACCAGAGCACCGCGCCGGGTCCTCCCAGCGAGACGGCCGTGGCCACGCCGATGATGTTGCCCGTGCCGATGGTGGCGGCCAGTGAGGTGGCCAACGCGCCAAACTGGCTCACGTCGCCTGCCGCCCCCTTGTCTTTCGTCACCGAGAGACGTATGGCCGTGAATATCTTGCGCTGCGGGAAACGCAACCGGATGGTGAGGAAGAGATGAGTGCCCAGGAGCAAGACAATCATGGGCCATCCCCACAACCATCCGCTCACCTGCTCGAGAATCTGTCCGATCGTTTGCGTCATCCCTCTCTCTATCCGTTATCCGTTCCTTCGTCTTTCTTCGCCTCTTCCCACAGCGTCTCCATCTCGTCGAGCGTCATCTCCTTGAGGCTTTTGCCCTGCTTGATGGTGTGCTCCTCGAGGTAGTTGAAGCGGTGGATAAACTTCTGATTGGTGCGTTCGAGGGCGTTGTCGGGGTTGATTTTATAGAGCCGCGCGGCGTTGACGAGGCTGAACATCACGTCGCCGAACTCCGCCTCGGCCTTCTCGCGGTCCATGTTGGCCACCTCGGCCTGGAATTCGTCGATCTCCTCCTTCACCTTCTCCCACACCTGCTCGCGCTCCTCCCAGTCGAAGCCCACGTTGCGTGCCTTGTCCTGCACGCGGTACGCCTTGATGAGTGTAGGCAGCGTGGCGGGCACGCCGCTGAGCACGCTTTTGTTGCCATCCTTTTCCTTGAGCTTGAGCTGCTCCCAGTTCTGCATCACCTCGCCCGCCGTCTCGGCCTTCGCCTCGCCAAACACGTGCGGATGGCGGAAGATGAGCTTGTCGCACAGCTTGTCGCACACGTCCTTGATGTCAAAGTCGCCCGTCTCCGAGGCAATCTTGGCGTAGAAGGCCACGTGCAGCAGCACGTCGCCCAGTTCCTTGCAGACGTCGTTCTTGTCGCCGCGCATCAGCGCGTCGCTCAGCTCGTACGTCTCTTCTATGGTGTTGGGACGCAGGCTCTCGTTGGTCTGCTTCTTGTCCCAGGGGCATTTCACTCGCAATTCGTCGAGTATGTCGAGGAAGCGTCCGAACGCCTCCATCTGTTCCTTTCTGCTATGTGGCATATCCATATATTTATTAAGTCGTTGCTTTAAAACCCGACAAACTTACGTAAAAATCCGCAGTTTTTTATGCCGGGTGAATAAAAGATAGGAAATCGCGGGCAAATGATCAATCCCGTAGGCACCCTATCGGAACGATGTAGGTTCCATCGTCGGTCCTGTAGGCATAAAGACCGGTCGCAATGAGTATCATTCTGAAAGCGGGGCTTTTCATCTTCGCGGTATCTATCACGTTGGCCATCTTGCGGAGTGTTTCGATGCCTTCGCGTATCAATGATTCCCCTCCCAGTTTTATCTCTATCAGCCCATAAGACCCATTGCGCAGATGCACCACGGCATCGCATTCCAAACCGCTGCTGTCGCGATAATGGTACACCTCTCCATCGAGAGCGTCGGCATATACCCTCAAGTCGCGCACGCACAGGGTTTCAAAGAGAAGACCCATCGTCCCAAGGTCACCGATCAAGTCGTTAGGCCCCGCACCCAAGGCAGCGGTAGCTATCGACGGATCTACGAAATACCGTGTGTCGGATGTCCTGATGGCAGACTTTGAACGGAGATTGGGATTCCATGCGGGAGAATCTTCGATGACGAATATCTTTTTCAGGGCATCCACGTAAGCATACAGCGTGTCGGCATCGAACGTATCCACATCATTCGTGAGCACGTCCTTCCGTATAGCGCTTAGAGACATTTGCGAACCTTGGGCACGGGCATACGAGCGCATCACGCGCTTGGCGCGGTCGCTACTTCGGGCTACTCCGTCAACCCTTGAAATGTCATTGTTCACTACGGCATCGTAATAATTCCTGGCTGTCGAGCTTGCTATATCCTTTCGTATCGCCAAGGCTTGCGGCCATCCACCCCGGCAAATCAGGTATGCGATGTCGTCGAGTGTCAGGCGACTTTGCCCATCAATCTGGGCGGGAGATGTAAACAGCTGTCCCAAGCCAACTTCACCTGTCGAATCTCCAGACTCAAAGAGAGACATCGGACGCATCCTGAGCCAAGAAAATCGGCCCGTACCGGTGTGATGGATCTTTGACCGTTCAGCAGGAACCGCGGAACCAGTGAGAATGAACTGCCCGAGGCCGCCTTGGTGGTCGACCGCAAAGCGTATCGCGTCCCATAGTTGCGGCGCGATTTGCCATTCGTCAATCAGCCTGGGGGTATCACCCGACAAAAGGCGTTTCGGACTGATAGTGGCCAATCGCACGTTCTGTTCCGCATTCTCCGGGTCGTCCATATAGAGTGTGCTTTGGGCATGCTGCTCGGCAGTAGTCGTTTTACCACACCATTTAGGACCTTCGATAAGGACAGCGCCACTGCTTTCCAATTTAAGCGACAGGATTTTATCCGCTATCCTGTTTTTATACTCTTTCATAGCTACAAACACTTTGATTGCGGCCACAAAGATACGAATAAAATCCAAATTCGGTCATTTAGGGAGATTTCATTCGGTCATTTAGGGAGATTTCGTTCGGTCATTTGGGGAGATTTCATTCGGTCATTGGGGGAGATTTCATTCGGTCATTGGGGCGATGCGGATCATACCGATATTTTCTTTTCCCGCGTCCCTATATCCCGTTCAAGTAATCCAGCAGATTGGCCTCCCGCTCCAGGCCGAGCTTCTTGCGCAGGCGGTAGCGCATGGTTTCGACGCCGCGGACTGAGAAGTTGAACAGGGGGGCGATTTCTTTGCTGGTGAGGTTCATCTTGAGGTAGGCGCACATCATGCGTTCGTTGAACGAAAGCTGGGGATGCCGTTCCTGGAGGCGGGTCATGAAGTTGTCGTGCACCAGGTCGAACTCCTTCTCGATGCGTCGCAGCACCTCGGTGGAGTTGGTGCTCAGGTCGATCTTGTTGCCCACCACGAGGAGGCGCTGGCGAATCTCCTTCTCGTTGTCGGCACGCACTACGCTCATCACCTTGTGGAGTTCGGACTTGATTTCGGAGAGCATCTCGTTCTTCTGCGTGAAGTTGATCATCAGGTTGGCCATCTCCTGGCTCTTGTATTGCAGGTCGCGCTCGAGCTTCTCCTTCTCGAGGCGGGTGATTCGTTCCTCCTTGAGCAGGCTCTCGTGCTCCACCTTGCGTATCTCCTTGTCTTTCTCGCGGGCGATGAGGTCGTTCTTCCGGCGCACGCGCGTGTCGTCCCATTTGTACAGCCCCGCGAGCAGGAGCGCGAGTAAGACGAGGTAAATCGTGAAGGCGAGGTTGGTGCGATACCAAGGGGGCAGCACGCGGAAACTGAAGCTGTCGGCGCTCACCGTGCCGTCGGAGAACGACGCCCTCACCTCGAACCTGTAATCGCCCTCTTCGAGCGTGTACTCCTTCGTGGTGGCGGTGCCGGGGGCTGACCATTCGTTGTCGTCCAGCCGGTATTGGTAGAGCGCCTCCTCGTTGTCGGGAAACGAGGACAGGCCGAACTCCACGCGCACGAAGCGATGCCTGTAGTCGATCGTGGGCCTGCCCGTGCGGCCGAGGAAATTGGCGGTATAGAGCAGGCTGTCGCTGGGTTGCGTGGTGTAGACGCTGAAAATGTTGACGCGGTGCGTGATGGATGGCACGCGGTCGGAGTACGAGGCCACGAGGAATCCTCGGTAGAAGGGTACGACGACACTCGAATCCGAGAGCACCGCCAGCCTCTCGCCCTCGGGCACCAGCTCGATCTGCGGGATGCCGAACGAGATGTTCCTGACGCTATCCCTCATCCCGTCGGCCACGCTCACGGCGTCGCGCTTGAGGCCGAACAGCTTGTCGCCGCGTTGGACCAGGTAGTAATAGAACGTGGCGCCCCCCAGACGGTCGTTCAGCTTCCGCGCGGGCACCATGCGCTGGCTGGGATAGTCGAAGCGGTAGAAACCCGAGGTGGTGGAGAAGCAGACCTGCCCGTCGACGCGGTGCACGCGTATCTGCCTGCCGGGCAAGTCGCCCGGCGCGTCGAACTGCGTCTGCGCGACAAACCGCGTCATCGTGCTGTCCAGCTCCACACGGAAGCAATGCGTGGGGTCGGACATCCACAACACCCGCCGGCTCTCTTGCTCGAAGAAGCGGAACGAATCCGACATGCCCAGCACGCGCCACGAAGTCCATCGGCCCGCCGCGTGGCGCAAGACGTACAGCCCGTCGTATCCGCCCACGAACATCGTCTCGGGGTCGTCGCCCGCCATCTGTCCCGTCCAAGCCCCGTTGACGTCGCCCACGCGCCGCAGTCCGTCCGGCTCGACGAGAAACACGCCCCGGTCGTGGAAGCAGAACACCCGCGAGCCTATCCGCCGCAAGCTCCACACCTGTCCGCCACTGCCCCGTACCAGGCGCGGGTCGGCGGCTTCGTCGACCTGTCCCGCCGACGCGGGCAAGAGGTACAAGCCGCGGCTGGTGCCGAGGTAGATGCCCCGCTCGTCGGACAAGGCGGCGTAGCCCGTGCCATACGAGTCGTGCAAGGGGTAGAGCGTGCTGAGGGGCGAGCTGAGGAAGATGTAGTCGATGCCGTTGTCGGTTCCCGTCCAGAGGTTTCCCACGCTGTCGAAGGCGAGCGAGAGCACGGTATTGTTTTGCAACCCGTTGTTCTCGTTGTAGTATTCGGCCTCGCCGGTGGCCATGTCCACCACCACCACGCCGCGCTGTATGGTTCCCAGCGCCATCTTGCCTCCGGCGGTGGCGGCGCAGAACACCTCGCCCTGGACGAGGAAACTTTCCACGCCCGTGACGTAGGGCACGCAGCTCACGCCATCGCAGAGGTAAAGTCCGTGCGAGGCGGTGACCACCACGGTGCCCCGCGGCGTGGCGACAAAGCCGCGTATGCGTTTGTCGTCGAGGAAACCGGCGCCGTTGAGCGGGATGAACTTCCCGCCCACCAGGATTTTCACGCCCCTTTCCGTCCCGGCGTAGAGGATGCCACCCAGCAGCGCCGAGCAATCGACCTTGCATCCCACGTCGATGGCGGTGTACGCGCCGTCCTCGTACCTCAGGAAGCGGTTGTCGCCTTGCACGTAGAGGGCGTCGCCCATCTCGTGTATGTTCCATACGTTGCCGATGAAGCGCATCTCGCGGCTCACCGAGTCGGACATGCACGTGTAACCGAGCGAGCCGTTCGGCGCCACGGTATAGTATCCGAACTCGGAGATGCCGCCCACGTAGATCCGGCCCGTCCGTCGCGAGGGGGTGACGGAACGCGTGGCCTGCCCGTTGTGCAGGGGCAGCAGGTTCCACGCGTTGCCGTTGTATTGCAGGATGCCGTTTTGGTTGGCGAAGTACACCCATCGGTCATCGTAGGCGGCGATTTGCCAGTTTTGCGCGCCGCTCCTCGCCGTCTGGAACTTGGAGAAGTTGAGCACGAAGGCGTTGCGCCCCGTGGCGGTATGCCCGACGAGGGAAGCCAGCCCGACGAGTATCGGGATGACGTATCGGCTGATGTGTTCTCTCTTTCCGTTCATCGTTCCGCGGACAAAGTTATTGTTTTATTGGTCAAATCGGCTATCTTTTAGACGCTGATGACACGGATGACGCGGATTTATATCTTTTAGATCCGTGTCATCCGCGTCATCAGCGTCCAAAAAAGGTTCTTATGGCGTCGCCCTCAGCCCCAGCGCCTCGATATAGCCGCGCTGCACCTCGCAACGCTCGAAGCGGGCGGCCTCGAGAAACTCGTTCAGCACGCTGTCGGCCAATGCCTGCGAGGGTCGGGCGTCGCGAATCTCCTTGTACGTGGCGCGGGGCGATTCGGCGAACTTCACCACCACGTCGTCCCACCGTGCGGGGCGGCGTATGCCGACGAACGAGGAGCCGTCCACCTTCTTGTAGGGCCAGAAGGTCCAGCCGATGTTGTGCTCCTCCATCGTGCGGCAGAAGGCGGCCATCCACTCGTCGGTGTTGTGGCCTATCTCGCCCATGTACATCGGGCGTTGGGTCCGCCGCTGGAAGTCGATGAAGCCGGCGATGGCCTCCGCGCTCGTCCCCCCGCCGTAGCGGTGGCAGGTGTACATGATTTGCTCGTCGAACGCCGTGTCGCGGAGCGGCTCGAAGTTGCCGTTCCACTGCGCGCCACCTAGG
This sequence comes from Mediterranea sp. (in: CFB group bacteria), assembly GCA_031261785.1. Lineage (GTDB taxonomy): Bacteria > Bacteroidota > Bacteroidia > Bacteroidales > Bacteroidaceae > Bacteroides. Next base: position 18,743 of record JAISIZ010000059.1, read on the forward strand.
AGGATGATGTGACGCTTGTCGACCTCGCGGATGGCGTCGACACCTATGCGATACACCTTGGCGAGGCGGGCGTTGAGCGAGTCGACGTTCTCGAAATAGGGCGCGATGGGTTCGTTCATCAGCTCGTAGCCGAGGATGACGGGTTCGTCCTTGTAGCGGTCGGCGATGCGTCGCCAGATGTCGGCGAAGAGGCGTTGGCACTCTTCCGACTCGAAGAGCCAGGGGTAGCCGTAGCTGTCGTCGATATTGTCGCCCGTCTGTCCGCCCGGCGCGTCGTGCATGTCGAGGATGAGGTAGAGGCCCGCCTCGCGGCACCAGGTCACCACCGAATCCACGCGGGCGAACCCGTCCTGCGCCACGTTCAGCCCCATGTAGTCCTCGTCGGTGAAGAGTTTGTAGTGGAACGGCAGGCGGATGGTGTTGCTACCCGTGGAGCGGATAAACCGGATGTCGGCGCGTGTCACGTAGTTGTCCTTGAACGCCCGCCAGAACTTGTCGGCCTTCGTCGGGCCTACGAGCTGGCGCAGCGCCTCCTCGATGAAGTGCGCCGAGTTCACCTTGTTGAACCCGAACATATATCCCTCGGGGTTGAGCCAGTTGCCGAGGTTGGTGCCCTTGATGAGCAGTTTGCTGCCGTCGGGGAGCAAGAGGTCGGTGCCGCTGACGCGGACGAAGCTGCCGTCGGCCGCCGCCTTGGTGGTGGCGGACTTATCGCCGCAGGCGCTAAGCGCGAGCGCGGCGATGGAGAGTGTCAGGAATAGCCGATATATCTTCATAGTCTACGGATTTGACTTTTGGAACACACGTACGTAGTCCACCTCGTAGGTGGCGGGAAGCTTGGTCTCGTCCACGCCCTGTTGTCCGCCCCAGTTTCCGCCCCACGCCAGGTTGAGCTTGAGGTAGAAGGCGGCGTTGAAGGGCCAGGTGCCGAGATCGCCCGCCTTGTCGTTCAGGTACCTGAAGTGCTCACGGCCGTCGGCCATGCCCCTGATGTAGTCGGGCGTCCATTCGAGGGCGTAGACGTGGAACGAGCCTTCGGCGCCCTCCACGTACTGCTCGCCCGTCTTCCCCGTACCGATGGCGTGGTTGTAGGTCTTGGTATGCACCGACGAGGAGACGTAGTTGGGGCGGTATCCCACCTCTTCCATGATGTCGATCTCGCCGTCGTCGGGCCAGGCGGTGAAGTTGGCGGGCATCATCCAGAAGGCGGGCCACGTGCCGCGTCCGCTGGGGAGCTTGAGGCGTGCCTCGAAGTAGCCGTACATCCAGTTGCGGGTGGTGTTCATGCGGATGGAGAGCACCTCGTTGCCTACTTTCTTGGCGATGATCTTCAGCGTGCCGTTGGTCACCACGGCGCAGGTGTCGTTGCCTTGGAATCCCGGGACGTAGTTCTCCAGCTCGTTGTTCCCCCAGCCCGACGCCCCCGTCTCGTACCACCAATCGTCGGTGGAGGGAAGGGCGGGCCGTCCGCCGGACGCGCGCGGGGCGTCGAACTCGTCGTGCCAGACGAGGGCGTAGCCTTCGGGCGTGGTGATTTCGTTGATGGCGGGATCGGTGGTCTGCGTCACGCTCACGGTATGCCGGTATGCGCCCGAGCGGAAGGTGAGGGTGGCCGTGCGGGGTTCGCTGCCGCTGTTCTTTGCCGCCGTGACGCGCAGCGTGGAGCTACCCGACAGTCCACCCGAGGGCGAGGAGACGCACCATGCCTGGTCGGAGCTTACGCCCCACTCGGCATTGGCGGTCACCTCGAGGCTCAGCGTTCCTCCGTCGAAGGGGAACGTGAGCGAGGCGGGCGCGGTCGTTATGCTGATCTCCGCGTCCGGCTCGGGGGGAGTGACACCATTGTCACTCCCGCAAGCCGACATCCCCAACAAGGGGATGAGGAATAGGTATATCAATCGTTTCATCATCTTAGGGTATGCGTTTGAACGAATACATCCAGGCGATGCCGGGGTCGGTGGAGGCCACCTGCAGCTCGTCGGCCGTCATCTTCAGGATCTGGAATTTCGGGTTCTGGAACATATAGTCGCCGCTCAGATAGGTGAAGTAGGTCTCGGCGGGCAACACGATGAACGACGCGGCACCCTCCTCCACGATTTGGTAGGTGGAGGTTTGCTCGCTCACGGGGACGTCGAAGTCCGCCCCGTCGTTGGTGTTGAAGTCGGGGAAGAGCGTGCAGCCGGTGTTGACGTAGATCTCGCCGTCGGGGCCGGGGTTGAAGATGTAGGTGCCGTCGGCCTTGAAGGTGAGCACGTCGTCGTAGACTCCCCAGTCGGCCTTCTCGTCGGGATTGGCGCTCCACCACTCGACAGGACTGGCGGGCGTAGGTCCGCAACCGAAGTGTCCCTTGAAGGAGCTGTCCCACGTCCACGAGCCTACGATGCTGATGTCGCCCGCGTCGAACACGTCTTTCGGGATGAACTCGAAATGCCAGCTGATGTCTGCCTGGATGCTGGCCAGCACTAATTTGTTGTTCGAGATGGAGACGATGCGGAACCGCGGCGCCTCGTAGAACGGATCGGCCGAGATGTAGCCTACCAAGGTCCTGGCGGGGAATACCAGATTGAGTTTGTCGCCATCGTACTCCATCTCCCAGGTGGAGGTCTGTGGTTCCACGGGCACCATGAAGTCCTGCCCGTCGTTGGTGTTATAGGCCGGGAACTGGGTGACGCCGGTGTTCACTAATATGGTTCCTCCCTCGCCGGGGTTGTAGGTGTACGTGCCGTCGACGTTGAAGGTGAAGGTGTCGTCGTACATGCCCCAATCTTTCTTGTCCTCGGCGGGTGCCGACCACCAGTTCAGCCCTTCGGTTCCCGGCTCTCCGCAGCCGAAGTGTCCGGCCACACGCGAGTTCCATACCCATACCTTGCTCTCGGTACCGCATAGCTGCGCCACCGTGGCGAGGTCCATGAGCGTATTGTCGATGGTGAACTCGTCGGTGAACGATCCGTCGCTGATGCCGTTCTTATTGCCCAGCTTCAGCTCGTAGGTGTAGGTGCCCGCCTTGGTGAACACTTGGACGAACCGCATCTTGGTGCTGCGGATGGTATTGGTCCCGTTGTTGACGATCCAGATGGGATAGCTCCCGGGGCCGGTGTACTCGAAGGTGACCTCGTTGGTCTCCTGGTCCACGATGACGTCGACAAACTGCTTGACATCGCTGACGGATGGCAACGCGTTGCCATTCACCGTGCCGTGATCCTCGGAGGCGCAGCCGCTCAGGCCGAGCGCTGCGAGGACGGCTATAAATAAGGTATATACTGTTGTTTTCATCTTGTTCACAGATTGATGCGCGGGCGGTTAGTAATTGTTCTGCGTGAGCGTGCCCTGCGCGGCGTCTATCTCCGACTGCGGTATGGGCAGGTACTTCTTGGCGGGTGTCCAGGCGTTGGTGCGGTAGCCGTAGGCGTCGGGCACCAGCGTGGAGGCGGCTCGGTCGGTGCGTATCAGGTCCCAGTAGCGCTTACCTTCGCCCACGAATTCGAGGCGACGCTCTTGCAGGATGTTGTCCACCGTGGGCGCCAGGTCGTCGGTCAGCCCGGCGCGATGGTGCACGCGGTTCAGGTAGTCGGCCGCGCTGCCCGTGCCCGCGGCTCCGCGGGCCAGCAACTCGGCGGCGTTGAGCAGGGTCTCCGCAAAGCGGTACACGCGGAGGTTGTTGCCGAAGTTGAGGTCGCCGTCGCCGTTATGGTTGGCGTTGTAGCCGCTGCGGGCCACGTACTTGCCGAGGAAGTAGCCGGTGTCCTGGTAGCGGGCGCCGTAGCTCCCCGCTGCCGCGGCGTTCCAGCAGGTGGCGTCGCGTCGGGTGTCGGCGTCGGCGTACATCTGGTACGTCTCCACGCGTACGGGGGCGAATCCCCAGCCGTTGTCGTGGCCGTCGGTGCCGTCGGCCCAGCCCGAGGGGCTGATGAGGCGCGGGAGCACCGTGCCGCCCGTCACCAACGGTCCGCTCCAGGAGCGTCCGCCACGGTCGTTCATGTAGTTCACCTCCCAGATGGACTCGGAGTTCCACTCGCCCTCCTCGAGGAAGATGCCGCCGTAGTCGGGCGCCAGGATGTACTGGCTGGAGTTGATGATCTCTTCCATGTACTTCAGCGCGGTGGGGTAGCGGGTCTCGTCTTTCTGGTACATCACCACCTCGGCGTAGAGCATGTAGGCCATGGCCTTGGTGACGCGTCCGGCGTCGGCGTCGGCGGCCTTCATCGGGAGCGCGTTGGCGGCGATGGCCTCGTCGAGGTCGGCGACGATGCCCTCGTACACCTGGTCGGCGGTGCTTTGCGGCTGCAGGTAGGGGAATTGCAGGTTCTCGGTATAGTAGGGGATGTTGCCCCAGAACTTCCACAGCAGGGTGTAGTACCAAGCGCGGAGCACGCGGGCCTCGGTGAGCCACAGGGTCTTGGTGGTCTCGTCGATGTCGGCCAGCCGCGACATGTAGTAGAAGACGTCGTTGCAACGCTTCACGCCCGAGTATCCGCTGATCCAGATGCCGGCGATGACGGCGGTGGGACGGGCCTCGTAATTCATCATGTAGTGCCAGTTGGCGTTGTCGCTCTTACCGGTACCGCCCACCCAGATGTCGTCGGCCATGATGTCGGACATGATGTTGATGGGGTTGTATTCGCCCATCCCCCAGTCGAACCATTTCAGGGGGTCGTAGGCGGCTACCAGCGATTCGAACATGCGCTCCTCGCTGTCGTAGTACTCGTCGATGGAGACTTGCGAAGGAGCCTTGAGGTCGAGAAACGACTCCGAGCAAGAGGTGGCGGTAGCGAGCGCGACGAACGCGACGGCCGCTACGGAGAGTATATGCTTGATAGGTCTCATAATTGTTCCTTTTTTAATATGTTAGAAACTCAGGTTGGCTCCCACCGTGAAGACGCGGGCTTGCGGGTAGATGCCGCGGTCGATGCCCAGCGAGGTTCCGCCCGAGGAGATCTCGGGGTCGAAGCCGTCGTACTTGGTGAGGGTGAGCAGGTTCTCGGCGGCCACGTACAGGCGCAGGGAGGAGACGAACACCTTCTGCGTGAGCTGGCGCGGCAGCGTGTAGCCCAGCTGTATGTTCTTCAGGCGGAGGTACGAGCCGTTCTTCACGTAGAGGTCGGACGATACCCAGTTGGTGGCGTCGGCGTACTCGAAGCGCGGCAGCTTGTTGCTGCTGCCCTCGCCCGTCCAGCGGTCGAGCATGTATCGGGGCAGGTTGACCGACTTGAGGTCGGTGCGGCGCGAGGCGTCGAACACCTTGTTGCCGATGGTGCCTTGCCAGAGCATGCTCAGGTCGAAGTCGCGCCAGGAGGCGCTTAGATTGACGCCGAACGTCCAGTCGGGCATTCCCTTGCCCAGCATGGTCTGGTCGTCGGTGGTGATGGCGCCGTCCCCGTTCGTGTCGACGAAGCGCACGTCGCCCGGCACGGCGTTGGGTTGCAGCAGCTGCGTGGTGCCGTCGGCCGCGGTGGCGGTGTAGCTGTTTATCTCGGCGTAGTTCTGGAAGATGCCCGCCGTCTTGTAGCCGTAGAAGTAGGGGAAGGGTAGGCCGTTCTGCGCGCGGCTGATGGTGCCCATGCCCTGCGAGCTGTCGAGGTTGGCGTAGCCCGTGTCGTTGCCGTAGTTCACCAATTCGTTCTTCACGTACGAGGCGTTGGCGCCCACGCGGAAGTTCCAGTCCTTCGCGGCGAAGCGGTAGGCGGTCTCGAACTCCCATCCGCTGTTCTTCATCTCGCCCACGTTGCCAGTGGGCCGCGATTCGCCTACGTACTGCGGAATGGGCATGGTCATCAACATGCCGGTGGTCTTCTTCACGTAGTAGTCCACCGAGAGGGTCCAGGCGTTGTGGAAGAATCCGAAGTCAACGCCCACGTCGGTCTGTGTAGACTCTTCCCAGGTCAGGTCAGAGTTAGCCAAGAGACTGGGTTTGGTACCGGTACTGATACTCTCTATCCCTTTACCGAAATCGTAGTTGTTGTTGGTAGAGGTGAGGGCTATGTAGCGGAAGTTACCAATGTTTTCATTACCGTTCTTACCCCACGACATGCGTAGCTTGGCGCTGGTGAGCCATTCCGGTCTCTTATCCATGAAGGCTTCCCTGGTAAGGTTCCATCCAAGCGAGAAAGAGGGGAAGGTGGCGTAGTGCCTGTTGGGGCCGAAGCGCGAGGAACCGTCGCGGCGCACGGTGGCTTGCACCATGTAGCGCTCGTCGTAGTTGTAGCTCACGCGGGCAAAGAGCGAAGCCAGCGTAGCCGGTTCGTGTGCTCCACCCCAAGCATTGCGGTCGCCCTCAGATTGCAAACCGGTGGTGAAGTCCAGATTGACACGCGATGGGTCTTCTTCTATCATGTCGCGGGCATAGCCGGTGACACTGCGTCCGGTCGTTTTCTTGGCTGACTGACCCAACACGACGGCAACCGAATGTTTGTCGAAGGTTTTGTCATACGAGAGTATGTTCTCAAGCTGCCACACCGTGCCCTTGCTCGATGCAGAGGTGACGCTGGAGCGGTCAGCATAGTTGTTGGCTGTGAGATAGAACTTCTTGGCAAATCCGTCGCTTCCCCAGAAGGAGAGGTCAACGCCGTAGCTGGAACGGAACTTCAGGTTGTCCCAGAGGTTCAGCTCAGCATAGAAGTTGGCTACCAGCTTGTGCGACCATCCTTTGCTGGCAGGTAGGGAGAGGCTGGCCAGCGGGTTGGTGATTTCGTTATAGTCGGGGCCGGCGATCATGTAGAGCCGCCCGTTCTGCGGGTCGCGCACGGGGGTGAAGGCGGCGATGGTGGAGTACTGATCCAGCGTAGCCTGTTCGTCTTCGGCGTATACACCCAGAATGGGAGAGAGCATCAATGCACTGCCCAGCGGCGAACCAAACTCAGAGTTGGTCGTGATGCCGGTCGACTTAACACGGGCATACGATGCATTGACACCGATCTTCATCTTGTTCAGGAAGTTGCGCTTCTTGGTCTTGTCGAAGAGGTTGTAGTTGATGTTGCTACGCAAGGTCATACGTTGGTAGTTGGAACGTCCGTAGTTACCGCCCACGATACCTTCTTGTGTCAAGTAACCCATCGAGAGGTAGTAGTCAATCTTCTCATCGCCGCCCGAGATGCTGAGCTGGTGGTTGCTCATCGGAGCGTCGCTGTTGAACAGCTCCTTCTGCCAGTCGGTGCCCTGCCCATACTGGTAGGGATCGGCGTAGAGGATGTCGCCACCCGAGTTCACCGAGCCTTCGTTCATCATCACGGCGTACTCCGTGGCGTTCAGCACGTCGCGGTGCTTCCACGGATTTTGCCAGCCGAAGGAGACATCGTAGTTTACGCGTGCAACTTTCGCACCGCCTGTTTTGGTCGTAACCAAGATAACGCCATTGGCGGCACGTGCACCGTAGATAGCTCCCGAGGCGGCGTCCTTCAGCACCTCGATGGACTGGATGTCGCTGGGGTTGAGGTAATCCAGGCCGCCCTCGATAGGCATGCCGTCGACAATGTAGAGGGGGTCGGCATTGTTGTACGTGCCGATACCGCGGATGCGGATGCGCGACCCCTCGCCCGGCTGACCCGACGACGAGGTGGCCGTGACGCCGGCCGCCAGACCTTTCAACACGTTATCCACGCGCGTGGGAGGGATCTCGGCCAGGTCGGCGGCCGAGACGCTCGCGATGGCGGCCGTCACCACGCTCTTCTTCTGCGTGCCGTAGCCGATCACCACGACCTCACCCAGTTGGGCCGCGTCCTCGCGGAGGACGACATGGAGTTCGCGGCGCCCGTTCAGCGGCACCTCTTGCGAGCTAAACCCTATATAAGTAAAGGTGAGTGTGGCGTCGGCGGGAACCGACAGCGTAAATTTACCGTCAATGTCGGTAATGGTACCCGTGGCAGCGCTTCCTTTGGCTGTCACATTCACACCGGGCAGCGGCTCGTTGTCCGTACCGCTCACCACGGTTCCGTTCACCTGGATGTTTTGCCCGAAGGCTGACAAGGTGAAGCAGATTAAGAAATAGATCAGGATTAATCTTCTCATGGCTCTTTAAATTGATTGTTTAACAATTGCAAAAGATTGGGAGCAAAGATAAATGAAAACTAATGCCGTATCCAACTTACCCGCTACGTCACGGCTACGTCAGTCCGCTTCTTTTTCGTATGCGCGGATAGCGTAAAAACACCATTTCACGCCATTTTCAGTGTATAAACGGCTCATGCGCGATAGTCCGTGGATGAACTTGCTCAATGGCTAACAATGTGCCCAACTTCATGTCGGTTTCACGATCGAATGGATGCTCGAATCGATCGATGGTTTGACATCAGACCTTTTCAAAGCCGCGAACTGTTCACGCGAACCGCGCGGCCATTTATCAGGCCCGCGAACTGTTCACGCGAACCGCGCGGCCATTTATCAGGCCCGCGAACCGTTCCCGCGAACCGCGTGGCCATTTATCAAGCCCGCGAACCGTTCCCGCGAACCGCATGGGCACTTCGCGAACCTGATAGCCTCTCTCGCGAATGGCATGGAGAACGCACGAGAAAAATAGTCCTTCGATCCCCATGCGGGCGCACATATTGGGTTGACTTTGGGGCCGATTCGCCACGGATTTCCGCGCATGACCCCTAAAATAAGGTGGCGTAGGGTGGCGCAAGCCGGGAAAGTCGCGACTTTGTGTCCTGTATGTATGCGGGAAGAAGGAGAGTTCCGGCCTTATCCGTGTCGTCGTCGTGGGCGAATCTTCGCTGATCCGCGAAGTTCTCACACACCGCATGAAGATTTCGCGAGGTCGACAAATTTCAACCCCGGATTTGCGAGAAACAAAAAGCCCGGGCTTTTGTAATCAGATTTCGGGAATGGAGAAAAAAGCCCGGGCTTTTGTAATCAGATTTCGGGAATGGGAAAAAAAGCCCGGGCTTTTGTAATCAGATTTCGAGAATGGGGAAAAAAGCCCGAGCTTTTGTAATCAGATTTCGAGAATGGAGAAAAAAGCCCGGGCTTTTCGTCTCACGCGGATTTGCATGAAGCTTTCGCGTCTTCGAGATAGGTCCTTGCCTGGCATCTCTTCGAAGGGTGAGAAAAATGGGTGGCGCATTGACGAAATCAGGAGGTCTGATGTCAAACCATCGATCGATTCGAGCATCCATCCGATCGTGAAACCGACATGAAGTTGGGCACTCATCGCCTACTGCAAACGGGAGCCGCACACGAAGAGAAAGAAAGGGGGATAGGCTATTTGAGCCGGAAAGAATCCATGAAACGGGCAACGGCCGGCGTATCGGGCGTGACGTAGGTTCCGCCGGTCACCATGATTTGGTACAAATGCCGCCGGGCAAGGAACGCGCGACATATATAGGATCGGCCTTGATCAAGATTCTTGATATGGAAAGCGATTCCATGCAGGTCGCCCGCTTTCACGCGTTCTTGGCCGACAAGCTCCCCGCCCTGCTCCGAAAGGACGCCTTGGATAAGATCGGAGTAAAAAGCCTCCCCGTTGTTGACCTCCCATTCCTTCACGATAACTTCCAACTCCGCTTTGAAACTCATCTCACTGACGACATACCCATAGATACTATCTCTCCATACCACTATGTTACCCCTGTCGGGAAGTATGAGTTGAGACATATCAGGTATCGAGTCCACCGCGATAATCTGATATTCTCTTTCTTCATCCATTTTATCAGGGATATTCTGGGGCGGCATAGCCACCACGGAAATGATTTTGCCGATTTCCACGTTTTCCACCCCCATATAAGGCGGATAAGGGAAATCTATCGAATAGCTGAGGCTGTCGGGATTGAAAGCGACCGTCGCCGGCTCCTCCCTGATAAGGTCGAAAGCGCGCAAAAACACCAGCGAATCATAGTTGGTTCCCTCGCCCGGCCTCGTCACCACCTGGAGCGTGTACACCCTGTTGCCGCTGCTGCCAATACAGCAATGAATCTGCTCGTCAGCCTTGTTCTTCAGCATATAATGCGCGAACGTGGCGTCTCCCCGACGCATCGTGCTTTGGCTGATGAGTTCCGGTTCGTCCGTGAACAGCGCGTCCGTAACCTCTTGTTTCTTCCGCGTCGCGTAGCTGTTATCCGCCGGATCGTTCGGCACCCAAACCGTAACCTGATAGTAACGATTGGGCGATCCCTTCTTCGTAAAGACGTTCTCGAAACGATAGCGGGTAGCTTCTCCATCCACCGTTTTCGTCTCGATAGGGATCAGGGGGAAAGAGGCTTCGAAGCCCAGGTTCGTCATACGGATAGTAGCCCAATCTGCCTCTTCGTCTTGCGCGAGACAGTAGGATGGCCCGCAAGCGAGTAGCGAGCAAAATAGAACAGAAAGTAAATGTTTCATCTCGTAGATTGATTTATAGGGTTCACAAATACACGCTCTCCTCGTCGGGGATGCGGGATGTCGCGAAGATACGGATATATTTCGTGGCGCGGACAAGGATGGGGCGAAAAGAATACCGTCGCGTCGATCATCAATTACCAAGTGCGTACGGCGGACGATGGCTTGTCGAGGTTTCTTCCTGTCTCATGAATTCAAGCAATTTTCTAATGCCCGATTGGGGAAGGTTAGGCCGAAAAGTATTATCTTTGCCCGCAGAAAACGTAAATCGTATCCATTCAACATGATTCTTTTTTTCAGAACACCATCCCAGAGCGTGATTGCCGTAGAGAGCAACCACCCCCTCAACGCCGATGAAAGCGACAAGCTGTGCTGGCTTTTTGGCGAATCTACGATAGAAAGTGAAGAGAACCTGGCAGGCTGCTTCGTCGGCCCCCGCCGGGAAATGATCACTCCCTGGAGCACCAACGCCGTGGAAATTACCCAGAACATGGGACTGACGGGCATCGCGCGCATTGAGGAATACTTCCCCGTGGCCGACGAGAAGGCCGACCACGACCCCATGCTGCAACGCATGTACAAGGGTCTCGACCAGCAGGTATTCACCACCCGCCGGCAGCCGGAACCCATTCTCCATATCGACGACCTCGAAGCCTACAACGAGCAGGAAGGCCTCGCCCTGTCGGCCGAAGAGATGGAATACCTCAAGCAAGTAGCGCGCGACCTCGGACGGCCACTCACCGACTCCGAGGTTTTTGGTTTCGCCCAGATCAACTCCGAGCACTGCCGTCACAAGATATTCGGCGGGACGTTCGTCATCGACGGCGTGGAGCGAGAGGCGTCGCTCTTCCAGCTCATCAAGCAGACCACGCGAGAGAACCCCAACAAGATAATATCCGCCTACAAAGACAACGTGGCTTTCGCCCAAGGACCGGTGATCGAGCAATTCGCCCCGGCCGACCAGTCGAAATCCGACTACTTCAGGGTGACGGAGATCGAGAGCGTCATCTCGCTCAAGGCCGAGACACACAACTTCCCCACCACCGTGGAACCCTTCAACGGCGCCTCCACCGGTACGGGAGGCGAGATTCGCGACCGCATGGGCGGCGGCAAAGGCTCGTGGCCCATCGCCGGCACGGCCGTCTACATGACGTCGTATCCCCGCGCCGGTGAAATCCGGACATGGGAAGAGATCCTCCCCGTGCGGCAGTGGCTGTACCAGACACCCGAGCAGATCCTCATCAAAGCCTCCAACGGCGCGTCGGACTTCGGCAATAAATTTGGGCAGCCGCTCATCTGCGGCTCCGTGCTCACCTTCGAGCACTGCGAGAACGGCGAGGCGTATGGCTACGACAAAGTCATCATGCTCGCGGGCGGCGTGGGCTACGGCACCAAACGCGACTGCCTGAAGGGAACGCCCGAAACCGGCAACAAGATCGTGGTGATAGGTGGCGACAACTACCGCATCGGCCTGGGAGGCGGATCCGTCTCGTCGGTCGACACGGGACGATACAGTAGCGGCATCGAGCTGAACGCCGTGCAACGCGCCAACGCCGAGATGCAGAAACGCGCCTACAACGTGGTACGCGCCCTCTGCGAGGAGGAAACGAATCCCGTGGTATCCATCCACGACCACGGCTCGGCGGGACACGTCAACTGCCTCTCGGAGCTGGTGGAAGAGTGTGGCGGACTGATCGAGATGGACAAGCTGCCCATCGGCGACACCACCCTCTCGGCCAAGGAGATTATCGCCAACGAGAGCCAGGAACGCATGGGACTGCTCATCAAGGAAGAGGCCGTGGAGCACGTACGCGCCATAGCCGAACGCGAGCGGGCGCCGATGTACGTGGTGGGCGAGACGACCGGCGACCACCGCTTCGCCTTCCGGCAAGCCGATGGCGTGCGACCCTTCGACCTCGCCGTGGACCAGATGTTCGGCTCCTCGCCCAAGACCTACATGGTGGACCGCACCGTGGAACGCCACTACGAGATGCCACGCTACGACGCCGACAGGCTGGACGAATACCTGGAGCGCGTGCTCCGGCTCGAGGCCGTGGCTTGCAAGGACTGGCTCACCAACAAGGTCGACCGCTCCGTGACGGGCAAGGTAGCCCGCCAGCAATGCCAGGGCGAGCTGCAACTGCCGCTGAGCGACTGCGGCGTGGTGGCCCTCGACTACCGGGGGCGGAGAGGCATCGCCACGGCTATCGGACATGCCCCGCAGGCCGCGCTGGCCGATCCCGAGGCCGGCTCCGTGCTGGCCGTAGCCGAGGCGCTGACCAACCTGGTGTGGGCGCCGCTGGCCGAAGGATTGGACAGTGTCTCCCTCTCGGCCAACTGGATGTGGCCATGCCGCTCGCAAGAGGGTGAGGACGCCCGCCTCTACGCGGCCGTGGAGGCGTTGAGCGAATTCTGCCGCGCCCTGCGAATCAACGTCCCCACGGGCAAGGATTCGCTCTCCATGACGCAGAAGTATCCCGACGGCGGGAAGGTAATCGCCCCGGGAACCGTTATCGTGTCGGCCGGAGGCGAGGTGAGCGACGTGAAAAAAGTCGTGTCGCCCGTGCTGGTGAACGACCCCCATACCACGCTCTACCACATCGACTTCAGCTTCGACGAGCTGAAGCTCGGCGGCTCGGCTTTCGCCCAGTCGCTCGGGAAGGTGGGCGACAGCGTGCCGCAAGTGCGGTACGCCGAATACTTCCGCGACACGTTCCTCGCCGTGCAGGCGCTCGTGCACGACGGGCTGGTGCTGGCCGGACACGACATCTCGGCCGGAGGGCTGATCACCACGCTGCTCGAGATGTGCTTCGCCAACACCAAAGGCGGCATGGACATCACGTTGGGCAAGCTGAAGGAAGACGACATCGTGAAGCTCCTCTTCGCCGAGAATCCCGGCGTGGTGATCCAGGTGAGCGACAAGCACAAGGACAAGGTGAAGGCTCTGCTCGAGGACGCCGGCGTGGGATTCGTCAGGATTGGCAAGCCGAGGGCCGAACGTTGCCTCGTCGTGAGCAAGGGCGGCACGACCTACCGGTTCGACATCGACCATCTGCGCGACGTATGGTACGCCACTTCCTTTCTGCTGGATTGCGAGCAATCCCTGAACGGGTGCGCGCGGTCGCGTTTCTTGGGCTACATGGACCAACCCGTGGAGCTTGCCTTCAACCCCGCGTTCAAGGGGAAGCTGTCGGCTTACGACATCACCCCCGACCGTCGCGAGGCGAGCGGCATACGCGCCGCCATCATCCGCGAGAAGGGGACGAACGGCGAGCGGGAAATGGCCTACTCGCTCTGGCTCGCCGGCTTCGACGTGAAGGACGTGACCATGACCGACCTCATCAGCGGGCGCGAGACGCTCGAGGAGGTAAACATGGTGGTGTACTGCGGCGGATTCTCCAACTCCGACGTGCTCGGCTCCGCCAAGGGATGGGCCGGAGCGTTCCTCTTCAACCCCAAGGCCAAGGAGGCGCTCGACAAGTTTTACGCCCGGAACGACACCCTGTCGCTGGGTATCTGCAACGGCTGCCAGCTGATGATGGAACTCAATCTCATCAATCCCGAGCTGGAGCGGCGAGGACGGATGCTGCACAACGATTCGCGCAAGTTCGAGTCGGCCTTCCTCAGTGTCACCATACCCTCCAACCGCAGCGTGATGTTCGGCTCGTTGAGCGGCAGCAAGCTGGGCATCTGGGTGGCCCACGGCGAGGGCAAGTTCGCGCTTCCCTATCCCGAAGAGACCTACAACGTGGTGGCCAAGTACAGTTACGACAGCTACCCGGGCAACCCCAACGGCTCCGACTATTCGGTAGCGGCGCTGGCCAGCGCCGACGGCAGGCACCTGGCCATGATGCCCCACCTCGAACGGGCCATCTTCCCGTGGCAGAACGCCTACTATCCCACCAACCGGCTACGCGGCGACCAGGTGACTCCCTGGATAGAGGCGTTCGTCAACGCCCGACGGTGGATAGAGGAAGCTCCCGGGCGTATCGATTAAATGAAATCAAAACCAGAGAAAAACAACGGTATGAGAAAGTGGCTGCTTCTGTTCGTCCTGTTTCCTTTTGCCCATACCCTGGGGCAAGCCTATCATTACCTCAGTATCGAGGAGGGATTAAGCAATCGCCACGTGTATGGCATCCAGAAAGACAGCATCGGCTACATCTGGTTTCTCACGCAAGAGGGCATCGACCGCTTCAACGGCAAGGAGTTCACCCACTACAAGCTGATGGACGGCGATGTGGAACTCTCCCCCCTGCTCAACCTGCGGTGGCTGCAGATCGACCGCGACCAGACCATGTGGGAGATCGGCGCGAATGGCAGCATCTTCCGCTATGACCCTGTCTACGACCGCTTCATCCAGGTGTTTCATCCCGCCGGGGAAGGGGAGATGGCGGACCTCCCCACCTCGTACTCCCTGGGATGGGTGGACGACAACCGGCGCATCTGGCTTTGCGCCCAGAAGGAGATCCTCCTGTACCATACCGACACGGGCAAGCTGACCCGCGTGAAGAGGAGCGTGGACGAGGCCATCAACAACATCGTGCAGATCGACAGCACGAGATACCTGGTCGGTACCGACATAGGCATCCACCATGCCCGCCTGGAGGGCAACGTGTTCAAGCTGCTGGACAGCGAGAGGCTGAAGGAAATCAAGGCTTCCGTCAACGATTTCTACTTGCAGAGGCGAACGAAGAAACTCTTCATCGCCACCTCGCAACAAGGGGTCATCGTGTACGACATCGCCAACGACACCATCATCCCCTGCTCCCGCTCCTCCCTCGCGGAGATCGGCATGACGCGCATCATACCCTTCGACGAGGATGAGCTGCTGGTAGCCACCGGAGGTCTCGGCGTGCAACGGATGAACATGGATACCTACGCCATAGAGCCGTATATCGTGAACGACTACAGCAGCTACAACGGCATGAACAGCAACAGCGTGAACGACATTTACATGGATGGCGAGGGACGCATCTGGATGGCCAGTTACCATGCGGGAATCACCATGCTCAACAACAAATACCCCACCTACCGATGGATCCGACACTCGATAGGCAATAGCCAGTCGCTCGTCAACGACCGGGTGAACGCCGTGCTTGAGGACAGCGACGGAGACCTGTGGATGGGTACCAACAACGGAGTTAGCGTGCAGGACAGCCGAAACGGGAAATGGCGAGCCTTCCAGAGCCGGGACAACTACACGCAAGGCATACAGGGACACATCTTCATCACCCTCTGCGAAGTCAGCCCGGGCGTCATCTGGGCCGGAGGATATTCTCCGGACATCTTCGTGATCGACAAGAGGAGCGGCCAGGTCAATTCGTTCGACCCCCTGACCTACACCGAGCGGAAGGATATCCGCCCCGACAAATACATATATAGTATGTATAAGGACTCGGAAGGATACGTATGGGCGGGAGGCGACTACAACCTCAAGCGCGTCGATCCCCGCACCCGGCGAATACGCTTCTACGAGGGATTGCGGTCGCTGACGGCCATCCTGGAGCACCGCCCGGGGCAGATGTGGATAAGCAGCGAGGACGGTCTCTACCTGCTCGATGTGTCGACGGGGAAAGCCCGGGAGGTGCGACTGCCTACCGAGACGACACACATCAACGCCCTGTACCAGGATCGCGACGGACAGCTCTACATCGCCACCGCGGGATCCGGATTGCTCGTCTACAACCCCGAGGCGGGCACGTTTACCCATTATCACAAGGACAACAGCGCGCTCATCTCCAACAACATCTACACCATCTTGTCCGACCAGGACAAACGGATACTGCTGAGCACCGAGAACACCATCGCGTGCTTCTACCCCGAGCAGAAGATGTTTCGCAACTGGACCAAGGACATGGGCCTGATGACGGGCTACTACAATACCTCGTCGGGCGTGCTGCGACGGAATGGCATGTTCGCTTTCGGCAGCGACAATGGCGTGGTGGAGTTCGACAAGGAGACCAAGCTCCCCCAGGGCTACCACTCGAAGATGGTGTTGAGCGACTTGCGCGTCTCCTACCGCAACGTCTACCCGGGAGAGGATGGGTCGCCCCTCAGGCAAGGCATCGACCAGACACGGGAGCTGCGCCTGGCGTCCGACCAGAACACGTTCTCCCTGCAAGTGTCGTCCATCAACTTCGACTATCCGTCGAACATCCTCTACACCTGGCGGCTGGAAGGGTTCTACGACAACTGGACGCCGCCCGGATACGAGAACCGCATCCGCTACACCAGCCTCTCGTCGGGCAAGTACACCCTGCGGATACGCGCCATCTCCAACGAAGACAAGCGCGTCGTCCTCGAGGAGCGTGTCGTGCACATCTTCATCGCCACCTCTTTCTGGCTCACGCCGTGGGCCATGCTGATCTATGCCGCCGCCCTGGCGCTCGTCATCTTCGCCGCCATACGGTATCTCTACCTGCGCAAGCAGCACGACGTGTCCGACGAGAAGATCCAGTTCTTCGTCAACACCGCCCACGACATACGCACGCCGCTCACCCTCATCAAGGCTCCATTGGAAGAGATACGCGACAAGGAGAGCATCAGCGAGGGCGGCATGTCCAACCTGAACACCGCCCTGCGCAACGTGCATGCCTTGCTCAGGCTCACCACCAACCTCATCAACTTCGAGCGCACCGACGTCTACTCCTCCGAGCTGTACCTCTCGGAGCACGAGCTGAAGACGTTCATGGACGATGTCTGCGCGGCCTTCGTGCAATACGCCGGGATCAAGCGCATACACTTCACCCATCGGTGCGAGTTCGACTACCTGAGCGTATGGTTCGACAAGGAGAAGATGCAATCCATCTTGCAGAACCTCATCTCCAACGCGCTGAAGTACACCCCCGCCAACGGCGACGTGGAGGTGCTTGTCACCGCCACCGCCGAATCGTGGGTGCTCGAGGTGAAGGATACCGGCATAGGCATTCCCGCCGCCGAGCAGAAGAAGCTCTTCCGCCTGCATTTCCGCGGCTCGAACGCCATCAACTCCAAGGTGACGGGAAGCGGCACGGGACTGATGCTGGTCTGGAAATTGGTGAAGCTGCACAAGGGGAAGATCGCCCTCACGAGCGTCATCAACCAGGGCACGACGGTGAAGGTGACCTTCCCCTTGGACAAGAAGCTGCTACGCGGCAGCCTGCTCGCCGCGGCGCCGGCGGCCAAGCGGCTGGTGCCCATCGAGTTCGACGACAGCCTGTCTACCTCGGGCAAGGTGTACGACAACGCCCTTCACGAGCGGGACAGTACCCGGCGGAAGATACTCGTCGTGGAGGACAACGACGAGCTGCGCGATTACCTCTCGCACACGTTGGCCGAGGAGTACGTCGTGCAGAACTGTTCCAACGGGAAAGACGCCCTGATCATCGTTCCCGAGTATAACCCCGACCTGGTGATTTCAGACATCATGATGCCCGAGATGAAGGGCGACGAACTTTGCCGGACGCTCAAGAACGACATCAACACCTCGCACATACCCGTCATACTCCTCACCGCCCTCAACAGCGAGAAGGACATCCTCGCGGGCTTGAACATCGGGGCCGACGAGTATATCGTGAAGCCGTTCAACATCGGCATACTGAAAGCTACCGTCACGAGCCTGCTCACCAACCGCGCCCTCTTACGCGGCAAGTACGCCAACCTCGACCTGGGCGACGACGAGAAAGAGGACGGCCCGAACGCCGGGAACTTCACCCACGACATGGACTGGAAGTTCATCGCCGCCGTGAAGAAGCACGTGGAAGAGAAACTCGACGACCCCGACATGACCGTCGACACCATCTGCGCGCTCATGAACATGAGCCGTACCAGCTTCTACAACAAGATAAAGGCGCTCACCGACCAAGCCCCGGCCGACTACATACGCCTCATTCGCCTCAAGCGGGCGGGCGAACTGCTGAAGGAGGGCAAGCACAACGTCACCGAAGTGGCCGAGATGTGCGGATTCAGCGACGCCAAGTACTTCCGCGAGGTATTCAAGAAGCACTATAACGTCAGCCCCAGCCAATACGCCAAAGGCGAGACCGGGGCGACAGCGAGGGAGGAGGCCGCCGGGGAATGAGTGTCTACTTCCAGTTGTTCGGCATCTTTTTCAAGATCGGCGCCTTCACCATCGGCGGCGGATACGCCATGGTGCCGCTCATCGAGAACGAGGTCGTGACGAAGCGCGGGTGGATCGCGCGGGAGGATTTCGTCGACCTGCTTGCCATCGCGCAGTCGGCGCCGGGCATACTGGCCGTCAACATCTCCATCTTCATCGGCTATAAGCTGCGGGGCATACGGGGCAGCGTGGTCACCGCGCTGGGCACCGTCTTGCCGTCGTTCGTCATCATCCTGGCCATCGCCCTGTTCTTTCACAACTTCAAGGACAACCCCATCGTGGAGCGCGTATTCAAAGGCATCCGTCCCGCGGTGGTGGCGCTCATCGCCGCCCCGACGTTCAGCATGGCGAAGTCGGCCAAGATCAACCGTTACAACCTCTGGATTCCCGTCGTCTCCGCATTGCTCATCTGGCTGCTCGGCTTCTCGCCGATCTGGATCATCGTGGCGGCCGGCGCGGGAGGATTCCTCTGGGGACGGTTCGGGAAAAGGCTGTTCGGGGACGAATCGAAGAATTAGGGGCTGTAATTGTAAATGCGCTAAATAGATCGAAATATGCTCTACCTCCACCTCTTCTACACATTCTTCAAGATAGGCCTCTTCGGTTTCGGAGGGGGATACGCCATGCTGTCCATGATTCAGGGCGAGGTGGTGACGCGGTACGGATGGCTCACTCCGCAGGAGTTTACGGACATTGTGGCCATCAGCCAGATGACGCCCGGCCCTATTGGCATCAATGCCGCCACGTACGTGGGATTCACCGCCACGGGTAGCGTGTGGGGTTCGGTGGTCTGCACCCTGGCGGTGGTGTTGCCGTCGTTCATCCTGATGCTCACCATCAGCCGTTTCTTCCTGAAATACCGGAAGCATCCCGTGGTGGAGGCCGTCTTCAGCGGGCTACGTCCCGCCGTGGTGGGGTTGCTGGCCTCGGCGGCTTTGGTGCTGATGACGGCCGACAACTTCGGCTCTCCCACGCGGGACACGTATTCGTTCGTGGTGAGCGCGATCATTTTCCTGGTCGCTTTCGTCGGCACGCGCAAGTACAAGCTCAATCCCATACTGATGATCGTGGCCTGCGGCGTGGCCGGGTTGCTGTTGTACGAATGAGTTTTCTCCCCGGGATGAGGCTCCGCCGTAGCGGCGATCCCTATTCCTTCACTTTCTTGCTCACCGATTTCGATTCGTTGTGCAGCCGGTCGAGCGCTGTCACCACGTAGCGGCACTTTGTCTTCCCGTTTCCTTCGGGGAGCTTGTAGAAGGTGTCGTGGGTGATGGCTACGATGTTCGAGGGATTGTCCAGGTCCACGTCCTCTTTGTTGTCGAAGCGGTAGACCACGTATTGGATGGCGCGGTCCATCTCCGTCTTCGCCTTGGGCGCCGTCCAGAAAAGCACGTCGGCGCCGTCGTCCATCCGCATCTTTTTCATCTTGCGCGGCTTGCCGGGCGCCTTGTCGTCCATGAAGGGGAAGGTGGGTACGAGGGCCGGGTATCTGTGGTATTCCGTCATCAGGGCGTCGCGGTAGCGTCCCTCGTTCCGCACCACGGCCAGGGCGTACCATTGGCAGCTCCCGCCGATGGTCTGGAAGGCGCGTTGCAGCGCCATCTTATGGGGCAGCTGGTTGATGGATGGGTTGGCGGGGTCGGCATGTTGGACGGTGTTCAGCACGGACTGTCCGATGAAGAGCGGTCGGTTTTCCGAATGGGTGGCCCACCACCTGACCAGCGTCTCGTAGTCGGCGGCTTTGTGTCCTATCTCCCAGTATATTTGCGGGATGTTGTAGTCTATCCATCCTTCGCGCGCCCACAGCAGCACGTCGGCGTAGAGGTCGTCGTAGTTTTGCAGCCCGTTGGTGGCGCTGCCCAGCGGGTCGCTCTTCTGGTTGCGGTAGATGCCGAAAGGGCTTACGCCGAACTTCACCCACGGCTTGATGCCCCGGATGGTGTCGTGCAGCTTCTTGATGAGCGTGTTGACGTTGCTTCGCCGCCAGTCGCCCTTGTTGGCGAATCCGCCGCCGTACCGGGCGTAGCTGGCGTCGTCGGGGAAGTCAAGCCCCGGCTTCGGGTAGGGGTAGAAATAGTCGTCGATGTGTATGGCGTCCACGTCGTAGCGCGACACCACGTCGGACACGACCTGGCAGATGTAGTCGCGGCAGGCGGGCAGCGCCGGGTCGAAGAAGAGCTGGTCGCCATAGACGACAAACCACTCGGGATGCTCACGGTAGACGTGCGACGGCGCCAGCTCGTTCTTGAGCGAGGTCTTCGCCCGGTAGGGATTGAGCCAGGCGTGGAACTCCATGCCCCGCTTGTGGCACTCCTCGACCATGAACAGCATGGGATCCCACAGCGGCGAGGGCGCCTGCCCTTGCGTGCCCGTCAGGTAGCGGCTCCAAGGCTCGTATTGCGAGGCGTACAGGGCGTCCGCCTCGGGGCGCACCTGGAAAATGATGGCGTTGATGCCCGCTTCCCGCAAGGAGTTGAGCTGGGCAACCAACGTCCGCTTCAATGTCTCTGTGGGGACGCCTCGGAACTGTCCGTTCACGGCCTGGATCCAGGCGCCGCGAAACTCGCGCTTGGGGTACCTGCTCACCGAGGGCAGCTGTGCCGCCGCTCCCATGGCGAGGCCGAGGAGCAGGAGCAGAATGGTAGATCTCAACTTCATCATCGTACGGGTTATCTTAATATAAATGTGCCGCGAAGATAATATAAACTCCCAATAAATTGGCTAACTTTGCCGCCTACAACGAAATAAGGAATCATTTTATGTCGGATAACAACTATATATCCATCAAAGGCGCCCGTGTCAACAACCTGAAGAATATCGACGTCAACATTCCCCGCAACAAGCTCATCGTCATCACCGGCCTATCCGGCTCGGGCAAGTCGTCGCTGGCTTTCGATACCCTCTACGCCGAGGGACAGCGCCGCTACGTGGAGAGTCTCAGCAGCTACGCCCGCCAATTTCTCGGGCGCATGAGCAAGCCGGAGTGCGACTTCATCAAGGGCATACCCCCCGCCATCGCCATCGAGCAGAAGGTGGTGAGCCGCAACCCCCGCTCCACCGTAGGTACCTCGACCGAGATCTACGAATACCTCCGGCTGCTCTACGCCCGGGTGGGGCGTACCTTCAGCCCCGTGAGCGGGCAGGAGGTGAAGAAACATTCCGTGGCCGACATCGTGGCTTGCATGGCCTCCTATCCCGAGGGGACGCGCTATACCGTGCTCACTCCCATCGTGCTACGCGAGGGGCGCACGCTGGCCGCGCAACTGGAGATCGGCCGCCAGGAGGGCTTCAGCCGCGTGGAGGTGAATGGCGCTACGGTGCGTATGGAGGAATACGTTCCCGTCGAGGGCGACGAGGTCTACCTGCTCATCGACCGCATGACCGTGGCCACCACCAAGGATGCCGTCAGCCGCCTCACCGACTCGGCCGAGACGGCCATGTACGAAGGCGACGGTGCCTGCGTCCTCCGCTTCTACCTGCCCGACGGCACTACCGAGCTGCGGCGCTTCAGTACCAAGTTCGAGGCCGACGGCATCACCTTCGAAGAGCCTAACGACCAGATGTTCTCTTTCAACTCGCCCATCGGGGCATGTCCGCAGTGCGAGGGATTCGGCAAGGTGATGGGCATCGACGAGCACCTCGTGGTGCCCAACCGCTCCCTCTCGGTCTACGACGGTGCCGTGGTGTGCTGGCATGGCGAGAAGATGGGCGCCTGGCGCGACGAGCTGATACACCAGGCCGAAAAGTTCGGCTTCCCCATCTTCACCCCCTACTACGAGCTGACCGACGAGCAGCGCCGCGTGCTGTGGGAGGGCAACGAATACTTCCATGGCATCAACGACTTCTTCCAGATGCTCGCCGAGAACCAATACAAGATACAATACCGCGTGATGCTGGCCCGGTACCGGGGAAAGACCGTCTGCCCCAAGTGCCGGGGCACCCGCCTCAAGCCCGAGGCGGGATACGTGCGTGTGGGCGGGCGCGACATTTCGGGGCTGGTCGACCTGCCCATCACCGGGCTGAAGAAGTTCTTCGACACCCTCACGCTCGACGAGCACGACGCCGAAGTGGCCCGACGCATACTCACTGAGATCAACAGCCGCATTCGCTTCCTCATCGACGTGGGCCTGGGATACCTCACGCTCAATCGCCTCAGCAACTCCCTCTCGGGCGGCGAGAGCCAACGCATCAACCTCGCCACTTCGCTCGGGAGCAGCCTCGTGGGTAGCCTGTACATACTCGACGAGCCGAGCATAGGCTTGCACAGCCGCGACACCGACCGCCTCATACACGTCCTGCGCCAGCTCCAGCGGCTGGGCAACACCGTGGTGGTGGTGGAGCACGACGAGGAGATTATCCGCGCCGCCGACTACATTATAGATATAGGTCCCAAGGCCGGACGGCTCGGCGGACAGATTGTCTACCAGGGCGACATGAAGGACTTGCGCCCGGGAAGCGACAGCTACACCGTGCGCTACCTCCTGGGCGAGGACCGCATCGCCGTGCCCGCGCATCGCCGCTCCTGGAACAACTACATCGAGTTGCGCGGCGCCCGCGAGAACAACCTCAAGGGTGTCGACGTGCGTTTCCCGCTCAACGTCATGACGGTGGTCACCGGCGTCTCCGGCTCGGGAAAGAGCACGCTGGTGCGCGACGTCTTCTACCGCGCCCTCAAGCGCGAACTGGACGAGTGCGCCGAGCGGCCGGGGGAGTTCGCCTACATCGGCGGCAGCCTGCGCGACCTGCGGGCGGTGGAGTTTGTCGACCAGAACCCCATCGGCAAGTCGTCGCGCTCCAACCCCGTGACCTACATCAAGGCGTACGACGAGATACGCAAGCTGTGGGCCGAGCAATCCCTGGCCAAGCAGATGGGATACACGGCCGGCTACTTCAGCTTCAACAGCGAGGGGGGACGATGCGAGGAGTGCAAGGGGGAGGGGACCGTCACGGTAGAGATGCAGTTCATGGCCGACCTCGTGCTGCAATGCGAGTCGTGCCACGGCAAACGCTTCAAGAGCGACACGCTCGAGGTGAGGTTTCGCGACAAGAACATATACGACGTGCTGGAGATGACCGTGAACCAGGCCGTGGAGTTTTTCACCCTGCACGGGCAGAAGCGGATCGTGAAGAAGCTCGCTCCCCTGCAGGATGTCGGCTTGGGCTACATCAAGCTGGGGCAGTCGTCGTCCACCCTGTCGGGCGGCGAGAACCAACGCGTGAAGCTGGCCTATTACCTCAGCCAGGAGCGGGCCGACCCCACCATGTTCATCTTCGACGAGCCGACCACCGGCTTGCACTTCCACGACATACGCAAGTTGCTCGACGCCTTCGACGCCCTCATCCTGCGGGGACATAGCATCCTCGTCATCGAGCACAACCTCGACGTGGTGAAGTGCGCCGATTACGTCATCGACCTCGGCCCCGAGGGGGGCGAACAGGGCGGACGCGTCGTGGCGACGGGTACTCCCGAGCAAGTGGCCGCCTGCGAGGAGAGCTACACGGGGCGCTTCCTGAGGGAGAAGCTCATCACGCCCGCGTAAGGTCGCCGCCTCCGCGCGAATCGACGAGGGCACGCGTGGACGTATGGTCCGGCGTGCCCTCGTGTTTCGTTCTGGCGTGAACTGTCAATAGAGAGAGTGAGTATAAAAAAAGTATGCGATGTTGTTTACCCTTCCTTCTTGTTGAGGCGATAGCTCAGCGCGCCCGACGGGCATTGGTCGATTTGCGCCATCAGCTCGGCCGTGGTGGCGTTGTCCATCTTTACCCAGGGCCTTTCCCGGGGACGGTAGACGTGTGGGAGGGAGCGTACGCAGACGCCGGCGTGGAAGCAGAGGTCGGGCCGCCATACGATGGTCAGCTCGCCGTTGGTGTATTCAATCTTCTTTTCCATAATCAATGTATGTGGGTTTAGCGTTATTCGCGCGATTGTCAGCGGAGGTGGAAGCCGGCCATGAGCACGCGTTTCCATTCGGGATGCTTCAGCATGTAGGCGGCTACGAAGGGGCAGAGGGGCACTACCTTCAGCTGTCGGCGTTCGGCATCCTCGAGAACTTTCGCCACCAGCCGGGTGCCGATGCCTCTTCCTCCCAGTTTCACCGGCACCTCGGTGTGGGTGAAGATAATCACTTCGTTGCCTTGCAGGATGTACTCGATGATGGCGAGTTGTCCGTCCACGTCAAACTCGTACCGTTTTTTTTCCTTGTTGTCGACCAACGTATATTCTTCTGCCATATTCTCTTGGAGATTAAACGCGGGGGACATTCCCCTTGTTTATAATAAGAACAACGGCGGACGTTTTTTGTTCGCCCTATATCCATCCGAGGCTGGACATCCCGGCGTAGACCGAGATGCCGGCGATGGTGAGCGTCCCCACGTAGATGGGCATCAGCGGGTGCTTCATCTCCGGTCGGCGGAGGTGGCAGACGTAGGGCTTGAGGTAGCGGTTGAGGAGCTTGTAGACCACGAACGTGAATATCCATCCGAAGAAGGCGCCGATGATGAGGCCCATCAGCAAGTCGCCCGGATAGTGCACGCCGAGGTATATGCGGGTGTAGCAGTTCATGAGCGCCCAGAAGAAGATGAAGAACACCAGCTTGTGGCGCCGGAAGAGGAAGGCCACGAAGAGGGCCAGCCCGAACGAGTTGGCGGCGTGGCTGGAGGGGAAGCCGTAGGCTCCGCCGCGGTAGCCGTCGACGATGTGTACGAGGTGGGCGATGGGATTGTCGGGGTTGGCCGGGCGCAGGCGCATCACGATGGGTCGGATGACTTCTACGGAGAGCTTGTCGGCGAAGGTGATGATGAGGGCGATGGCCACCACGTAGGCCACTACCGCTTTCCAGTGGAAATTGACGATCAGCACGTAGAGTATGCTGGCGTACATGGGAACCCAGATGAGCTTGCCGGTGAAGGCGCTCATGAAATAATCCCAGAAGGGCGCGTGCGCGCTGTTCATCGAGAGCAATGCGTCGGTATCGACTTCCGAGAGCGTATGTACTACATCGGGTATGATCATTACGTTCGTTATATATCCCAATCTGTACGGGTGGGGTGCGGCAAAGATATATAAAACGAGAGTAAACCGTGCGTGTTTCCTTATAAAAAAGATAAATGGGCTAACTTTTTATCCGTATTGCTTATCCCTTTATCCGTATCGAAACAGTTGTCGCGACTTCGTGTCGGCCGCTATCGCCGGGCGAGGTCGTCGTAGAGCTTTTGCAGGAAGGCTTTTCCCCGCTCGGCGTTGGCTCCCGGCTCGCTGCCTTCGTCGAGCGACGTGGTCCGGGCGTCGAGGTTGTACACCCATTGGTTGCGTGCGCTGATCAGCCCGAAATATTCGGGTCGCGCGAAGTAGGCGAAGTGTGGCGAGGCGGGGTTGAGGATGTTCTTGCTGAAGACGAACTCGTCGTGCGGCAGGCCGAGCTGGTAGAGCAGGGTGGCGGCGATGTCGATCTGCGAGGCGTAGGTGTCGACCACGCGCGGCGCGCTCACCGCCCCGCCGATGAGGATGAGGGGGATGGTCTGTCCGGCGAGCGGGTCGGGCAAGGGCTTGGGGTAAGCGCCTTGGTGGTCGGGCACGAGGATGATGAGGGTGTTCTTCCACTGGGGCAGCTCCCGGTACTGCCGGACGAAGTCGCCGAGGCAGCTGTCGGCGTAGGCGAAGGCGTTGAGCACCTTGTTGTCCAAGCGGTGGAAAGGCACGTCGTACGGCTCGTGGCTGCTCGAGGTCTGCACGATCTTCAGGAACGGCTCGGGCGACGTCCGTTCCCGCGCGTCGTCGAGCACGCGGCGGAAGAGGTATTCGTCGGGCGCGCCCCATTTGCCGGTGCGTTGCGCCCTGGGGAAGTCCTGGTCGCTCACGATCTTCTCGATGCCGGCCGAGACGAGGTAGGAGCGCATGTTGGTGAAGTCGGCGTCGCCGCCGTAGTAGTACTCGGGGGTGTATCCCTGCCGTTTCAGGCTGCGGGGGATGGAGGGCAGGTGCTCGGTCTTCTCGGCGTACTTCATGATGCTGGTGGTGGGCTGCGCGGGGTATCCGCTAAGGATGGACACCAGCCCGCGGTCGGTGCGGAAGCTGTTGGCGTAGAAGTGGCTGAAGAGCACGCCCTCGCGGGCGAAGCGGTCGAGGTTGACGGCCACGTCGGGCTGCCCGCCGAAGGTGGTCATCAGGTGGGTGGAGAAGCTCTCGAGCGCCACGAGTATGATGTCGGGGCGGGTGGTGTTGAGCAGCCGGGGCACGCTGTCGGCCTGGGCCACGGCCTTGTCGGTCATCAGCGCCATCAGGCTGTCGGCCTTGGCGCCGTCCATGAAGCGGAACTGCTTGTCGAAGTTGGACTGGTGCGTGGCGGAGTACATGAAGCTGAAAGCCGGGTTGATGGCGGCGTGGTTGAGCCTCCGCTCCTGGCTGAAGTACACCTTGCTGAGGTTCATGGTGGAGGTGTTGAACCCACCACGGATGGGGATGAAGAGGGCCGCCGTGAGCGGCAGCAACGCGGCCGTGGCGCCCACCCGCCGCCGTGTCGTGGCGAGGCGTGGCTCATGGGGGCGGACGAGCGCGGCATCGAACAGGGCATAGAGCAGCGCGGCGTAGACCACCATGGCCAGCGCTCCTGCCGCCACGAACCAGCCGCTGACGCTGGCCAGCGCGTCTTTCGGCGAGGTGAGGAAGTAGAAGAGGGGAGTGACGTCGAGCCGGAATCCCCAGAAGTCGTACAGCCCCAGGTCGACGACGAAGATGGTGGCCATGAGCAGGGCGATGAGCGCGAAGTACACCCGGCGTACGACCGACAGCGCCGCCGACCGGGTCCATACCGAGGCGATGAGCGCGAAGCCCGGGATGGCGGTGAGGTAACCGGCCAGCGAGAGGTCGAGGGGCAGCCCGTGCGCCATCACCCGCAGCCAGTCGGCCGCGGTGTCGCTGGCGTACAGTGTATGGTAATACCCCATGAACAAAGGCTTTTGCAGGACGAACAGGATGACGAACAGCCCGTAAGTCGTCAGCAGCCGGATGATTCTATCGCGCATGATGATTCTTTCTTTGCATGTTGAAACTTTGTATTCAGCGGGCAAAGGTACGGAATTTTTAGTTAAGGTACATCCGTATTCACGGGGAAAGGAGCTTCGTACTCACAGATTGGACATGGTCACAGATCCGCGAGGTGGTAACTCTAAGTGAGGCTGTATCATAAACCGGAGCGGCTTTCTTTTAGGCACGGATTACACGGATTACGCAGTCTTTTCCAGAACACAATGCTGCGTAATCCGTGTAATCCGTGCCTAAATAGGGAATGCCGCCCGTTAGAAAGTCATTTTAAGAGAAGTCGTGTCAATCTTGGTCCTATTTATTTAAAATTAGTGGTTTGTACCTGGTGAAATGCTTATTCGATTTCAGGTGAGACTTTCC
>JAISIZ010000085.1 GCA_031261785.1 Mediterranea sp. (in: CFB group bacteria)
CATAGATCACTTATTTTTTGGACGCAAAGGTCGGGAAAGAATGACACTATGACAACGGGCACTTTATCGGGGGCTTACGTTAAAAGAATCTGTGCGAATCTGTGGAATCTGTGGTGTAAAACGAGACGCGGTATGCCACGTCTCCACATGGTCTCCGTGGTGCAAATAGAACCTTAAAACTCCGTGTAACTCTGTGTCCTCAGTGGTGCAAAACACGGCACCTCGCTTTCTAAAAAAAAAAAACGATAGGTATAAACGTTTTGGCCTCGGATGGGGCGACCTAAACGCTTATACCTATCGTTTTTTTTGTGCGGCAGGCGCGCTTATGCCAAGCGCCTCGAGCCGTCGGAGATGACGACGTCGTACACCTTCGGGCTGCGTCCGAACTTGGCTTTGAAGTCGGCTACGGTCTTCTCGATGAAGTTGTCGTACAGCTCGTCCTTCACTAAGTTGATGGTGCAGCCGCCGAAGCCGCCGCCCATGACACGCGAGCCGGTGACGCCGTACTTCTTGGCGCAGTCGTTGAGGAAGTCGAGTTCCTCGCAGCTCACCTCGTACAGCTTGCTCATGCCGTGGTGCGTCTCGTACATCTTCTGTCCTACGGTCTCGTAGTCGTCTTTCTCGAGCGCGTCGCAGACGTCGAGCACGCGTTGGATCTCCTCGATGACGTATTCGGCGCGCATGTAGTCTTCCTCGCTGATGTCGGCCTTCGCCTCTTGCAGCATCTCCATGGTGCAGTCGCGCAGGAACTCCACGTGCGGGTGATTCTTCTGGATGGCGGCCACGGCCGACTCGCAGCTCTGGCGACGCTTGTTGTAGGCCGACGAGGCCAGCTCGTGCTTCACCACCGAATCGAGCAGCACCAGCCTGTAGCCTTGCGGATGGAAGGGGAAGTATTGGTACTCGAGCGAGCGGCAGTCGAGCCTGATGAGGCTACCCGCCTTGCCGAACACGGAGGCGAACTGGTCCATGATGCCGCAGTTGACGCCGCAATAGTTGTGCTCGGTGGCTTGTCCCACCTTGGCCAGCTCGAACTTGTCGATCTTGCCCTCGCCGAACAGCTCGTTCAGCGCGAAGGCGTACGTGCTCTCCAACGCCGCCGAGGAGGACATGCCGGCCCCTAGGGGAACGTCGCCGGCGAAAGCCGTGTTGAATCCTTGCACGTCGACGCCGCGCTTGATCAGCTCCCGGCATACGCCAAAAATGTACTTCGCCCAGCTGGCGCGCGGGGCGTCTTCCTCGTTAAGGCCGAACTCGACGTAGTCCTTCAGGTCGATGGAGTAGGCCAGCACTTTCTTGGTGCCGTTGGGCTTGATCTCGGCCATGATGCCTTTGTCTACCGCTCCCGGAAATACGAAACCACCGTTGTAGTCGGTGTGCTCGCCAATGAGGTTGATACGTCCGGGGGAGGCGTACACATAACCCGTTGTTCCATCGAAGTGCTTGATGAAACGGCTTCTTACATGTTCAATGTCCATAGCTATATCCTTTGTTTGAATGGAGTGAATAATCTGTTTTTGGAGAAAGAGAGAGGGGCGCGAAGCCCCCCTCTGTATTGACGTGTGGATGAGTTATTCCACAGGGATGTCCTTGTTGACGTTCTTGCAACCGATGAGACCGTAGTAGAGCAGGTAGGCCAGGCAGAGGATGATAACCCAATAGCTGGTCATGAATCCCGCCTTGTCGGCTACGAAGTTTTGTATCACGGGGAGGATACCTCCGCCGCATACCAACACCATGAACAAGCCCGAAGCTGCCGCCACGTACTTGCCCAGTCCCTCGACTGCCAGGTTGAAGATGCCGCCCCACATGATGGAGGTGCAGAGGCCGACCAACGTCAGGAATATGGCGTTAATAGGAATCACGAATGGAATGGACTGTCCTTCCGATGTGATGTCGAATGGCAACGTCACCATGGTGCTTGTTGGCAAAAGGATAGCCAACAGCACGAATATCAATCCTACCGCGGAAGTTACGCTGAGCATCACTTTACTTGAAATCAGACTTCCCAACGAAGCGCCTGCCAAGCGTCCTATGAGCATCAAGAACCAATATGCTCCCACCATGGTTCCCGCGATAGTGGCATTGATTCCCATACCTGTTTTCGTGTCGGTCAGGAACAAATTCATCGTACCCGGTACGCCTACCTCAACTCCGACATATACGAAGATGGCTATGGCCCCAAACACGAAATGGCGGAACTTTAACGCACCAGACATCAGCTTGCCGATAGGCTCCGTAGCCGCGTTGGCGTTAGGCTCGGGGATGGGAACGAAGATCAAGATGATGAACGCGAAAGCGAACACGGCCAAAGCGATGTACATCACGGGGAATATGTCGCTGATTTGTGCGGCACTATCCACGTTGCCACCTCGAGCCTTGATAGCCATGGCTACCAATATTCCAACGAATACGGGGGTGATGGTGGCCATGATGGAGTTGAACGAGCCACCGATCTGGATGAACTGGTTGCCCCGGTTGCCCTCACCACCCAGCAGGTTCAGCATGGGGTTCACTACCGTGTTGAGCAAACACATGGAAAAACCGGCCACAAACGCGCCGATGAGGTAGACGGCGAATGCCGACGAAGGGGAGGAGTAGCCCGAAAGGTACTGGATACCCACTCCGACGAAGCCTACGGCCACCGCGATAAGTGCAGTCTTTTTGTATCCTACGCGTTGCAGCAGGATACCACTGGGGATTCCCATCACGGCATAAGCGATAAAGTTACCGAAATTGCCCAACATGCCCAATGCATTGGATACTTGGAATTGGCTCTTCAGCACGATACCCATGGGTGCGGCCAAGTTGGTTACAAACGAGATCATTCCGAAGAGGAAGATCATGGTGATAATAGCGATAAGGTTACCGCTCTTCTTTTCTTGTGACATGTTTATAAAAGGTGTTAATAATGAAAATTAGGTGCTACTATATACTATTTTATTGTTCTATCCCAAACTTGTACGTGGTGATCTGCTGGTATTCGTTCTCTGGCTCGAGCACGGCCGGCATGAAGTATGGCCTGTTGGGCGTGTCGGGGAAGCATTGCGCCTCGAAGCAGATGGCGCTGCGCGCGGGGAAGGTGGCTCCGTGCGCCCCGGCGAATCCGTTGAGCCAGTTGCCGGTGTAGAGCTGCACGCCCGGCTCGGTGGTGTAGACTTCCATGACGCGTCCGCTCGCGGGATCCTTGCAGATGGCGGCCAGGTCGTACGAGCCGGCCTCGGTCTTGTTGAGCACGTAGCAGTGGTCGTATCCGGCGCCGTTGATGAGTTGCCCGAACTTCTGGTTGATGCGTTCGCCCACGGTGTGCGGGGCGCGGAAATCCATTGGCGTGCCTTCCACGCGTAGGATCTCGCCCGTTGGGATGGATACTTCGTCGATGGGGATGTAGAAGTCGGCGTTGATCTCCACTAAGTGTCCCTCGATCGAGGGGGTGGGGGTGGCGATGCCGGCCAGGTTGAAGAAGCCGTGGTTGGTGAGGTTTATCATCGTGGCTTTGTCGGTGGTGGCGCTGTACTCTATGGTGAGCGCGTTCTCCTCGTTGTCGAGGCTATAGGTCATCTCGACTTCCAGCGTGCCGGGGAATCCTTCCTCGCCATCGGGTGAGATGTAGTGGAAGCGTACGACACCTTCCTCTTCCTGCTCGGCGTCCCATACGCGGGCATGAAATCCGGTGGGACCGCCGTGCAACGAGTTGGGACCGTTGTTGACGGCCAGCGTGTGCTCTTCGCCGTACAAGGTGAAGCGTCCCTTGGCGATGCGGTTGCCGTAACGCCCGATGGTGGTGCTCAGGAACGGCTCCGGACTGTTGACGACATGGTCGATGCTGTCGTGTCCGAGAACTACGTTGGCGTAGTTTCCGTCCCTGTCGGGTACCATGATTGACAGAATGGCGCACCCGTAATTGGTTACGGCTACCTCCATTCCCTTCTTGTTTCTGAGGATGAACAGGTCGGTCTCCTTCCCGTTTATCTCCGTCATGAAATCTTCCCGACGGAGGCCGGAAAGATTATTTTCTGTGGGGAATGTGTTATTCATACCTTACGTATTATTAAAATTTCCTGCAAATAAAGAGAATTTCTTCTGTTCTCCCAAACGATTCATGATAAATGTTAGGGCGACGTTATGAAAGTTTAGCCACCAAAGAAAAAAATGACTTTATTTGTTAAAAGACGAATGTTTTTTCGTATGTTTGCCGCCTGATATCGGCAACTCAAACCGTAGTAGTTAATGTTGTGTAACATATAGAATAGAACTATGTATCCAATGAAATTTGAGCCTATCCTGAAGCAGATGCTTTGGGGAGGCGAAAGGCTGATCCCGTTCAAGCATCTGCATTCCGACTTGGCGGGGGTAGGCGAAAGCTGGGAGATTTCCGGCGTAGAGAATAACGAATCCGTAGTGGCCAACGGGCCTGACAAAGGATTGAACCTTACCGAGCTGGTGAGAAGGTACCGCGAAGAACTGGTGGGCGAAGGCAATTATGCCCGCTTTGGCAACAAATTCCCATTGCTCATCAAATTTATCGACGCCAAGCAGGACCTCTCCATCCAGGTACATCCCACGGACGAGCTGGCCAAGAAACGGCACAACTCCCTGGGGAAGACCGAGATGTGGTACGTGATAGGCGCCGCCCCGGGCGCCAAGCTCCGTTCGGGTTTCTCGCGACAGATCACTCCCAAGGAATATAAGGAACGGGTGCTGAACAATACGATCACCGACGTGTTGCAGGAGTATGACATCCACCCGGGAGACGTATTCTTCCTCCCCGCCGGACGCGTGCACAGCATCGGCGCGGGCGCCTTCATCGCCGAGATCCAGGAGACTTCGGACATCACCTACCGCATCTACGACTTCAACCGCAAAGATGCCAACGGCAAGACTCGCGAGCTGCATACCGAGATGGCTCGCGACGCCATCAACTACGAAGTGCTCGACGACTATCGCACCGCGTACGACCCCGAGAAAAACGAGCCGGTGGAGCTGGTGGCGTGCCCGTACTTCACCACCTCGGTCTACGACATGACGGAAGAGATCGGCTGCGACTATTCCGAGCTGGATTCTTTCGTGATATTTATCTGTATGGAGGGTGCCGCGCGGGTGAAGGACGACGAAGGCAACGAGCTGGAGATGCGTGCCGGCGAGACAATCCTCCTGCCCGCCACCACGCAATATGTCACGGTTGTTCCCGAAGAAGGGGGCGTGAAATTCCTCGAGACGTACGTGTAACGCACGTAGGCGCCGCTTGTTTATAGACCTCGCTGGAGTTGGCGGAACAGCTCTTTCTGCTGTTCCGTCAGCCGGGTGGGGATCTTGACGTCGTAGGTCACGATCAGGCTGCCGTATTGTCCTTCCTTCTTGTAGACGGGGAATCCTTTTCCGCGGAGACGCACCTTGGTGCCGCTCTGCGTGCCCGGCTTGACGTTCAGTTTCACCTTGCCGTCCAGCGTCTCCACGATCTGCTCACCACCCAGCACGGCGGTGTAGAGGTCGAGGTCGACGTTGGCGTAGAGGTCGTTGCCCTCGCGGACGAACACGGGATCGGGGGTGATAACGAAGGTGATGTAGAGGTCGCCGGCTTGCGCGCCTCCGCTGCCTTGGGCGCCATATCCCTTCAGCTTGATGACCTGTCCGTTGGCCACGCCGGCGGGTATGGTGATACGCACCTGCCGGTCGCCTACGGTCAGCACTTGTTTGTGGGTGGTGGCGGCTTCGCGGAGCGTGAGGCTCAGCTTGGCTTGGTAGTCGTGCCCCTTGAAGGCCGCCGCGCGTCCCTTGCCCGAGGCTCTGGCGCCCATCTTTCCGAAGAGCGATTCGAAAAAGTCGGAGAATCCGCTGGCATTGCCCGCCGCCGACGCGAAGTCCTCGTCGCCTCCCGGGCTGCTGTACCAGTACGTGCCGTTACCGCCGGAATAACCCTGTGAGCCGCCAAATCCGCCGAAATCGCCGAACTCTCCGCCGCCCGCTTGCTGCCGCGCGCGTTTCTGGGCCTCGAACTCGTCGGCGTGTTTCCATTGCTCGCCATACTCATCGTATTTCTTTCGTTTCTCGAGGTCGCCCAGCACTTCGTTGGCCTCGTTCACCTGCTGGAATTTCTCCTTGGCGTGCGGGTCGTCGTGGTTCAGGTCGGGATGGTACTTCCGGGCCATCTTCCTGAACGCCTTCTTGATGTCGGCCTGCGAGGCTGTTTTCTCCACCCCCAGCACCTTATAATAATCGATGTATGCCATATCCATTTTTATCGTTAGTCTACACATTGCTGTGTGTACGGCCAACAAGCATCAAATAGTGCGCCAAAAGCGCTTTATTCATCGTATCCTATCCGCCGCCCTCACCATCAGCTCGTCGCGGGCGATGGCTCTGAGCGCCAGTAGATTGAGGATGATGGCCACGAGCGGGAGGCAGAGCGCCCAGCCCACGCGGAAGGTGGTGGCGTCGGGTTTCAGCATGAAGTAGAAGGCCACGAAAGCGATGTAGAAGCCTACCAGCAGCAAGCCGCAAAAGATGGTGAGGCGAATCTGCAAGACACGCACGGCGAAGGCGAGGATGGCGACCACGTCGACAATGGCGCTAAGCAGCAGGATGACGAACAGTCCCCACGTGCTGTGGTGGCCGTCGGCCAGCTGACTGCCGAGTGCCTTGAACACGTGCTGTGCCCCCGAGGCGTCCATGAAGTAGCCCAGCGGAAGGCACAGCGCCGTTATCAGCAAGCCCGTGGCGATGAGCAGATAAACGGTTTGTATGCGTTGAATCATAAAGGGAGGAGGGTGGGAGGGAGAGCGGTCTTGTTACTGGAGTTTGTCTTTCTCCTTGGCGGGATTCCGGTAGTACACTTTCCCTTCGATGTACTCTTGCGTGGCTATCAGGGTCGGCTTCGGCAGCTTCTCGTAATATCTGGAAATCTCGATCTGCTCCCTGTTCTCGAACACCTCTTCCATATTGTCGTTGTACGAGGCGAACTCGGAGAGCTTCTTGGAGAGGTCGTTCTTGATCTCCACGCTGATCTGGTTGGCACGCTTGCCGATAATGGCAACGGTCTCGTAGATGTTGCTCGTGTCGGAGCTAAGTTCCATCAGGTCGCGCGTCACCGTCGTGGTCGGCGCGTTTGTTTTTCTGTAATCCATATTGTCTATTGATCTATTTAATCCACTGTTATCTTTAAAAAACACATCTATCTCATTCTTGCTCCTCTTTCCCGACGACCTTTTCGGAGGCGCTGAAAATCTTTTCGGCCTCCTTGAGATATTTGCTCTCGGGAAATTCGTTCTTGAAGGCGTAGTACTCGTCGACCGTGTCGCGGTAACGATCCATACGCTTGTCCAGCACGCTGTTCACCGCCATTTCGTACTTGGCCCTCAGCACCAGTATGGAGAGTTCCTCGCGATAATCGGTGTAGGGATAATCCTTCAGCGCGTTCTGCGCGGTGATGACGCACGACAGGTAGTTGTTGCCGAGGTAGGTGCCCAGGTTGTAGTACAGCCTCGCGGCGCCCAGCTCTTTCTCCACCAGCTTGTCTTGCAGGGCGAACACCATATCCTGCGCCTCCTTGTCCTTGCTGCTGTTCGGGAAATACTCGAGGAACGACTGCAACTGCTGGATGGCATGGAACGTGCTCGTCTGGTCGAGCCGCGGGTCGGGCGTGTCGAGGTAGAGCGCTTTTCCCGCGTGGAACCTCGCCAGCTCGGTGAACGTGCCGCGGGGATAGGTGTTGTAGTAAGTGATAAACGTCTGGGCGGCAGTCTGGTAATCGCCTTGGTTGTAGTAGCTCATGCCCAACATGTAGAGCGATTCCTCGGCTTTGTCCGTCCCCTTGAGGATGGTGATCAGCTCGTTCAGCAAGGTGGCGGAGCGGGCGTATTGCCCCTTGGCGAAGTAGTTTTTGGCAGCTTCGTACTTATACTCGTAATCGGTGCTCTTGAGCAACTGGTTGTATTCTCCGCACGAGCTGAGAATGGCTGCCGCGAACAGGGTTATTAAGATATTTTTCTTCATGCTGGTACAAATAGTGCGCAAAGTTAGTCAAATGTGGGAGATATGGCAATGAAACGGGGGCTTTTTAAGAGAAATTCACCACGGCGGGGAGAGTTTGGCGAGCCGAAAGGGGGAGTCACGGGTTACACGGATTCTCACAGATTGCTCCATAGTGATAAAACAATCTGTGTGAATCCGCATGATTTGTGGCGAAAAAGGTCACAGCTGGTACAAGTCGCTCGCGGCGAGCAGCTCCACCTTTTTCTCTTTCAGCACCTCGATGCATTTCTCCAGGTCGCTGGGGCGGATGACTACGTTGGCTATGCCGTTGTTGGCGAAGGAGTACATGTACTCGATGAATACTCCTTCGTCGGAGAGGTAGGCCAATACCTTGGCGAGCGCTCCCGGCACGTTGGGGCAGCTGATGCCTATCACGTCGGTGATGTTGACGGCGAAGCGGTTCGCTTTCAGCACCGCGTAAGCGCGGTCGGGTTCGGAGACGATGCCTCGCAGGATGCCAAAGTCGGCATTCTCGGCGATACACAGTGCGGAGAGGTTGATGTTCTCGCGGCCGAGCACCTCGGTCACCTCGGTGAGCCGGCCCGATTTGTTCTCCAGAAAGATGGAAAGTTGTTTTGCTACCATATCTTTGAATTATAATTTCCGGTTGTCTATCACTCGCTTGGCTTTGCCCACGCTGCGCTCTATGGAGCGCGGTTCCACCAGCTTCACGTTCACGCCCAGTCCCAGCACGCTTTGCAGGCGTGCGTGCAGTTTCTTCTTCAGCTCGACCATCTTGTTGATTTCGTCGGAATAGAAGTCGGGGCGCACCTCTACGCGCAGCTCCATGGTGTCGGTATTGTTTTCGCGGCCGACGATGAGCAGGTAGTGGGGTTCGAACTCGGGCATCTCGAGGATGACGGATTCCACCTGTGTGGGGAATACGTTCACGCCGCGGATGATGAGCATGTCGTCGCTGCGTCCGAGGATGCGGTCCATCCGCACCAACGTGCGGCCACACGCGCAGGTGTCGTAGTGCAAGGCGGTGAGGTCGCGGGTGCGGTAGCGCAGCAGCGGCATTCCCTCCTTGGTGAGGTGGGTGAAGACCAGCTCGCCCGGCTCGCCGGGAGCTACGGGCAGCAGCGTGACGGGGTCGACGATTTCGGGGAAGTAGTGGTCCTCGCTGAGGTGTGTGCCGCACTGGTGTTCGCACTCGTAGCCCACGCCGGGGCCGGCTATCTCGCTCAGCCCGTAGATGTCGAACGCCTTGATGCCCAGCTTCTCCTCGATCTCGCGGCGCATGCTCTCCGTCCATGGCTCGGCGCCGAACGCGCCGGCCTTTAGGCGGAATTCCTCGCGGGGCAGCCCCGAGTCCTTGATGGCGTCGGCCAGGTAGAGGGCGTACGAGGGGGTGCAGCAGAGCACGGTGGAGCCGAAGTCGTGCATGAGCGTGATCTGCTTCTCGGTGTTGCCGCTCGACATGGGTATGACCGACGCGCCGATGTTCTCGGCACCGTCGTGCGCGCCCAGCCCGCCCGTGAAGAGGCCGTAACCGTAGGACACCTGGAAGATGTCCGAGCGGTCGGCCCCGAAGGCGGTGAAAGCTCTCGAGATGCTCTCCGTCCACGTGGCCAGATCCTTGCGGGTGTATCCCACGACAGTGGGTTTGCCCGTGGTACCCGACGAGGCGTGTATGCGCACGATTTGGCTCATCGGCACGGCGCATAGCCCGAAAGGATAGTTGTCCCGAAGATCGTACTTGGTGGTAAACGGCAGTTTCGCGATATCGTCGATGGTGTCGATATCGTCGGGCGTGATGCCCATCTCCTGCATTTTCTTTCTGTAGAACGGCGTGTTGTGATACACGTAGTCTACCATCTTCTTGAGGCGTATCCCTTGCAGCTTGCGAAGGCTCTGGCGATCCATGCACTCAATGCTTTCGTTCCAAATCATGGTATGATGAAAATAAATATGAATATTAGTACGCGCGTGCGAAAATCACCTTACAGGGCGACGGCTTTCCGGTGACCATGCACCGTCCGGGTTCTTTGTCGCCAGGCACGAACGAGTCGTAGGGGATGCAGCGTATGGTGGCTTTCGTCTCTTCCTTGATCTTTTCCTCGGTCTCGGTGGTTCCGTCCCAGTGGGCGAGTATGAATCCGCCTTCCTCGATCTTCTCCTTGAACTCCTCGTACGTGTCGACGGTGCTGACGCGCGACGTGCGGTAGTCCAAAGCCTTGCGGTGGATGTTGGCCTGTATCTCGTCGAGCAAGTCGCGCACGTATTCCTCGATGCCTTCGCAGGGGCGTGTTTCCTTCTCCAGCGTGTCGCGGCGCATTACCTCCATGGTGCCGTTTTCGAGGTCGCGTCCGCCCATCACCAACCGCACGGGCACGCCCCGCAGCTCGTAGTCGGCAAACTTGAAGCCGGGGCGCTTGTTGTCGGCGTTGTCGTACTTCACGGAGATGCCCAGCGCCTTCAGCCGGGCCACGATGCCCGCCACCTTGGCGTCGATCTGCTTGAGCTGTTCCTCGTTCTTGTAGATGGGTACGATGACAACCTGTATGGGTGCCAGACGCGGGGGGAGCACCAGTCCGTTGTCGTCGGAATGCGTCATGATGAGCGCGCCCACCAACCGTGTGGATACGCCCCACGAGGTGGCCCATACGTACTCCAACTGGTTCTCCTTGTTGACGAACTGCACGTCGAACGCCTTGGCGAAGTTCTGTCCGAGGAAGTGCGACGTGCCGCTCTGCAAGGCCTTGCCGTCCTGCATCATCGCCTCGATGGTATAGGTGTCGAGCGCGCCGGCGAAGCGTTCGTTGGCCGACTTCACGCCCTTGACGACGGGTATGCCCATGTAGTTCTCGGCAAAGTCGGCGTAGACGTCGAGCATCCGCTTCGCCTCCTCTTCGGCCTCTTGGCGGGTGGCGTGGGCGGTGTGCCCCTCTTGCCACAGGAATTCCGCCGTGCGCAGGAAGAGGCGTGTGCGCATCTCCCACCTGAAGACGTTGGCCCACTGGTTGCACAGCACGGGCAGGTCGCGGTAGGAGTGAATCCAGTTCTTATAAGTGTTCCAGATGATGGTTTCCGAGGTGGGGCGGATGATGAGTTCTTCTTCCAGCCTGGCGGCGGGGTCGACCACCACGCCTGAGCCGTCGGCGGCGTTCTTCAGCCGGTAGTGTGTCACTACGGCGCACTCCTTGGCGAATCCTTCCACATGCTCGGCTTCCCTGCTGAGGAAGGACTTGGGGATAAGCAGGGGGAAGTATGCGTTGACGTGTCCCGTCTCCTTGAACATGTCGTCGAGTTGGCGCTGCATCTTCTCCCAGATGGCGTAGCCGTAGGGCTTGATCACCATGCAGCCACGTACGGCGGATTGCTCCGCCAGGTCGGCCTTCACCACCAGCTCGTTGTACCACTGCGAGTAGTTCTCGCTTCGCTTGGTGAGGTCTTTCAGTTCTTTTGCCATTTTTGTTTCTGCTTTATTCGGACGCTTTGTTCTCTTCTTCTTTATTCTCTTGTCCCTCTTCTTTCTCTTCTTCCTCGGCCTTGAAGTCGGTGATGCCGTTCTCCACCAGGATGTTGTACCAGGAGACGAGCTTCTTGATGTCGGTGACATACACCCGTTCGCGGTCGAAGTTGGGCAGTACGGAGGCCAAGTAGTCGCGCAGCTCCTCGCCGCTGGCTTTCTTGGGGTCGATGGAGGCGGTGGCCGTTCCCTCTTTTTCCTTTATCGCTTCGAGCACTTGGCGCAGGGGCACTTCTTCTTCGTCGGTGTACATCGCTATATCGGCCAATGAGATGATTTTCTCGCTCCCGTAGGCGGGAAAACGTTTCTTGTCGGCACTGATGGATTCAACGATCAGCATGTTCTTCCCGCGCGAAATGAGCTTGTACAATCCCGGTCGTCCGGCGATTGACAAAATAGTCTTCAACATAGTGTAATCTATTCTATTGTTATTATTTGTTTTTAGCGGAACAAAGGTAGTCATTATTTCCGGAAGCGAAAGAGATAAGTCTCAAAACCTGCGGAATCAATGCGGCTTTGCCGTCGTTCTGTATCACGAAGTCGGCTAGCGCGCGTTTCTCGTCGTCGTCCATCTGTGCTTCGACGCGCGCCAGCACTTGCTCTCTCGAGGCTCCGTCGCGGCTTGTCGCCCGCCGGATCCTCAGGTCGAGCGGGGCGTAGACCGTGACGAGCAGGTCTACCTCGTCGCGAAAGCCCGATTCGATCAAGATGGCCGATTCCATGGCTACCAGGTCGCGGCTGCCGTCCGGCCGTTGCCCGGCCCAACGTCGGAAGTCCTCCTTTACCTGCGGGTGAATGATGGCATTCACCGCCCCTGCGCGCGCTTGGTCGCCGAAGAGGTATTTGGCCAGCAAGAGCCGGTTGAGCTGTCCGTCGGGCAGATAGACTTCGTCGCCCACGAGTGCCGTCAGCTCCTGTCGGATGCGTTGGTCGGACTGTGTAAGGCGCTTGGCCTCCACGTCGGAGATGTAGACGGGTACGCCCATCGTCTCCAGCAGGCGAGCCACCACGCTCTTTCCGCTGCCTATGCCACCGGTGATGCCAATCTTAGTCGCCATTGGCCGCGGTGTTCTGTTCGATAAGGAAATCCACCTGCGCCGGAACGACGCGGATGTGGCTGACGTAAGTGGGGTGGTAGGCGAGCTTCACCGTGTACTTGTCGGCACCCAGCTTGAGCAGCTCGTCGTAGGAGACGTTGATGCCGAAGTCGCTCGCCTTCACGCCCTGGAAATGTTTCAGCCCCACCTGGAAGGTGACTTGCACCTTGGAGGGGAAGGTGCGGAGATCTTTCTCGGTCGGGAAACCGACGCCGACGATCGGCACCTCTACCGTTTTCTCCGTATAGATGTCGACGGGGAAGGTGACATCGACCGCATCGGGGACAAATTTCGCTCCCTCGACGTGGGCGAAGGCGACCCGCAAGCGTGTGGTGTCGGCGATGCCTTCCACCCGCACGGCTTCGGTATAGGCCGTTCGCAGGGTGTCGAGTATATTGGCCGGGGCGTAGACCTGTACGGAGTCGTAGGCGAAGAGCGTGTCGGACACGTAGTATTGCATGCCGGCC
Source organism: Mediterranea sp. (in: CFB group bacteria) (assembly GCA_031261785.1). Taxonomy (GTDB): domain Bacteria; phylum Bacteroidota; class Bacteroidia; order Bacteroidales; family Bacteroidaceae; genus Bacteroides. The sequence continues at coordinate 13,068 of JAISIZ010000085.1, forward strand.
GCCACTTTTCCCCGCAAGCGTATGGGGACTCGCTTGGCTTTTCCCTCGGAGTAGATGTAGTCGACGCTCTCGGGCCTGATCCCGAGGATGACTGTGGATCCAGGCAGGCGATTGAGTATCTGCTTCTCCAGCGTGGAGACGGGGACGCTCACCCTGTTGTCGGTTCCCCGGTAGTCGGCGAAGCTGAGTTCCACCGTTCCCGGCCCTTTGCCCAGCAGGTAGTTCACCAACACCGTGCCTTTGTCGCGCACGCGCAGGCGTAGCTCCGTAGGGGGAGGGGAGGTGATGACTACGTTCTCGGGGAGGTCGACCAACCGGAGGGGCACGCCGATCTCCGTCTCGTAATCCCTGTTGAGGGTCTGTAGGAGCCAGAAGCCCGCGGCGACCACGAAAAAGAACAAGAAGACGAGGAACTGCCTGCTTTGCTTGCTCAGCAGGAAGCTCTTGGTCTTCTCGTATAATTGGGAACAAATGCGCTTTATGTCGTCCCGACGTTCGTGCATCTTCGGTTCCTTGTCTGTGGGATTACTTCGACTGCTGGGCGCCCGCGGCCGAGCTGTTGTCGGCATAGAGGGAGTTCTTGTCGATCTTTATCTTCACGTTGGAAGCGATCTCGAGCACCACGTAGTTGTCCGTGATCTCCTTGATGACACCAAATATGCCGCCCGCGGTTACCACGTGCTGGTTCACCTGGAGCGACTTGCGGAAATTGGAGATCTCCTTCTGCTTCTTGTTCTGCGGACGGATCATGAAGAAATACATGATAGCGAACATCGCGATCAGCATGATCCAGATCTCTTTACCTCCTCCGAAAAAGCCACCGCCAGCTGGTGTGGCGCCTTGCAACAATAGGGTTAATGCGTTCATACAGATACTTGTTTTTGGGTTTCTACTATATACATTATATTATAGGTAGTCGTCACTTGTCCAACTTACCCTCTTTTTTCAGTTGCTTCACGATGCCTTCGAGCGTGCCGTTGATGAACGCGCCGCTCTTCGGCGTGCTGTATAGCTTGGCCAGGTCCACGTACTCGTTGATGGATACGCTGACGGGTATGGCAGGGAAGGTGAGGATTTCCGCCAGCGCCGTCTGCATGATGACGATGTCCATGAAGGCGATGCGTTCCAGCTCCCAGTTGGGCGTGTTGTCTTCGATGAGGTGGTAGTAATAGTCGGCGTTCAGTATGGTGCGCCTGAACAGCCTGCGCGCCAGTTCGCGCTCTTCCTCGTCCTTGAATTCGGGCAGCAGCGTCTGGTTGGCGCCGTTCTTGGGGTCGAAACGCTTGATGGTTTTCATGACGAACGTGTCCACCACTTCTTTGTCGTCGTTCCAGTAGAGGCTTTGGTCTTCCAGCAGTTGGTCGAGCGCGTCGTTCTGCAAGACGCAATCCCTGTATAGCTGGCGCCATACCTCGCGGTCGGCGGCGTACGAATTGTCGGGCGAAGCCATGTACTCCTTATAGACGTCGGTCTCCACGATCTGTTCGTACAGCCCCTTGACGAAGGCTTGGTCGTTTGTCCAGGTCCGTTTCTGGTTGGCGATAAATTCCATCAGCTGCTTGTTGACGTCCAGCTGGGCGATGAATTTGTTGTCCACGAACTTCGTGCTGGGATTCTTCTCCTCTTCCGAGGGGGCTAATTTCGCTTTTGCCGCATCTATGCGTTTCTGTGCGTACTCTGTCACCGCTACCATGAGCATGAGCAGGTAATTGTAAAGGTCATACGCCTTCGAGAGACTAAAAAATAGCTCTTTCTCCGCTGAGTCGAGATTTTTGTTGCCATTCTGATAGTAGGCATACACTATTTGTATAATCTTGAGGCGAATAAGGACTCTGTTGATCATATTTCAATTAAACTGTTATTATCGGATTGCAAAAGTAGGCATTTTAAGCGAGTTCCGACAAACAAAGGCACATTTTTTTGTGTCCGACCCCATTCTCTCCGCTTTTTCTTTTGACGATTGGGAAAAAATATCCAATTTTGGGGCCGATTTACTTATCAACACTGTTTTAAGCAAGAGGAAGATTATGGATAGAAATGAGAAAGAGATCGCTTTCTCGCAAGCCATCAAGGCCGGAAAGCGAATCTACTATGTCGACGTGAAGAGGAGCCGCAACGACGAGATGTTCCTCTCCATCACGGAGAGCAAGAAGGTGGTCAGCGGAGAGTTGGATACCCCGATAGTGAACTTCGAGAAGCACAAGATATTCCTCTATAGGGAGGATTTCGACAAGTTCATGCGAGGGATGGAACGGGCCATCAACTATATCAGGGAGAACGACCCCGACGAGGCGGCCGAAGAGGACGCATACCCCATCTCGCCTTGCGGCGGGGAGAAGGACGCCGATGGGCTGGGCGACGAAATAAGGATCGATATCGACTTTTAACCGCTCAATCCTTTGATAATCCGAAAAAAGGTTCTACTTTTGCACCGCTTTTTTGCAACATCGTATGGGCCGAGGCCACATCGTGTGATGGTGAATTAAGCAAAGTAACTTAATTTAGAGTAACACAAGTTTTTTAAGAAGATGAAATCAATCGAAGTAAAAGGAACCGCGAGAACCATCGCGGAACGCTCCTCGGAACAGGCGAGGGCATTGAAGAAAATCCGTAAGGAAGGCGGCGTGCCTTGCGTCCTGTACGGAAATGGCCAGGAAGTGGTTCACTTCACCGTGACCAACGAAGGACTGCGCAACCTCGTCTACACCCCGCATATCTACGTGGTGAACCTCAACATCGATGGCAAGCTCACCAAGGCCATCCTCAAGGATATACAGTTCCATCCCGTGAAGGATAACATCCTGCACGTCGACTTCTTCCAGATCGACGAGGCCAAACCCATCGTCATTGAGGTGCCCGTACAGCTCGAAGGGCTGGCCGAGGGCGTGAAGGCCGGTGGTAAGCTGGCGCTGCAAATGCGCAAGATCAAGGTGAAAGCCCTGTACGGCGACATTCCCGAGAAGCTGGTGGTCAACGTGGCGCACCTCGGACTGGGAAAGACCGTGAAGGTGGGCGAGCTGAGCTTCGAGAAGCTGGAGCTGATGAGCGCCAAGGATGCCGTAGTTTGCGCCGTGAAGTTGACACGCGCCGCGAGAGGCGCGGCCGCCGCGGCCGCCGCAGGCAAATAGGATATAATCCCAAGAGACCAATCAACAAGGGGGCGAGGGGACAAGGGAGATACCATCCTCCTTGTCCCCTCGTTGATTTTGAGGACCTCGTTGATTATTAATGGGACGTTGGTAAGACATATTTGAACTTTCGCAAGTATTATGATATGGATTTAGCGAGATTGACCAATCGCTGGGCAGGATGCCCTGAAAGGGCTGGAATGTGGCTGAAAGCCTTTGCCTGTAAGGCTCTTAACCCAGCCCAACGCAGAGCGACGCGACGCGTTGGGCTCCTGAGGGAGTATGTCGTCGCGGGCTGTAAGCCCAGCTCATCTCTCCCCCCTCAACTCGTCAACTAAAAGAAGAAAATGATAAAATACTTAATTGTAGGATTGGGCAACATCGGTCCCGAATATCACGAGACCCGTCACAACATCGGCTTCATGACCGTCGACGCGTTGGCCCGTTCGGCCGGGGCGCCGCCATTTGTCGACAGGCGCTACGGGTTTGTCACCGACTTCAGCGTCAAGGGGCGGCAGCTCTTCCTGCTGAAGCCTTCCACGTTCATGAATCTCAGCGGCTTCGCCGTGCGCTACTGGATGCAGAAGGAGAACATTCCCCTGGAGCAGCTCCTCATCGTGGTGGACGACATCGCCCTCCCTTTCGGCGCATTGCGCCTCAAGCCCAAGGGTAGCGACGCCGGGCACAACGGCCTCAGGCACATCGCCGTCACCCTCGGCACGCAGGACTACGCCCGCTTGCGCTTCGGCATAGGCAACGATTTCCCGCGGGGCGGACAGGTGGACTACGTGCTGGGGCACTTCACCGACGAGGATCTCAAGACGATGGACGAGCGCCTCGCCACCGCGGGCGACATGATCAAGAGCTTTTGCCTGGCGGGAATCAACATCACCATGAACCAGTTCAACAAACACGGCGAACACCCATGAACGGAGCAAGGATAGACAAATGGATGTGGGCTGCCCGCATCTTCAAGACGCGCACCATCGCGGCCGAAGCCTGCAAGAAGGGGCGCGTGAGCATCAACGGCGCGCTGGCCAAGGCGGCGCGCGTGGTCAACGCGGGCGACGTGGTGCAGGTGCGTAAGCCGCCTGTCACCTATTCCTTCAAGGTGTTGCAAGCCATCGAGAAGCGGGTGGGGGCGAAGTTGCTGCCCGAGGTGATGGAGAACGTCACCACGCCCGACCAATACGAGCTGCTCGAGATAACCCGCGCCAGCGGGTTCGTCGACCGGGCCAGGGGAACCGGCCGCCCCACGAAGAAGGAGCGCCGCGAACTCGAGGAATTTGTCGAGCCGGAGTTCACCGACGATTTCGACTTCGAGTTCGATTTCGACTCGGACACTCCTTAGGCACGGGGCTTTAGGATACGGAAATCCCCCGCCTCTCTCGATGAGTGAAGCGGGGGATTTCCGTTGGTGATCGCGACAGGATTCAAACCTGTAACCGGCTGATCCGTAGTCAGCTACTCTATTCAGTTGAGCTACGCGACCCTGTTAACCGTTGGTGGTGACCGCGACAGGATTCAAACCTGTAACCGGCTGATCCGTAGTCAGCTACTCTATTCAGTTGAGCTACGCGGCCATTGCCTTTTCGTTTAACGGGTGCAAAGATAGGACATTTTGCTGAATCGACAAACTTATTGGGTCTTTTTTTGCTTTCAAACGTATATCACCTTGGTTTTGTAGGGGCGATGAGCCGTTCGTGAGCAGTCGCGTCTTTGCCTGGCAGGTATCCAAGGAGCCGCCGGCACGAAGCATTAATTCTTTGAATGCCGAAAAACGAGATGCTCCAACAGCAGGACCGTGATGACGCCCATCACGAACCCGTTGCATAGAATGGGGCGAAGAAGCGTGGGAAAAGGCTCGAAAGCCTCTTGGGGCGCGAAAGAGATCATCATGGCGACCATCAGGGAAAGGGCGATGATCAGGGCGTCGTTAAAGCTGCCGATGGATTTCTCCAGGATAAGCATTTGCAGGCCGGAGGCAAACTGCGTAGCCATCAGGTAGAGCATGACGCATCCCAATACTACGCCCGGTACGCCGGAAAAGATCTCTATGACGGGTGGGAAAAGCGCGCACGCGACCAATGCCAATCCGGCAGGTATCAGGGTATAGCGCGAGGCGCACTGCGTGGAGGCGATTACTCCGGCGCTCATTGAGAAATCGACGGGGCCGATGATCCCCATCGAGCCAGTCACGAGATTGGAGATTCCCAGAATGCTGGTGCCGCGTTTTACCCGGCGGTCGAGCCGGTCGGCTTTCAGCATCTGTCCCACGGCTTCGATGGATCCCAGCTCATTGATGATGAGCGCGATGAAGCAAAACACGAACGCCAAGATGGTTCCAACGTTGAATTCGGGGTTAAAAGGGAAGAAGAAAGAAGAAGGACTCACCGCGAAACCCGCGATTGAGGTCTCGGCTTGCGGAAAACCGGAGAATCCCTTCAGCAGGCTGTAGACGACGGTTCCGCCTATCAGTCCAATGACGATGGTCATGGATTTCCATACGCCTTTCATGGCGTAGTTTGTCACCACGAGTACCAAGGTCAGCAAAAGGGCAAAGATGAGGTTGAACGAAGCATGGGGCTTGTCCGAAACAATCAGTTTTAGGATGACAGGCGAGAGGGTGATGGCTATCAGGATGAGGATGACGGTAATCACACGCGAGGTGAAAAGGAAGCGAATGCGCCGCAATAATCCGCTGAGGGCCAAGAGGGCTGTCAAGGCGCCGCCTACCATGATGGCAGTGTAAGTTGCCGCCGCTCCGGAAGACTGCGCGGAGACGATTCCTACCAGCAAGACCGAGGCCGGACCTATGACCAAGGGCAGTTTGTGTCCCCACAGGATTTGCACGACGGTTATCAATCCCATCGCGATAAAGAGTTTTTGCATATAGAACACTTGCTCGCTGGCGTCCCCGGAAGATATGCCTCCCGCCACGATACCTATGATGATAATACTGGGAATGGTCACGATGAACCATTGCAGACCGTACATCAACAGATGCGGAATGCCGGGTTTATCATTTAAGTTGTATTTCATAATCTTGAATATTCGAATTGCTTTTCGCCCACAAATATACGCAAATTATCACTATGGAGTGGTCGATCCTAATCAAATTCAGTCCGTTTTTAAAGCTATACCGGATATAGTATAGAAGGTTGGCATAGTCATTTTACTCGATTTAAGATATTCGCGCCTCTGCGAGAACCTCACGCTGGCGGCACGGAACCCTTGCGCCGTCGCGAAACATCCATGTCGCGAACAGGGACGTTTATCGCCACCGCGAACCCCTCAAGCCAGCTACATGGACACTTCGCGCCGCCGCGAAAAGCCCATGCCGCGAACAAGGACGATTCTCATCGCCGCGAAAAGCCCGCGCGCGCCGCGTGGAATGTTCGCGCCGCCGCGATGGCTCCCCGCACGCCGCACGGGATCCGCACGGTGCGGATAGCCTCCCGCAAGGATGTCGCGCGATGTGCTACCTCACGTACGCTCCCCAAGCATACGTCGCCACCCTCTACACCGCATTTGAAGTTGACGAGGAGACGACACGGGATAAACTCAGGTCCCTATATGGATCAACTACTTATGGCCTAAAATAGGGTGGCGCAAGCCGGGAAAGTCGCGACTTTGTGTCCTGTATGTATGCGGGAAGAAGGAGAGTTCCGGCACTAT
>JAISIZ010000053.1 GCA_031261785.1 Mediterranea sp. (in: CFB group bacteria)
TATACCTCGTGCGGGGTAATTTTGTGCAATGATTTTTTAGACGCTGATGACACGGATTTATATATTTTAGATCCGTGTCATCCGTGTCATCAGCGTCTAATGAGTTTCGCTTTGTCCGAATGCGCGCCTTTCGCCCCAAGCACAAAAATAGGCCGCACGAAGTATAACACATTCGGTTAAGCATACGTGATGATTTTCGGGACGATGGAATAGCCGGACGGCTCGCTGGAATGTTTTTTTTAGAAATTATTCCTTGAAAATGAGATAGTTTTGTAACTTTGCTCTCGTTAAGTAAAGGATATAGTTATATGAAACGCGATCAGAAACTGCCCATTGGGATACAGGATTTCGAGAAACTACGCAAGGATGGATGCGTGTATGTGGACAAGACCGCGCACATCTATCAGCTGGCCCAGCGGGGAAAGCCTTATTTTCTGGCCCGTCCTGCCCGCTTTGGGAAAAGCTTGCTGCTTTCAACCATGAACGCTTATTTCTCGGGAAAGCGGGAACTCTTTAGCGGATTGGCCATAGAGAAGTTGGAAACGAGGTGGGAGCGGTATCCCGTGTTTCATCTCAACATGAACGTGGAGTTCTACAAGGATATGGAGACCTTTATGTCCTCGTGGGACACCAACCTGTCGGCATTGGAAGCGGAGTGGGGGAGAGACGAGGCGGAACTCACGCTTCCCAGTCGCTTTCAGGGCCTCATCAAGAGAGCCTGCCAGCAAACGGGAAAGGGCGTGGTGATCCTCGTCGACGAATACGACAAACCCTTGCTACACGCGATGGACGACGAGGAGCTGCGCGAATCCATCCTTGTCCAGCTCCGCGGCTTCTACGGCGTGCTGAAGACGGCCGACCCTTATCTCCACTTCGTCTTTTTCACGGGATCCACGACCTCGGTCTACCGGAACATGTACAGCAGCCTGAACCAGCTGTGGAACATCAGCATGGACGAGCAATACATCGGCATCTGCGGCATCACCGACGCGGAGGTCGCCGACAGGTTCGATACCGGCCTCCGCGCGCTGGGCGAAAAGGAAGGCGCGACATACGAGGAGACGGTGGCGAAGATGCGGTGGATGTATGGCGGATACCGCTTCAGCAAGGAGGCCCAATGTGTGTACAATCCCTTTTGCATACTGAACACGTTCGCGAAGCTCAACTATGGCTACTATTGGTTTTACCCCAGTAACTTCCACTTCTGGATCAGGAACCTCAAGATGTCCAAGATGTACCTGCCCAGCTTCGAGGGCGGTATATTCGCCTCACAGACGGACCTCATCGACTACCGCCTGGAAGAGGGCGACAACATCATCTCTTTCATGTTCCAGAGCGGATATCTCACTATCAGGGATTACGTGCCAGCGATAGGGCTATACACGCTCGGATTCCCCAACGAGGAGATCAGGCTCGGTTTTCTCAAAGCCCTGCTTCCGATCTATCTGCCCGAGGGGAACAACCAACGGTTCAAGTCGGTGGTCTTCTTGCAGGATCTCTACCGGGGCGACGTGGAAGGGTTCATGGCGCGCCTGCAAGCCTGCCTGAGCGACGCGGACTATGCGCTGGAGGATAAGACGGAGTGCTTCTACCAAACGGCGCTTTACCTGATCTTCAGCCTCATGAGCGAGAGCACCGACATGAAGCGGCAGACCGCCAAGGGGAGTGCCAGCTTTATGGTCGGGATAGCCGACATCGTCTACCTCTTCGAGTTCAAGATGCCGGGCTACGGGATAGCCTCGGAGGCTCTCCGCCAAATCGACGAAGGCGGCTCGCTCGCCGGCCGCGACGTGCGGGGCAAGCAGTTGGTGAAGATCGGCGCCGCCTTCGGCAAGGATAGGGGCACGTTGAGCGAATGGTTGGTGGAGCGTCATTCCGCTTCGAGCGACCTCTTGTATCTGCAGAGCGCTTCGAGGTAGTAATAGTCGGCGTAGACGAGCGGTTTGTCGATCTCGTTCTCGTGGGGGATGCTGCCCACGCAGTGTGTCAGCAGGAAGTCCGCGTTGGTGCCCGGACGGGCGGTATAGGCGGGCGAGGCGAGGCTGTGCAGCATCTCGATGGCCAGGCGGGTATAGCGTCGCTTGCCTGTCAGCTCGCCCAGCTCGAACAGCGCGGAGCAGACGATGGCGGCGGCCGAGGCGTCGCGCAGCTCCGTGCCGGGAAAACGGACGGCGTACGAGGAGCCTTCGGGGCGGTAGCCCTTCATGCCGGCGTTGAAGTCCCAGCGGGGAACGAGGTCGGACGGCAGGCGGCGCAGGTAGGCGGCGGTGGCTTTCTCGGCCACGCGGAGGAAGCGCGGGTCGCGCGTCTCGCGGTAGGTCATGGTGTAGCCGTAGATGGCCCATGCCTGTCCGCGCGCCCAGGTGGAGTTGTCGCTGTATCCCTGGCAGGTGGCGCGGTGGAGCACGCGTCCGCTGAGGGTGTCGTAGTCCACCACGTGATAGGTGGTGAAATCCTTGCGGAAATGGTTGCGCATGGTGGTCTCGGCGTGTTGCCTGGCGATGTCGTAGTAGCGTTTGTCGCCCGATACGCGCGAGGCATAGAAGAGCATCTCGAGGTTCATCATGTTGTCGATGATGACGGGATAGTACCAAGTCGTGGTATCGTTCCAGGCTTTACGCCGGTTCCACGACTTGATGGTCTGGGTACGGGGGCTGAAGCGTGTGGCGAGGGATTGCGCGCTGCGTACGAGGATCGGGTTGTAGGTCGTGTCGGGAGCCAGGCGTTCGGCGTTGCCATAGCTGCAATACATCATGAAGCCGAGATCGTGGTGTCCGGTGAAGGTCTGTAGGGGAGCCAGTGTCTCGGTCCACCGCTTGGCCTGGTCGCGCCACTTCGTTTCTCCGGTCAGTTCGTAGAGGTACCAGAGCGATCCGGGGAAGAAGCCGGGTGTCCAGTCGTACATGCCGGTGGTGACGAGGCGTCCGTTGTTGGACATCGTCCGCGGGTAGTTCCGTCCCGTGGGTTCTCCCACGGCGCGCAGCATCAGTTCGGTTTGTTCGGCGGCGGCCCGCGTGCAGGTTTCGACAAAGGCTCGTTCGGTTTCAAGGTCCGACGGGGAGAGGCGCGCGCGTTGCGCGTGCAGCGTGAATGGCACGAGGAGGCATGCCAGGATGAAGGTTATTTTCATGCTAATATTTCTTTGTTGTTAAAGACTGGGCAAAGGTACGAATCTATTTCGTGGCGCGGACAAGCATGGGGACGAAAAATGCTCCTGTCGGCTCGCCCATCGGGAATCACTCCACCAGCCACTCTCCCAGCGTGCGGGTCTCCTTGCTGAAGGCGGCGCCGATCTTCACTAATCGCTTGCCGCTGGCGTTGTAGGGGATGAGGTACCCCTTCTCGTCGATCTGCTTTAGCGCGTCGGCCGCCGTGCCGTAACCGATCATCTTGAACTCGAAGACGTAGACGGTGCCGGCGATTTCCAGTACGAGGTCGGCTCGGCCCCTGGCCGTCTGCCGCTCCATGCGCGAGCGTTCGCCCATGAGGGTGAAGAGCATGTAGAGCGCCGTCTGGTAGTAGTTCTCCGACTTCTCCTCCTGGCCGTA
>JAISIZ010000120.1 GCA_031261785.1 Mediterranea sp. (in: CFB group bacteria)
TGACACGGATTTATATATTTTAGATCCGTGTTATCCGTGTCATCAGCGTCTAATGAGTTTCGCTTTGTCCGAATGCGCGCCTTTCGCCCCAAGCACAAAAACAGGCCGCACGAAGTATATAAGTACTTGCTATCTCTTCCGAAAGCCCTTATGCTGTCGGCGGGAAAAGCTCTCGGGATCGCGAAGCGTCCGTGCGATTCGCGGTGAGCGAGGATAGGAAACTTTGGTTTTTTATCCATGTGCGAAGGGAGAGTATAGAATAAAAGTAGTACTTTTGCCGCAAACTTATAAAAAAGGCCCCCTGTATGGAAACCATTCAAATCAAAGACAAACAGTTTGCCGTGTCTATCAAGGCACAGGACATCCAGGCCGAGGTGATTCGCGTGGCTGGCGAGATAAACCGCGACTTGGCCGGGCAATGCCCGCTCTTCCTCAGCGTGCTGAACGGTTCGTTCATGTTCACGTCCGACTTGCTGAAGCATATCACCATTCCTTGCGAAGTCTCGTTCGTGAAGCTGGCGTCGTACCAGGGTGTCACCTCCACGGGGGTTATCAAGGAAGTCATCGGGCTGAACGAAGATATCTCGGGACGCACCATCGTCATCGTGGAGGATATCGTCGACACGGGGCTTACCATGCAACGCCTGCTCGAGACGCTCGGCACCCGCAACCCCGCCGCCATACACATCGCCTCACTGCTGCTGAAACCCGACAAACTGAAGGTTGATCTCGACATCGAGTACGTGGCGATGAGGATACCCAACGACTTCATCGTGGGATACGGCCTGGACTACGATGGATTCGGGCGCAACTATCCCGACATTTATACGGTGGTGTAGGGGAGTAATCAAGTAGTTAGAGTAGTTAAGTTAGGATCAAAGTAGTTCAAAATAGGATAGTGGTGGCTACGAGGATAGCTGCTCTGATTAGAAGATAATAGCAAACAGAGAACATGTTGAACATTGTAATTTTTGGCGCTCCCGGTTCAGGAAAGGGAACGCAGAGTGAGCGCATCGTCGCCGAGTATGGAATCAATCATATCTCCACGGGCGATGTCTTGCGTGCCGAGATCAAGAACGACACGGAGTTGGGCAAAACGGCTAAAGGATTCATCGACCAGGGGCAACTCATCCCCGACGAACTCATGATCGACATCCTGGCAAGCGTACTCGACGGCTTCGAGGGGAGCAAGGGGGTCATCTTCGACGGTTTCCCCCGCACCATCGCGCAAGCCGAGGCACTCAAGAAGATGCTGGCCGAACGCGGACAGGAGGTGACGCTGATGGTCGACCTTGAAGTACCCGAAGACGAGCTTATGACCCGGCTCATCAAGCGCGGCAAGGAATCGGGACGTGCCGACGACAACGAGGAGACCATCAAAAAACGCCTCGACGTCTACCACAAGCAGACCGCCCCCCTCATCGACTGGTACAAGAAGGAGAAGAAACATTGCCATATCAACGGGCTGGGGACGCTGGAAAACATCTTCGGCGATATCCGCAAGGCGGTGGATGGGGTGAAATCTGTGTGAATCTGTGTAATCTGTGGTGAACTCCCGCTAATCACCAATCACTAATCACTAATCACCACCCCAACCATGCCCAATTCAAATTTCGTAGATTACGTAAAGATATACTGCCGCTCGGGTAAGGGCGGAAGAGGCTCCGCGCACATGAGGCGGGAGAAGTACGTCCCCAAGGGAGGACCCGACGGAGGCGACGGAGGACGTGGCGGACACGTCATCCTCCGAGGCAACCGCAACTACTGGACGCTGCTGCACCTAAAGTTCGACCGGCACGCCATGGCCGGACATGGCGAGGCGGGAAGCAAGAACCGCAGCTTCGGCAAGGACGGAGCCGACAAGGTGATCGAGGTGCCCTGCGGAACGGTGGTCTACAACGCCGAGACCGGAGCGTACCTCTGCGACGTCACCGAGGACGGGCAAGAGGTCATCCTCCTGCGCGGCGGACGTGGCGGACAGGGCAACTGGCACTTCAAGACCTCCACCCGGCAGGCACCGCGCTATGCGCAACCCGGTGAGCCGATGCAGGAGATGACCGTCATCATGGAGCTGAAGCTGCTGGCCGACGTCGGATTGGTGGGATTTCCCAACGCCGGGAAATCGACACTGCTCTCGGCGGTCTCGGCCGCGAAGCCCAAGATCGCCGACTACCCCTTCACCACCCTCGAGCCGAACCTCGGCATCGTCTCCTACCGCGACGACCGCTCGTTCGTCATGGCCGACATCCCCGGCATCATCGAGGGCGCCAGCCAGGGCAAGGGCCTCGGACTGCGATTCCTCAGGCATATCGAGCGCAACTCGCTACTGCTTTTCATGGTACCCGCCGATAGCGACGACATACGCCACGAATACGACGTGTTGCTCGGCGAGCTACGCACCTTCAATCCCGAGATGCTCGACAAAGGACGGGTGCTGGCCATCAGCAAGAGCGACATGCTGGACCAGGAGCTGATGGACGAGATAGAGCCGACACTGCCCGAGGGCGTGCCGCACGTCTTCATCTCGTCCGTTACCGGACTGGGCATCACCGTGCTCAAGGACATCCTGTGGCAAGAACTGAACAAGGAGACCAACCGCATAGAGACCACCATCGTGCATCGCCCCAAAGACGTGAGCCGGCTTAGGCTGGAACTGCAAGAGATGGGAGAGGACGACGACCTGGCTCCCGGAGCGACGGACGACCTTGATGATTTCGACGACCTCGACGACGACTTCCCATACGACGAGGAGGAAGCCGACGAGGAGGAGATGGAAAAGTGGGAGCGCCCATGACCCCGCTCACCGCCGACCGCCGAATGTTGGGATACGACCTTATGCGCGCATATCCCGACATTTCGTGTTTTACCACCACCCGGCACGGAGGCGTAGGCGAGGGCGCCTACGCCACGTTCAACTGCTCGCACTACTGCGGCGACAGCCCCGAGCACGTGCGGCGCAACCGCCAGCTACTGCTCGAGGCGCTGCCCGGCCCCGCTCCCGAACTCGTGGTTCCCACGCAAACGCATGGCACGCGGACGCTGCGCCTGACACCCGACTTTCGCGCCCTTACGCCCGAGCGCAAGGCGGAACGCCTGCAAGGCATCGATGCCCTGCTAACCGACCAGCCCGGCTACTGCCTCTGTGTCTCTACCGCCGACTGCGTCCCTATCCTGCTTTACGACCCCGAGCACCAAGCCATCGCCGCCGTCCACGCCGGATGGCGGGGAACCGTAGCCGACATCCTGGGCCATGTCCTCGAGGAGATGCGACTCGCCTACGGTACCGCGGGCGACCGGCTGCTGGCCTGTATCGGCCCCAGCATCTCGATCGCGGCCTTCGAGGTGGGCGACGAGGTGTACGAGGCGTTCCATGCGGCAGGTTTCGACACGACACGTGTCTCCTGCCGGAACGCGGCGACAGGCAAGCGCCACATCGACCTTTGGGAGGCCAACCGCATGAGGCTCGCCGACTTCGGCGTACCCGACGAGCGGATCGAGCTGGCCGGCATCTGCACCTACAACAATCCCGACGATTTCTTCTCGGCCCGCCGATTGGGCATACGGTCGGGGCGAATGTTGTCGGGGATCACCCACCTATAGCTATTACCGAATATGGATAAAGAGATCCCATCCGTTCCGTTCACCATCACCCTCTCGCCACTATTCAAGGAAGCATGCCCCGATTTCGCGGGCGCCGCCGTCTACGCCACCGTCACCAACACGCCTTACAACGATGGGCTATGGGCGGAGATCGGCGTCTTTGGCGAGTGGCTCACTTCCACCACGTCGCTGGACGACATCAAGCTACAGCCCGCCATCGCCGCCACACGCCAGGCCTACAAGCGTTGCGGTAAGGATCCCGGGCGCTACCGTCCCTCGGCCGAGGCGCTGCGCCGGCGCATGGCTCGAGGCATCCCGCTCTATCAAATCGACACGCTGGTCGACCTCGTCAATCTCGTCTCTCTCCGTACGGGCTACTCCATCGGCGGTTTTGACGCCGACCTCATCGCGGGTAGCCAGCTGGAACTTGGCATCGGACGAGCCGGAGAGGCGTTCGAAGCCATCGGACGCGGATCGCTCAACATCGAGGGATTGCCCGTCTATCGCGACGCCATAGGCGGTATAGGCACTCCCACGAGCGATCACGAACGCACCAAGATGAGCCTCGATACCACGCACATCCTCGCCATCATCAATGGCTACGGCGGTGCCCACGGCCTGGGCGAGGCCGCCGAGGAATTGCGCTCCCTGCTGCGCCGCTACGCCGCATCCAACGGGGATGCGGTGATGTTGTTTTTTCAATGATACCCCACCGCGGATGGTTCGCGGTGTGTAGAGTGTAAAGGGAATGTACTAAGCTTGATTTTAACATTTGCATGTATAAAGCGAGACATATTATGTATTTTTTGAGACTGTTATTATAGAAAAAAAGCGGAACTTCGCGGCCGATATTTAACTTTCTCTAATTAATAACGTAAGTAAAACATGTCTATGATTGAACAAGAACAAAAAGATGATCGCGACATTTATCAAGCACCAACTATCAGCACGATCATTATTCAGTTGGAACGGGGTATTCTGGCTAAGCCATCGGAAGCAGGATCCCAAGTCAGTGATTATGGTACTGACCCTACACAAGGAGGCGGCGAAGGATACACGGGCGATGGAAGCAATCCTTATGAACTCTGATTCGTCTTTATGAAAATTAAAAAAAGAGTAATGAACAAACAGAAAGAAGAGCAAGAATCATGAGAAGAAATCTTATTTATTTGTTGTGCGCTTCCGCCCTGATAGCCTTGGGCGGTTGTGAAAAAGGAATCTCCGTTGAAGACAATAACGAGAATCCTTCGAACGTCACCCCCGACGCCAACGGCATGGTGACCTACAATCTATCCGTGGGCACCGCGGGATATGGAGACGGAATGCCCACTACCCGCACCGACGCGTCTGCCATGAGTTTCACTCAAGTGCTGGACGATGAATACGCGATAACGACCACGCTCGAAGCCAGCCCTATGACGAGAGCGACTTCCGGAGCGCTCGAGAATGGGTCAACAGTGTTCATCGTGGCCTGCAACACCAGCAATGTTCCCGTCGGTTACCAAAAGGCCACCGTGCAAAATGGCAATATGGCACTTGTCTTGCCTGTTGGTACGTACAACCTGGTGCTCATCTCGTATAGCGACCAGACGGATTTTAACCCAGGGGATTACGTTTCGGGAACTCCGGGAACCACTACCTCTGGTTATACTCCCTTGACAGGTGGCGCGTTCCTGACGCAAGGAACATCGGCAGTTCCGTCCGACGCTAACGGCATCCTTGCCGATTACGTCGTATCCTATCTTCCGAATATCGCAATTACAGCCTCCTCTACGGCTGCCCCTCCCACCGCCCAGTTCAAGCACGCCTTCTCGGAACTGCAATGGACGTTGGTCGTGGATACCTTGGTAACCTTGGACGATAACGATGCCAAGCAGCGTTTGGGAACTTTCGGAGCTGGGTTCAGTTACAAATCGAAAGCGGAATCTATCTATCCCAAGATGGGAAATATCCCAGATGCTTACGCGGCTCTTAGCTCCCCTTTCTATTCTGGAACAAAAGATGAGGAAACCCCCGTCGTATTCAGTTATACATACGTGGCGAACAAGGCTACTTCTATGTATCGCGATACCATCCGTTTCGCGCCAGACATTAATAATCCGGTGCAGAGCCGTATCTATTTGAACAACATCACGATCGAGGATCCTCTATTTGATTCTCGGGTGATTCCTATCCCCGCATCGGGAATAATCTCGTTGCCTATCGGTTATGGTAATCCAATGAGTCCCCTTATTTTTAAGCCGGGATATAGGTACAAAGTGACGAGTACCGTGACGAAAAAGGTAACGTGGGCACTTTCCAATATATATTGGGACTCGGATCTTGGAACGTTAGTCTTTGCCACCAGAGATGGAGGGACGGATAATATCCCCAATACAGTGGTGGCTAATACTTCGTCTCCATACTACCAGGGCATATTCTTCAAATGGGGATCTTTGGTAGGCTTCGCGCCCATAGATAATGGAGGGGTTTATACACCAGCCAGTGATGGGGCAACTTACAACGGTTACAATAGTTATGAGACGGATCCCTCTATTGTTGCTTCTGTCTCGGAATATTTGGAGCCTATAGATCTGGAACCCAGCGCGAACGCTATTCTCCAAAATGGCAAATATTGGTATGGTGATATTTGCGCCTACTTGACCAATGGAGTATGGCGTATGCCTAATAGTAAGATTTCTGATCCAATAGTGCCATATAAACCTCGTGAGACAAAACCCTGGAGAGAGAGTACGTCTCTTTGGGGATTTTGGATAAATAATTCAGGAACTGCTTGGGGTTCCCAGTCTATCAACAATATAGACGGTAAAGGCGTACTCGATCCCATGTCTGTAGGCTATGTGAACACTCCATGGCATAACGACACTAATGCTCCAGCATTTCCACCGTCAGGTATGTTGGGGGAGCCTCGTGGGGAAAAAATGACTTTCGTAGGTACAACCGGGTTATATTGGTTTAGCGCAAGCCTGGGATATACTAATATAGACATGAGTCAGAATCTGATATTTAGTTATTCTTCTGGTGGTTGGAACCTTAGTAGTCAAAATCGCTATCACGCTTTACCCGTCCGTTGTGTCAAGTTCTAAGTCCATTATTATCTACCCTCCTATTATAACGAAACCTTTTTTCTCTCTCTTTATAATTCAATAGGATTCATTCCCTGTGCGGGTGGGTTTGGCTTGATGCCAAGCTCACCCGCTTTTTGGTTTCCCCGAGTGTAGCACCCTGCCTTCACTGGTCGACTCGCCTGCGGACATTCTTCACGATCGAATGGATGCTCGAATCGATCGATGGTTTGACATCAGACCTTTTCGAAGCCGCGGACTGTTCACGCGAACCGCATGGACATTCATCAGGCCCGCGAACCGTTCACGCGAATTGCATGGCCATCTAACGGACCCGCGAACTGTTCACGCGAACCGCATGGCCATCTATCAGGCCCGCGAACTGTTCACGCGAACCGCATGGCCATCTATCAGGCCCGCGAACCGTTCACGCGAACCGTATGGGCACTTCGCGAACTCGATAGCCTCTCTCGCGAATGGCATGGAGAACGCGCGAGGAAAATAGTCCTCCGATCCCCATGCGGGCACACATCTTTGGTTGATTTTGGGGCCGATTCGCCCACGGATTTCTACGCATGACCCTATATTATCGTGCGTATTGGATGCGGACATCTCTTTTTGGTGGAAATTTCAAGGCGCGGTGAGCTTCAGCACGCTCCATCTGTTCTTCTCCTTGGCGTGTATGGAGGTGAGTCCGTGCTTCCGCGCTTCGTCGAGTAGGATGGGGATGTCGTCGGTGTAAAATCCGCTGAGATAAAGTTGGGCGCCGGGAACCATGACGGCAGCGTAACGGGCCATGTCGGCCAGGAGAATGTTGCGGTTGATGTTGGCTATCACCACGTCGAACGGGTCGAGGCCGGTGAGGGCGGAGGCATCGCCTTGGAGGACGGTGATGCGCGACACGTTGTTGAGGGCGATGTTCTCGTCGGCGTTGCGTACGCACCACTCGTCGATGTCGATGGCCGTACAGGAGGCGGCTCCCCTCATGCGGGCGAGGATGGCGAGGATGGCGGTGCCGCAGCCCATGTCGAGTACGGTTTTCCCCTCAAGGTCGGCCTCGAGCAGCTCCTCGAGGAGGAGGCTGGTGGTTTCGTGATGTCCGGTGCCGAAGGCCATTTGCGGGTTGATGACGATGTCGTACTCCGCCCGCGGAACGTCGGTGTGGAAGGTACTGTGGACCACGCAGCGGCCGGCCACGACGAGGGGCTGGAAGAAGTTGCGTTCCCACTCCTCGTTCCAGTCCTTGTCTTCGGCCTCGTGGTAGGTATAGTCGATGGTCGTGTCGGGAATCGGGAACCCGTCGACGGCGGCCTTGACGGCCGCTTCGTCCATCAGCGCTTGCTGGATGTAGGCGTCGATCCCGTCGGCGCGTTCCACGAAACTCTCGAATCCCGCGTCGGCCAGCAGAGCCGACAAAACATCATTGACGGTTTCCGTGCAAGGTTGTGTCCGGAACGTAAATTCTAAGTATATCATCTTTGGAAATTAGGAATGAGGAATTAAGAATGAAGAATGAGGACTTGCGGCCATGCACCGCGATTCTTCATTCTTCATTCTTAATTTTTACGCCACTTTCTCCAACCGTTTCATCACGGAGAAGATGAAGATGGCCGAGAGCAGGCAGCAGACGATGAGCACGCTCCAGACTATCCAGAGCGGAATGCCGCCCCAGAGGTAACCGATAATGCTCGTCATGTAGTTGCCGATGGCGGTGGCACCAAACCATCCACCCATCATCAATCCCTTGTACTTGGGCGGCGCCACTTTCGACACGAACGAGATACCCATGGGCGAGAGCGCCAGCTCGGCGAAGGTGAGCACGAGGTAAGTGGAGATGAGCCAGTTGGGCGATACCAATTGCGTGGGATCAATGCCGCCGGTTTCTACCTCGTTGGGCGTGGGCAATCCCAGCGAGCCTATCGCCAGCAGCAGGAAGCCGAGGGCGGCGATGACCATGCCGATACCGATCTTGCGGGGTGCCGACGGCTCGCGATTTCGCTTGGCCATAGCGCCGAACAAGGCGAGGGAGACGGGCGTGAGGGCGACTACGAAGAAGGGGTTGAACTGCTGGAAGATTTGCGGAAGGAGCTTGATTTCGGGATCCATCGTACTGTAGGAGTACCCGAGCACGCCAAGCGAGATGACGACGGCGAGCGACGAAATAATCTTCCCTCGCAGGCTCTTGCTTTGGAAGAGAGCAAAGGCACCATAGACAGCAATGATGACGAGCACGAGGTTCCATACGTTGAAGCCGATGCGGTCGATGCCGAAAGCGGACTTGGCGGTGAAGTCGCGGGCGAAGAAGGTCATGGTCAGCCCGTTCTGGTGGAAGGCCATCCAGAAGAAGATGACGACGGCGAATACCAGCACGAGCGCCACGACACGCTCGCGGGTCTCGGTAGGCGTCAGTTCGGGTTCGTTCTGCCCGGTGCTGGCGGCCTTCTGTTTGGAGTTGTAGTCGGCGTGCTTGAACATCGACCGGCAACCGACGTAGATGAGCATGGAGACGATGAGCGAGACGCAAGCCACGGCGAAGCCGTAGTTGTATGCCTCGGACAGTTTCTCGATGTAGGAGGTGCAGAAAGTGGCGGTGTCGCCTATGAATCCTTGGGCGGATTGCAGGGCGCTGAGCGACGCCTCCCCCTTGGGCGTGATGGTGCCGTTCAGGAACTGGTGGGCGAAAGCGGGTATCTCGGAGTGATAGGTGAAGTTGGCTCCCTTCAGCACCCAGTTGGTGACGTAGGTGGCGGCGGTGGGGGCAAACAGCGCGCCAATGTTGATGGCCATGTAGAAGAGGCTGAAGGCGTTGTCGCGCTTGGAGCTGTACTCGGGCGAGTCGTAGAGGTTGCCCACCATTACTTGCAGGTTGCCCTTGAATAGTCCCGTGCCGCAAGCGATGAGGGCCAAGGCGCCGAACATCAAGACTTTGCCGCTCATGTTGGCGGCGGTGGGGATGGAGAGGAGCAGGTAGCCGCCGAACATGACGACGATACCGGTGGTGACCATCTTGCCGAAGCCGAGCTTGTCGGCCAGTATGCCTCCGACGAGTGGCATGAAATATACTCCGGCCAAGAAGATGCCGTAGATGGTCGATGCCTGGTCGGCCGTATATCCAAACTTCGCCTGCAAAAATAGGGTGAAGATGGCGAGCATGGTGTAGTAGCCGAACCGTTCGCCGGTGTTGGCCAGCGCGAGTGCGTATAATCCTTTCGGATGTCCTTCAAACATATTAAATCAATGCTATTAAGTTAATAAAGTGATAATTGGCTGCAAATATATGCCTTTTCTCGGTTATTCCTCAAACAATGGGCAAATTTCTGCCTCCGTCTGCCGTATTAAGTCTTGCGGGGCGATCTTGAGTTGCAGTCCCCGCACGCCCGCGCTGACATATATATAAGGAAAGTCGAGGCAGCTGGGATGGATATAGGTGGGCAGCTGCTTCTTCATCCCGATGGGCGAGCAGCCGCCGCGGATGTAGCCGGTGAGGGGCAGCAGCTCCTTGACGGGGACGAGGTCGCACTTCTTGTTACCCGAGGCACGGGCGGCCAGCTTCAGGTCTACCTCGCGCTCGCCGGGCACCACGCAGACGAAGTGCCCGCCGCGGTCGCCATGCAGCACGAGGGTCTTGAATACCTGTTCCACGTCCTCGCCCAGCGAGGCGGCCACGTGGATGGCGCTCAGGTCGTCCTCGTCGACGGGGTATGGGACAAGTTCGTACGTCACGCCCGCCTTGTCGAGCAGGCGGGCAGCGTTGGTCTTATTGATTTTCATATCGCATGTCGCTGTTTGCTGTTTAAACCACAGAGGACACAGAGTTTCACGGAGTTTTTTCTTGCATAGGCAAGCTCTTACGCAAAATTGAAAACTCTGTGAAACTCTGTGTCCTCTGTGGTGAGTACCTATTTCTTCAGCCATTTGTCGAGCCACTCGAAGTAGGTGCGTTGCCAGAGTATGCCGTTCTGCGGCTTCAGCACCCAGTGGTTCTCGTCGGGGTAGATGAGGAGTTCGGCGGGCACTTTGCGCATCACGGCGGCGTCGAAGGCGGCCATGGCCTGGTTGGCCAGTATGCGGTAGTCTTTCTCGCCGTGTATGCAGAGTATGGGGGTGTCCCATTTGTCGACGAAGCGGTGGGGCGAGTTGGCGAAGGTGCGCTGGGCCACGGTGTTCTGCTTGTCCCAGTAGGGGCCTCCCATGTCCCAGTCGGCGAACCACTTCTCCTCGGTCTCGAGGTACTGCATCTCCATGTTGAAGATACCGTCGTGGGCGATGAAAGCCTTGAAGCGCTTGTCGTGATGTCCGGCGAGCCAGTAGACGGAGAATCCTCCGAAGCTGGCGCCCACGCATCCCAGGCGGTCGCGGTCCACGTAGGGTTCCTTGGCCATCTCGTCGATGGCGGTGAAGTAGTCCTTCATGCACTGTCCGCCGTAGTCGCCGCTGATGGCTTCGTTCCACTCGAGGCCAAATCCGGGTAAGCCGCGTCGGTTGGGGGCTACGATGATGTAGTCGTGCGCCGCCATGATCTGGAAGTTCCAGCGGTAGCTCCAGAACTGGCTGACGGGGCTTTGCGGCCCGCCTTCGCAGAAGAGCAGGGTGGGGTACTTCTTCTTCGGGTCGAACTGCGGGGGATAGATGACCCAGGTGAGCATCTGCTTGCCGTCGGTGGTGGTCATCCAGCGGGCTTCCACCTTGCCCATGTCCATCTGGTCGTAGAGGTGCTTGTTCTCTTGCGTCAGCTGGGTGGCGGTGCCGTCCATGGCCACGGCGAATATCTCGTCGCCGGCGCTCATGGAGTGCCGGCGGGCGATGAGGTGGTCGGTGCCGAGCAGGGCCACGCCGTCGTAGTCGTTCATGCCGTTGGTGACGGCACGCACGCTGTCGGTGGCGAGGTCGATGGCGTGTATCTGCACTTCGCCGTGCCATACGCCGGTGAAGTAGATGGTGCGGGCGTCGGCGCTCCACACGAAGGCGTCGACGTTGGAGGCGAAGTCCTTGCTGACGAACCGTTTCTCGCCCGTGGCGAGGTTCATCACGAAGAGGCGGTTCTGGTCGGCCTCATAGCCGTCGCGTTCCATGCTGAGCCAGGCGATGTAGTTGCCGTCGGGGGAGTATTGGGGATTGGTGTCGTATCCCTTGTTGGGCTGGGTGATGTTCTCGGTCTGCCTTGAGGCGAGGTCGTAGATGTAGATGTCGGAGTTGGTGGAAGTGGCGTATTCCAGTCCGGTCTTCTTGCGGCAGGTGTAGGCCACCTTGTCCGACCCTCCGCTCCAGGCGAGCTGCTCGATGCCTCCCCACGGGCGCATGGGGCTTTCGTAGGGTTCGCCCTCGAGGATGTCGACCACGTTGGAGATGCCGTCGCCGTCGAAGTCGGCCACGAAGGGATGGGGTGCCGCGGTGACCCATTCGTCCCAATGCTTGTACATCAGGTCGGTGACGATGATGCCCGTGGCCTTGGGCAGGTCGGGGTATTTGTCGGCGGTGCTGGGTCGGGTCTTCACGGCGGCGATGAAGAGCAGCTTCTTGCCGTCGGGGCTGATGGCGTATCCTTCGATGTCGCCGTCGTAGTGGGTGAGTTGCCGGCGCTGGCTGCCGTCGGGGTTCATCTCGTACAGCTGGTTGGTGCCGCTGTCGTTGCTCAGGAAGGCCAGCTTGCTGCCATCCTTTATCCAGCTCACTTCGTTCTCTTGGAAGGAGGTGTGTGTCAGTTGGCGGTTGTCGGTTCCGTCGGCGTTCATCACGTACACTTCGCGGTTGCTCTTGTTCTGCGGCACGCTGTAGTAGGCTACGGTGTAGGCCACGCGCTTGCCGTCGGGCGACACGGCGAGGTTGCCTATGCGTCCCATGGCCCATAGCGCCTCGGGTGTCATTCGCCGTCCCTCTATTCGCAGGGTCGACTTCTCGATGAGCGGAGCGTCGTCCGCCGTCTTTCCTGCTTCTTTGGTTCCGCCGCAGGAGGCTGCTAACAGGGCTGCCGACATCATGATCAATGTATTGTTAAACTTCATAATTATGTAGGGGTTTGTTGTTTTCGTCGGCGAAGATAGCTAAAAAGCGGGGATTATATCTTTTTCCCCTGCCATTTTCCTCGTTTCATGTACTGGGAAGCGAGGAAGAGCATACAGATGCCGTACATCGCCTCGGCCGTCCAGGCGATCGCCACGTCCATGCGGCGGTAGTAGACGATGTAGGTGCAGTAGACCACGTAGAGCACCAGCACGGACAGCTCCATGAGGAACGCCTTGCGGGTGTTGCCCGTGCCCGACACGGCTTGGAAGTAGATGTTGGCCGGCATCTGCACCAAGTACGAGGCGCACAGTACCCACAGCGAGGGCACGGCGGCCTGGCGCAGGGATTCGATGTCGGTGTAGATGCCCGTGACGAGGTGGGGGAAGAGGGCGAAGAAGATGAGTATGGGTATGCTGGCCATGTAGGCGATGCGCACGTGCTGCGCGATGGTGCCGCGGACAAACCGCTGGTCGCCCGAGCCGATGAGGTTGCTGATGAGCGTGCTACAGGTGGAGCCAAAGGCCACGGACACCATGAACGGTATGCCCGAGAGGCTGCGTATGACGTTGGATATGGCCAGCTGCCGCTCGCCGAGGCGCTCCACGAAGAGGAAGAACATGAACCAGGTGGAGATGGAGACGATGTTCTGTATCATTGTCCATACGGAGATGTTGAGTATCCGTTTCAGCGTGTCCCATCGCAGGCCGGGCAGTATGTTGAGTCCGTACTTGCGGATGTCGATGCGCTTCCAGGTGTAGACGATGAAGAAGACGACCGACACCAGCTCGGAGAGCGACGACCCCAGGGCGGCTCCGGCGATGCCCATCGCGGGAAAGCCCAGCTTGCCGAAGATGAAGATGTAGTTGAACCCCACGTTGGAGAGCACCATCACGATGGAGTTCAGCGTCAGCGTCTTGGTCTGCGTGGTGCCTACGAAGAATGCCCTGAACATCACCATCACGGAAGCGAAGAAGAAGCCGTACACCCGCCAGCGGATGTAGCTCTCGGTAGCCTCGGCCACGCGGTCGGACGTGAGGATGTGGCTTAATATATAAGGAGAGAAGATGCGGGAGAAGGCGAACATGACCGCCGCCACCACCAAGAGGAAGTAGACGCCTTGGTAGAAGATGGGGCCTATGGCGGCGTAGTTACCCTCGCCATTGCGTCGGCCGATGAGGATCTGAGAGCCGATGCTGAAGCCGAAAGCGGCCATGAAGAGCACGATGTAGTACACGCCCGCGATGGCCGACGCGCCCAGCTCCACCTCGCCCACGCGACCGAGGAAAGCGGTGTCGGTCATTCCGACGAGCTGCTCCATCACCAAGCTGATGAGGATGGGATAGGCGATGGTCCATATCTGGCGATAGCTATACTTCATTAAATTGAGAATTGAGAATTGAGAATTAAAAAATAATAGCTTGGAGAGGAGGGGGATGCTAATCTCGCTATATGCTATATGTGGCTTCAGGAATGTATCTCTCCGGGAGAGGCATTTCTATCAAGCGGGACTATTCGGGAAGGAAATCCCCTTATCCGGGCTGGACTATTATTTTTTTAATTCTCAATTCTCAATTTTTAATTTACGATCATTTTCTCTTCTTCAGTTCCTCCTGTTGTTTCTGCATCGCTTCGAGGCGGGCGGCGAAGCCCGTCTTCTTCATCTGCTGCGGGGTCTTCTTCTTGGCCTCGAGGATGGCGAGCAGTTTCTTCTCGTCGGTGGTGCGGCGCAGCAAGATCATGGTGCCTACGCTGATGAGTGTCGACAGGAAATAGTAGTAGTTCAGGCCCGAGGGATAGTCGTTCAGCACGAAGAGGAACATCACGGGCATGAGGTACATCATCCACTTCATGGCGGCCATCTGCGGCTGCGCGCCGTTGTCCTGCATGGACATGGTGAACTTGGTGTTCAGCAGGTTGGTTACCGTCATCAGCAGGCAGAAGAGGCTGAGGTGGCTGCCGAGGAAGGGGATGTGGAAGGGGAAGGTGATGATGGCGTCGTAGGTGGAGAGGTCGTCGGCCCAGAGGAAGCTCTGTTGCCGCAGCTCGATGGCGCTGGGCACAAACATGAAGAGGGCGATGAGTATGGGGAACTGCAACAGCATGGGCAAGCATCCGCCCATGGGGCTTACGCCGTACTGGCTGTACAGGCCCATCACCTCTTGCTGCTTCTTCATGGCGTCTTCCTGCTTGGGGTATTTCTTGTTGATCTCGTCAATCTTCGGCTTCAGCACGCGCATCTTGGCCGACGACATATAGGTTTTCCACGTGGCGGGATAGACTACTACCTTCACCATGATGGTGAGGATGAGCAGCACTACGCCCATGGGCAATCCCCAGCCCGAGAGCCAGTCGAACACGTTGATGGTGACAAACTGGTTGATCCAGCGCACCAGCGGCCAGCCGAGGTACACCAAGCGGTTCAGCTCCCACTTCTCCGCGCGTCCGTTGTCGAGCGCCTTGAGCGTTTTGAAATGGTTGGGGCCGAAGTAGAAGTAGAGTTGCGAGGGTTGCTCGCCGGTGGGGTCGAAGAAGGTGTTCATCTCGGCGGAGTAATCCTTGATGTAGCCGCTCTCCTGCGTGTCTGCCTTGGAGCTTACCGTCACTTTATCGAAATTCTTCTCGGCCAGGAAGACGGCGGAGAAGAAGCGGTTCTTGAACGCCACCCAGTCCACGGGCCGGTCGAGCTTCTTCTTATCCTCGCCCGCGGCGGAGAGGTTGTTCACGTCGTCGCCCGTAAACTTGTAGGTTAGCTCGGAGAGGCGGCTCTCGTAGGTGTAGCCGTTCTCCAACTGCCGCGCCCGCTCGGCCCAGGCGATGTCGACGTAGGGCGTGCTGGCCAGCTTGTCGGCCATGCCGGTGGCTTTGATCTCGAAGTTCATCAGGTAGCTGCCCGGCTTGAGGGTGTAGACGAAGTCGATGTAGCTGCTGTCCGACGCGGTATTGAGGCGCATGGTGACGCTGCTGTCCGACTGGTTCACCGGCTCGAAGTAGTAGTCCTTGGTCTGTATGGCTCCGTCCTTGTTGTAGAAGTTGAAGTTGAGGGTGGCATCCTTGTCCTCGAAGAGCACCACGGGCGACTTCTTGTCCTGTCCCATGTATTTCTTCAGGATGGCGGAGTAGGGGCGTCCGCCCTTGGTGGTGAAGGTCACTGTTTCCACGTCGTTGGCGATGGTCACTTGTCGCTCCGTGCCGTGCGCGGCGGCGAAGAAGAGCGACGACGAATCGGTCGCGGCGGCCGTCTCGGCTTTCTTCGTGTCGGCGGCCAGCGCGGCTTCCGTCTTCATCTTCAGCTCGGCCTCCTGTTGCTGTACCAGGGCGATGGAGTCGTAGTACTTCTTTTGCGCGGCGAGCTGTTCTTCGCTCGGGCGGCTCCAGAAGCTGAACGCCACTAATAATATACCTATTAAAACAATGCCGGTGATGGTGTTCTTATCCATTCTGTCTTTTTTTAGTTGACGAGGTTGGGAGTTGACAAGTTGACAAAGGGGATAGCTTCCTCCGTTTGTCGTTTCTTCCGCTTCCTCGTTCTATAGATTCTATAATTTACTTTATTCCTTTATTTATCTTTTAATCCTCTTGCTGCTTGTCCACTTGTTGGCTTGCCCCCTGGTTTCCTTCATTCTCTATCGCCGCTTTCACGAACGACAGGAAGAGCGGATGGGGCTTGAGCACCGTACTGCTGTATTCGGGGTGGAACTGCGTGCCGATGAACCATCGCAGGGTGGGTATCTCCACGATCTCGACGAGATCCGATTCGGGGTTGATGCCCACGCACTTCATGCCGGCCGCCTCGTATTGTTCTTTGTATTCGTTGTTGAACTCGTAGCGGTGGCGATGGCGCTCGCATATATGCTCCTCGCCGTAGGCTTGGCAGGCTTTGGATCCTTTGCGCAGCACGCATTCGTAGGCGCCCAGACGCATGGTGCCGCCCATGTTGGTGATGGATTTTTGCTCTTCCATGATGTCGATGACAGTATGGGGCGTCTTCTCGTCCATTTCGCGCGAGTTGGCGTCGGTGTATCCCAGCACGTCGCGGGCAAACTCGATGGCCATGCACTGCATGCCGAGGCAGATGCCGAAGGTGGGTATGTCGTGCGTGCGGGTGTACTCGATGGCGACGAACTTACCGGGTATTCCCCGCTCGCCGAATCCTGGCCCTATTACCACTCCGGCCATTCCTTTCAGAGTCTGCTCGACGTTGGCGGCGTTCAGCTTCTCGCTGTTCACGAAGTCCACCTCCACCTTGCGGTCGTTGTAGGTTCCCGCTTGCGACAGGGCTTCGCGGATGGATTTGTAGGCGTCCTGTAGGTCGTACTTGCCCACGAGGGCGATGTGGATGGCTTCTTTCTTCTGCGCGGCGTGGCGGCGTTCGAGGAATTTGCGCCACGGTCCCAGCTCGGGTGTCTTGTCCACGGGCAGTCCCACTTTCTCGAGGATGATGCTGTCCAATCCCTGCTCCTGCATGAGGATGGGCACCTCGTAGATGGTCTCGGCGTCGATAGATTGCACCACGGCTTGCTCGTTGACGTTGCAGAACTGCGCCACCTTGCGGCGTATGCTCTCTCCCAGGTTGTGCTCGGCGCGGAGCACGATGACGTCGGGCTGTATCCCCGCGCTCTGCAACTCTTTTACGGAGTGTTGGGTGGGCTTGGTCTTCAGCTCGCCGGCGGCGGCGAGGTAGGGCACGTAGGTGAGGTGTACGCAGAGGGCGTTGCGTCCCAGTTCCCACTTCAGCTGGCGGATGCTCTCTAAGTAGGGTAGCGACTCTATGTCGCCCACCGTGCCGCCTATCTCGGTGATCACGAAGTCGAATTTGTATTTGCTGTTGCCCAGCAACTTCACGTTACGTTTGATTTCGTCGGTGATGTGCGGGATGACCTGTATGGTCTTGCCGAGGTAGTCGCCCCGGCGTTCCTTGTCGATGACGCTTTTGTAGATTCGCCCCGTGGTGAGGTTGTTGGCTTTGGTGGTTTCGATGCCGAGGAATCGTTCGTAATGTCCCAAATCGAGGTCGGCCTCATGGCCGTCTACGGTGACGTAGCATTCGCCATGCTCGTAGGGATTGAGGGTTCCCGGGTCGATGTTGATGTACGGGTCGAACTTCTGGATGGTTACGTTGTAACCTCTTGCTTGCAACAATTTGCCGATAGACGACGCGATGATGCCTTTCCCAAGGGAAGAGGCCACGCCTCCGGTGACGAAAATATACTTTGTTTCTACCACAGCTATGACTGTTTTTAAAGTTGTTTCTGATGAAGCGGGTTGATTCCCTACTTAAAGTGGGCAAAAGTACGGAAAAAGACGCAGACGGGTAGGATTTGCGGGCTACAAAATTATTAAAAAATGCAATTTGACTCTTACTTTGCTTTCTCTTACATAATATTGTAGCCTACTCTTTTGTTTTCTTACGGAAATAGCGTAGCTTTGCGGCCTAAATCCAATAAACAGAATATGAAGAAGTTCGCCGCATCACTTATTATGCTCTTCCTGTCGCTTTTCCTGTCGCCGCTTCTGGCCAACGAAGCACCTGGCGTCCGGACGATGAAGGTCGATTCACTGTCTCCTTTACTCCGCGAATACCTCATGCAGAAATTGGATATGTCGGGACCACGGCCTCGCATGGACACCGTGTCGTACCTTTATAATAAGTATATCGGCCAGCTGGATTATCTCAACGATCCTTCCGTGCCGCCCAGGTATATCGCGTCCGACCCCGATTATTGGCGACTATTCGTTCCTATAGCCTACTACTCTGACCCCATCGCGCAATATTCGCGGCTAAGTTGGAAATCGGCCTTCACGACAGATACCGTCCCGCGGTGGGCAAACGACATGTTGCCCTACGACACGCTGACGTTTACCCGCACGAAGCGTGTCCAGAGGCAGGTGAACGATGCGCTGATGGCGCTCTATCTCGCTCATCCGGAACTGGTGGTCACCACGGAAGAGAGTATCATGAGCCGCGACGTGTTCAGGGGAAACTCCCGACCGAAGATTTCGCCCAAGACATCGGTGGTGCACCTTTTTGAACCCGAGAAAATGGATACCGACGTGGGACAGGCGGAAATGGAGATCCGTAAGCCCAACTGGTGGATAACTTCTGGCAATGGATCGATACAAATCAGCCAGAATCACGTATCGGACAACTGGTACAAAGGTGGCGAGAGTAATTTCTCGGGACTGGCCACCCTGCAACTCAACGCCAACTACAACGACAACGAGCGCGTACTTTTCGAGAACCAGCTCGATGCCAAGCTGGGCATGACGTCCACCCCTTCCGACCAATACCACGACTACCTGGTCAGCACCGACCAGTTGCGCATTTTCAACAAGCTGGGCGTACGGGCGCACAAGAAGTGGTACTACACCATCTCGTCGGAATTCAAGACGCAGTTCTGCCACGGCTACAAGTCCAACGACCAAACTCTCGTATCTGCCTTTCTCGCCCCGGCCGACTGGGCCGTCAGTATCGGTATGGACTATAAGGTAAGCAACAAGAAATTCACGCTATCAGTCTTTACGGCTCCGTTCACCTACAACCTGCGCTACGTGGGCAATCCCAACGTGGACGAGACCAGTTTCGGCCTCGAGGAGGGAAAGAGCGCCAAGAACGACCTCGGCTCGCAACTACAAGCCACGCTGACGTGGAAAATAGCTTCGTACATCACCCTCGATAGCCGCTTGAGCTATCTCACCAACTACCATTGGGCGCGCGTGGACTGGGAGAACACGTTCAACTTCGTGCTCAACCGTTATCTTTCCACCAAGCTCTACGTCTATCCCCGCTTCGACGACAGCTCCAAGCCCACCGTAGGCACCAGCTATTTCCAGCTCAAGGAGTTACTCAGCTTCGGCATCAATTACGCTTGGTAACGTGGGATACGGGGACGGGAAATCAACCAAAAACGGTTGTTTTTTCGAAATCAACCAAAAACGGTTGTTTCCCCGAAATCAACCAAAAACGGTTGTTTTCCCGAAATCAACCAAAAATGGTTGTTTTTTCGAAGAAAGTCGCTATATTCGCGGACATATAACTGTAAATAGCAGTCACTATGGATACAAAAAGCGTGATAACGGGCGATATTGTGGCATCTACCACCATAAAGGCCGAATGGCGGGATTCCTTGTTGGCTACCTTGCGCGAGATAGCCAATGAGATGAAGGGCTTTAGCTCATTGGAAATGGAATTCTTCAGGGGCGATAGCTTCCAAATGGTTATCGACAAGCCCGAGTTGGCTTTAAAAATCGCTATCCTCTTGCGGGCGGGACTTAAGGCTTCCACTCCACCAAGCACCGACAGCTTGTGGGACGCGCGGATGGCCATTGGCGTAGGTACCATCTCTTATCGTTCGGAGAAGATCGTGGTGTCGGATGGCGAGGCGTTTCGTCTCTCCGGGCGGGGTCTCGACGAGATGGATAAAGAGCGCTTGTCCGTGAGGACCTGCTGGGATGACGTGAACGAGGAGATGGCAGTCAGCACGGCCTTTGCCGACGATATAATCTCGAGCTGGAGCGTTGCCCAGGCGCAAGTCGTGTACGCCACGCTTTCGCGCGACATCGCCCAGAAAGATCTCGCCGTCGAGATAGGCAAGAGCGCCCAAAGCGTCAGCAAATTGCTTGGCGTTGCCAAGGAAAACCTCATCCGCCTTTACCTGGGGCGCTACTTCAAATTGGTCACGACACACATCGCCGCTTTATGAGCCTTGTCATCCTCCTGAAATTGTTGCTGGCACACCTGCTTGCTGACTTTCCCTTGCAGACTGACCTTATTTGCGAGGGAAAGCATCGCGAGAGACCGGCGAGATACCTTTTCCACGTACTGCACGCACTGATCCATGCGGGAGTGAGCTACATCTTGGTAGGCCAGTGGAACAACTGGGTCATCCCCTTGGTCTTGTTTGTCACCCATCTGACGATAGATATCGTGAAACTGGAATGTTGGAAAGACAGCATCACTACTTTCATCATCGATCAGCTTCTTCATTTGGGAGTGATAGCGGGATTGTGGTTCGTTCTGTTCGGCAATGCCGAAACGTGCCGTTTCGTTGCTCAATCTTTGGGCGATTACCGCATTTGGTCCATCATCATCGCATACGTATTGCTCCTTAAACCATCGTCTCTTCTCATCAATATGTGTGTCCGGCGATGGACTACTGAGATAGAAGCTAAAGACCAAAGCTTGCCTAACGCCGGGCAATGGATCGGATGCCTGGAACGCGTCCTCATCCTGACGTTCATACTTGCCGGCTACTTCGAGGGGATTGGTTTTTTGTTGGCCGCCAAGTCTATTTTTCGCTTTGGAGAGCTTAGCAAGGCGAAGGAAATCAGGGTCACCGAGTATGTGTTGATAGGCACATTGCTCAGTTTCACGGTCGCCATTCTTGTGGGTATGTCATTGATCAAACTGCTGAATCTCATCGGATGAGGTTAGCGAAATCGTGCGAAGACTTATCGCGTCGCGCATGCCCTTGTACATGGATGCCGATTTATTCCCGACTGTTTCATCCGTAACCGTTTGATTTCCTAATGAAAATGGTGGAAAAGGGGAAAAAATAGCGGGATTTATGTGTGGTGTATAGGTTATTTGCCTATCTTTGTCCCCTATAACAACTAAAAAAGTTTATAGATGAGAAAATTATCATTCGTAGGTATCGTAATGCTATTCGTTTCAATACCAACTTTCGCCGGTGGGCTCCTAACAAATACTAATCAGCATGTAGCGTTCCTGCGTATGTTAGCACGAGGCGCTTCCATCGACATCGATGGCGTATATTCCAATCCAGCCGGACTGGCATTCTTGCCTACCAATGGCTTTTATCTATCCCTCAACGGACAAAGCGCGTATCAGACGCGCAACATCCTGGCCAGCTCTCCTCTCTTTCCTGAGGGGAGCCGTTATTATAAAGGTAAGGCATCGGCTCCCATCATCCCCAGTTTCCAAGCGGCGTTCAAACGCAACGACTGGACAGTATCGGCCAGCTTCGCCGTGGTGGGTGGAGGAGGAAAGGCTTCGTTCGACACAGGCCTGCCAATGTTCGATGCGTTGGCCATATTGACGATGAACAGCAACGAAGCCCTACAAGGCTTGGGCGCCGCGCTGGGAAAGCCCGTGAGCGACCTGTACGGCATCAACAGCGCCCTGGACGGCAGGCAGTATATTTATGGCTTCCAGCTGGGCGTCTCCTATAAAGTCCTGGACTGGCTCTCCGTGTTCGCCGGTGGGCGGATGAACTACTTCTCGGGAGGCTACGAAGGCTTTCTCACCGCCACGGCCAATCCCGACGTGCCCCAGATTGGCGGCACCAAGCTGGCCGATATCGCGCTGGACTGCGACCAGACGGGGTGGGGGCTTACGCCCATACTGGGAGCCGACGTGAAGCTGGGAAAGTGGAACATGGGACTAAAGTACGAGTTCATGACCAATCTCAACATCGAGAACAAGACGAAGGTACTAGAGATTCCCGCTGGGATGGAGCCGCAGTTTGCCGCCTACCAGAACGGCGTGAACACCCCCAACGACATACCCGCCCTGCTGACGGCGGCCGTGGGCTACAACATCCTGCCCACGCTGCGCGCCTCGGTGGAGTACCACCACTTCTTCGACAAATCCGCGGGCATGGCTGGCGACAAGCAGAAGGCGCTCACGCACGGCACGCATGAATACTTGGCGGGTGTAGAGTGGGACGTCATCAAGTACCTTACCATCAGCGGAGGATTCCAGAAGACCGACTACGGACTGGCCGACACCTTCCAGAGCGACACCAGCTTCTCCTGCGATTCGTATTCGCTCGGATTCGGAGCGGCCATCAAGGCCACCAAGCGACTGACGGTTAACGTGGCCTACTTCTGGACCAACTACAGCGACTACAACAAGAGCGAGACGCTGGTGCCCGCCGCGGCAGCGCTGACAGGCATCGACCGCACCTACAGCCGCACCAACAAAGTCTTCGGACTGGGCGTGGACTATCGTTTCTGAGCGAGAGCGCACCGAGACGAGATAAACAGTTAATGAACCTGTATAAAGTGTAAATAGGAAGAATTGCTAAACAATTTGGATGAATTGCTATTTAAACTTATTCTAAAAAAGAGGATCTTCGCGACGTATTCATTCATAAAGGATAATAAGCTATGGAAAAGGTAGAATTTACACAAGGAATATTAGCGATGGAGAAAGACTTGCATCGCTTCGCATATAAGTTGACGGCCAATCACGATTCGGCTAACGACTTAGTTCAGGACTGTGTGTTGCACGCGTTGGACAACCACGAGAAGTTCACGTATGCCAAGAACCTGAAGGGATGGATGTACACGCTGATGCGTAACATCTTCATTAACAACTATCGGCGCACGGTGCGCGAGATGAATATTATCGACGATAACTATTCGCTCTCGTCCAACCAGCAGCTGCAAATCGAGGATGAGGAGGGCGACCGTTTCGAATTCGCTTACGACATGAAGCAACTCTACAAGGTCATACACACCATCCCCGACGATATAAAGGTACCGTTTCAGATGTTCGTGGCTGGCTTCAAATACCGCGAAATCGCTGAGAAGCTGGGATTGCCCATGGGAACGGTGAAAAGTCGCCTCTTTTTCATCCGCAAACGGCTGAAGGAGGAACTGAAAGATTTCTCTTGAGCAAGATTTATGGGAAGAATCCCCTTATCTGGGATTTCTTCTGGTGAAATTAAGATAAAGGTTAAAATTTCAAGGTTTTTGGACTCTAAGATTTCAAGAGTTGGAAAGCTTCCTTCCCCGTGAGGGGCGGGAAGTTTTTTTTTTGAGGAAAGTCAAAAAGCCCATGTTTTCCATCAAGGAGCGTAAGCGTGATGTGGTGACGAAGGGATAACTTCGCGGCGTAGGGTAAACGTCATACCTTAAACATATTAAGAGACACAATGAAGCAGAATTTCTTTGCCGTAGACCTGGGAGCCACCAGTGGCCGCACCATTTTGGGCACATTCATCGAAGGCGGGCTGAATCTGGAGGAGATCAACCGCTTTCCCAACCACCTCGTCGAGGTGGGAGGACATTTCTATTGGGACATATTCGCGTTGTACCGCCACATCATCGACGGACTGCGTATCGTGGCACATCGAGGCGAGAACATCACCTCCATAGGTATCGACACTTGGGGGGTGGACTTCGTCTGCGTGGGAGCCGACGGACACTTGCTGCGCCAGCCCTACGCCTATCGCGATCCGCACACCACAGGCGCCCCCGAGGCGCTCTTTGCCCGCGTGCCTCGCGGCGAGGTGTATGCTAAGACAGGCATACAGGTGATGAACTTCAACTCCCTCTTCCAGCTCGACACGTTGCGCCGCGCCGACGATAGCGCCCTTGAGGCCGCCCACAAGATCCTCTTTATACCCGATGCCCTGAGCTATATGCTTACCGGACAGATGGTGACCGAATACACCATAGCCTCCACCTCGCAACTACTCGATGCCCGACGCCGACGGCTCGACGCCGACCTGCTGCGTGCCGTGGGGCTGACGGAGGAAAACTTTGGACGCTTCGTGTTTCCCGGTGAACCGATCGGGACGCTGTGCGAGGAAGTGCGGCGAATCACTGGCCTGGGGCATATACCCGTCATCGCCGTAGGCGGACACGATACCGCTTCGGCCGTGGCCGCCGTGCCGGCCACCAACGCCAACTTCGCCTATCTGAGCAGCGGCACCTGGTCGCTGATGGGTATCGAGACCGAGGCACCCGTCATCAACGCCGAGACCGAGGCGCTGAACGTGACCAACGAAGGTGGGGTGGACGGCTCCATCCGCCTGCTGAAGAACATCTGCGGGATGTGGCTGCTCGAACGCTGTCGACTGAACTGGGGAGAGACGAGCTACGCCGAGCTGATAGCCCAAGCCGACGCTTGCGAGCCTTTCCGCAGCCTGATCAATCCCGACGACCCGTGCTTCGCCAACCCGGCGGACATGGAGGAAACCATCAAGGAATATTGCCGCCAGACGAGACAACCCGTGCCCGAGAGACGAGGGGAGCTGGTGCGCTGCATCTTCGAGAGCCTCGCCTTGCGCTACCGGCAGGTGATGGAGAGCCTGCGCGGCCTCTCGCCACGTCCCATCGAGACGTTGCACGTCATAGGAGGGGGAAGCCGCAACGACCTGCTCAACCAGTTTACGGCCAACGCCATCGGTATACCCATAGTGGCCGGACCGTCGGAGGCCACGGCCATCGGCAACGTGATGATACAGGCCATGGCGGCCGGACAGGCGGGCGACGTGGCGGGCATGCGACAGCTTATACACCGCTCCATCCCTCTGAAAACTTACCTGCCTCAGGATACCGACGTCTGGGACACCGCCTTCGTCCACTTCAAGAGCTGCGTGCAGGGAATGAAGGCGGAGGCATAGGAACGAATTTTCACCATTTTACCAATACATATAATAAAGTATATCATGAAGAAAGAAGAATGGGTACGCAAAGCGTACGAAATTGCCGCCGAACGCTATGCGGCCGTGGGCGTGGACACGGAAAAGGTACTGGCCACGATGAAGGATTTCCACCTGTCGCTACATTGCTGGCAGGCCGACGACGTGGCGGGCTTCGAGGTGCAGGCCGGCGCACTCTCGGGAGGCATACAAACCACGGGCAACTATCCCGGACGGGCTCGCGACATCGACGAGCTGCGGGCCGACATCCTGAAGGCCACCTCGTACATTCCCGGCACGCACCGGCTCAACCTGCACGAAATTTACGGCGATTTCAAGGGAGAAGTGGTGGACCGCGACCAGGTTGAACCCAAGCACTTCGAGAGCTGGGTGCAGTGGGGACGCGAGCACGGCATGAAGCTCGACTTCAACTCCACCTCGTTCTCGCATCCCAAATCGGGCGACCTCACCCTGTCCAACCCTGACCAATCCATCCGCGACTTCTGGATAGAGCACACCAAGCGCTGCCGTACGGTAGCCGAGGCCATGGGCAAAGCGCAGGACGATCCCTGCATCATGAACCTCTGGGTACACGACGGCAGCAAGGACATCACCGTGAACCGGCTGAAGTATCGCGAGCTGCTGAAGGATTCGCTCGACCAGATATTCGCCATCGACTACGCGCACATGAAGGACTGCGTGGAATCCAAGGTGTTCGGCATCGGCTTGGAGAGCTATACCGTGGGATCCAACGACTTCTACATCGGCTACGGCGCCTCGCGCGGCAAGATGGTGACGCTAGACACCGGGCACTTCCATCCCACGGAGAGCGTGGCCGACAAGGTGTCGTCGCTGCTGCTCTACGTGCCCGAGCTGATGCTGCACGTGAGTCGTCCCGTGCGCTGGGATTCCGACCATGTCACCATCATGGACGACCCCACGCTCGACCTCTTCAGCGAGATTATCCGTTGCGACGCCATGGATCGCGTGCACTATGGACTCGACTACTTCGATGCCTCGATCAACCGCATCGGAGCCTATGTTGTGGGTAGCCGCGCGGCACAGAAGTGCATGACGCGCGCCCTGCTCGAACCCATCGCCACGCTGCGTCGGTACGAGGCCAATGGACAAGGATTCGAGCGTCTGGCCCTGCTCGAGGAAGCCAAGTCGCTGCCCTGGAATGCCGTATGGGACATGTTCTGCCTCGTCAGCGGAGTGCCGGTAGGCGAGGATTTCATCCCCGAGATAGAGAAGTACGAGTCCGAAGTGACTTCGAAACGCCGATAGCGAGATCAGCAACCATTAATCACTCATCACTAACCACTATTTTACCATGGCTATCTTGATCGGTTTGCTGATTATCGCTATTGGAAGTTTCTGCCAGTCCAGCTCCTACGTCCCTATCAAGAAGGTGAAGGAATGGAGCTGGGAGACCTTCTGGCTGGTGCAAGGCGTGTTCGCCTGGCTGGTGTTCCCGCTGCTCGGCTCGTTGCCAGGCATCCCCGAGGGAAGTAGCTTATTAAGCCTCTGGCAGTCGGGCGGCGCGGGCATGAGCGTCTTCTACGGCGTCCTGTGGGGCGTGGGCGGACTTACGTTTGGCCTTTCCATGCGTTACCTCGGCGTCGCTTTGGGCCAGAGCATCGCCCTGGGCACTTGCGCAGGCTTCGGCACGCTGCTTCCCGCCATCTTCGAGGGTACCGACCTGTTGCGGGGTACGGGACTTATCCTCTTGCTCGGCGTCGGCCTCACGCTGGCCGGCATCGCCATCATTGGCTATGCCGGCAGCCTGCGGGCGCGAGGCATGAGCGAGGAGGAGAAACGTGCCGCCGTGAAGGACTTCGCCCTCACCAAAGGTTTGCTGGTGGCCCTGCTGGCCGGCGTGATGAGCGCCTGCTTCGCCTTGGGGCTTGACGCCGGAACGCCTATCAAGGAGGCGGCGTTGGCGGGTGGCGTCGACGCGCTGTATGCCGGCTTGCCCGTGGTGTTCCTCGTTACGTTGGGCGGTTTCCTGACCAACGCCGCCTACTGCCTGCAACAAAACGTGGCTAACAGCTCGCTGGGCGACTACGCCAAGGCGGGGGTATGGGTCAACAATCTCGTGTTCTGCGCCCTGGCCGGAGCGTTGTGGTACATGCAGTTCTTCGGCTTGGAGATGGGGAAGAGCTTCCTCGCGGACAGCCCCGTGCTGCTCGCCTTCTCCTGGTGCATACTGATGGCACTCAACGTGACGTTCAGCAACGTGTGGGGAATCATCCTCAAGGAGTGGAAGGGGGTGTCGGCCTTCACCATCAGCATGTTGGTGCTGGGACTGGTTATCCTCATCTTCTCGCTTGTCTTCCCGAATTTGTTTTAATGTGAAGTCTCTTTGTCAACTTAGGAAAAGAATATGAAATATGTTTTAGAGAATCGCCCGGCGCTGGCCGGCGAAGTGAACAAAGTGGCCGAAGTGGCCGGATACCTGTGGCAGAAAGGATGGGCCGAGCGCAACGGAGGCAACATCACCGTCAACATCACCGAGTTCGTCGACGACGAGATGCGGCGGCTGCCTCCCCTGGACGGGGCGAAGCCTATCGGAGCCACGCTGCCGCACCTGCGGGGGTGCTACTTCTATTGCAAGGGCACCAACAAGCGCATGCGCGACGTGGCTCGCTGGCCGATGGCCAACGGTTCCATCATCCGCATCACCGACGACTGCGCCGGATACGTCATCATCGCCGACCAGCCCGTGGCGCCCACCTCCGAGCTGCCCTCGCACCTGAGCGTGCACAACTACCTCATCTCGCGAGGATCGCCCTACAAGGCCAGCCTGCATACGCATCCCATCGAGCTGATTGCCATGACGCATACGCCGAAGTTCCTGGAGAAAGACGTGGCCACCAACCTGCTGTGGAGCATGATTCCCGAGACAAAGGCGTTCTGCCCGCGAGGTCTGGGTATCATCCCCTACAAGCTGCCCGGATCCGTGGAGATGGCCGAGGCCACTATCAGTGAGCTGGCCGACTACGACGTGGTGATGTGGGAAAAGCATGGCGTGTTCGCGGTGGATACCGACGTGATGCAGGCGTTCGACCAAGTCGACGTGCTCAACAAGTCGGCACAGATCTACATCGCCGCCCGCGGCATGGGTTTCGAACCCGACGGCATGACGGCGGAGCAGATGAAGGAGATGAGCGTGGCGTTCAATCTGCCGAAATAGAAGAAAAGGATGAAGATCGGGGAACGGAATGAGATAAATGAAGCGTGAAAGCAGGTTTTTTTCTGATTTTCAATAAAATAAAAGAGATAAAGCGTAGTTTATCCAAAAATTATTCTTTCCTTTGCCGCGGATTGATGGACCATTAGTTTCTCGATTGCGATTACAAGGTTTTACTTCTGTTGCTAAAACGAACCGTAAGCTCTCGTCATTATGATCTTTTTATTAGTAACCATCATTCCGAGACTTTTATTCATTTATTTATTTTTTTATCCTTTTCGTTATGAACATTTATGTAGGAAACCTTAACTACCGTGTTAAGGAAGGCGATTTGCAACAGGTGATGGAAGATTACGGTGCGGTATCGTCAGTCAAAGTAATTATGGATCGTGAAACGGGTCGTTCCAAAGGCTTCGCTTTCATCGAGATGGCAGACGACGCAGCGGCTGCGAAAGCTATCGCGGAGTTGAACGGCGCCGAGTACATGGGGCGCACCATGGTAGTTAAGGAAGCTCGCCCGAAGGCATAACCGCCGACGAGATACTCGCTTACTAAAGAAAAAAAAGAAAGCGAAGACCCCCCAGTGGATCTTCGCTTTTTTTGTTATTTATACGAGAACTCTGCTTCTCGCTTACCTGATTTCGATCTGCTTCTGTGCCTTTTTGGCCTCTTCAGCGGTGAACTTCGGCAGGCTGACGGTGAGCACGCCATTTTCTACGGAAGCGGCGATCTTCTCCTTGTCGACGTTGTCGGGCAGGATCATGGTCTGTTGGAACTTGGTGTACGAGAATTCGCGGCGCAGGTAGCGGCCCTCTCTCTTCTCGTCCCTCTTCTCTTCCTTGTCGTCCTTCCTGCACTCGCACTTCTTTTCCATATTCACCACGAGGTTGTTGTCCTCGTCGATGCGTACGTTGAAATCCTCCTTCGTCATGCCCGGAGCGGCAAGCTCGAGCTTATATCCTTTCTCGGTCTCAAATACGTTGATGGCAGGCGCGGTGGCGTTGGCCTTCGGCATCCAGTCGTAATCGAAAAAGTCGTTGAAAATACTCGGTAACCAGTTTTGGTTTCTTCTAATCGGCATCATAATTTGAATCTCCTATTATTAAGTTATACATTTTATTGTTATCGACGCACGAACAAGAGAGCTGTTTATCGGTCGGCAGGTTTGCTGCGCCTCCTCGCGTTTCGTTGTTCTTTTGTTTCGGCGTTCGTCTCTATGAAGGCAAAGGACGTGCCAAGGAAATAAACGTGTGGCTTACTGACGTTTTGTCGTTTAATGGTGCGCAAATAGGCGGATTGACCGACAAAACGTCAGAGAAAATGCCCGCTTTCACCGAATCCTTGGGCTATGCGCCGTGGCTTTTCCCTTCATCGTTTGCCACTGTGGGATATTCTGTGTACATTTGGGCGCTCAAAAATCAATAAAAGACGAGAATTTATGAAGAAGATCATCAATCCGTGGAAGGATGAGGAGGGCTACTGCTGTTTCGGCTGCGCCCCCAACAACGAGCGGGGCGTGAAGATGGAGTTCTACGAGGATGGCGACGAGATCGTCAGCATCTGGAAGCCCCGTCCCGAGTACCAAGGCTGGATCGACACGCTGCACGGCGGCATACAGGCGGTGCTGCTCGACGAGATCTGCGCTTGGGTGATCCTCCGTAAGCTGCAAACCACCGGCGTGACCTCGAAGATGGAGACGCGCTACCGCAAGCCCGTCGATACGCGCGATTCGCACGTCGTGCTACGCGCCTTCATCAAGGAGCGGAAGCGCAACGTCGTCATCGTCGAAGCCAGGCTGTACGACAAGGACGGCGCGCTATGCACTGAGGCCACGTGCACCTATTTCACCTTTGCCAGGGAGAAAGCCAGCGAAGAGATGCATTTCTTGGCGTGCGACGTGGAACCCGAGGAGATTCTGCCGTTAATTTGATGCCGAAAGCCGTTTTTCGCTGATAAATGTTTGGCCATGTCGGGCGGAAGCTTTACTTTTGTCGCAAATTAATAGGAAAATCGCATGGAATATATCAAGGTATGCTATCATCATTCACTCGGCGAGTAACTCGGCGGGTCGTTGGTAGTTGTGTATTTCTTGCGTGGAAATTTAGCTCATGAAGGCTCGCCGGGACGTTGGTGAGCCTTCTTTTTTTAATAAATTAGGAATAATATGCTAAGAATCGCTGTGCAGGCCAAAGGGCGCCTGTTCGAAGAAACGATGGCTCTGTTCGAGGAATCGGACATCAAGCTAAGCACCACCAAGCGGACGTTGCTGGTGCAATCCCCCAACTTCCCCATCGAGGTGTTGTTCCTCCGCGACGATGACATCCCGCAGACGGTGGCCACTGGCGTGGCCGACCTCGGCGTGGTGGGCGAGAACGAGTTCGTGGAGAAGGGCGAGGACGCCGAAATCGTGAAGCGCCTCGGCTTCAGCAAGTGCCGCCTCGCGCTGGCTTTGCCCAAAGACATCGACTACCCCGGCCTGCGGTGGTTCGAGGGGAAGAAGATCGCCACCTCGTACCCCGTCATCCTGCGCCGTTTCCTGGCCGAGCGGGGCGTGAACGCCGAGATACACGTTATCACCGGCTCGGTGGAAGTCTCGCCGGGTATCGGCCTGGCCGACGCCATCTTCGACATCGTAAGTTCCGGCTCCACCCTGGTGAGCAACCGCCTGAAGGAGGTCGAAGTGGTGATGCGTTCGGAAGCCCTGCTCATCGGCAACAAAGGGCTGGACGACGAGAAGCGCGAGGTGCTCGACGAGCTGCTCTTTCGCATGAATGCCGTAAAGGCCGCCGAAGACAAGAAATACGTGCTGATGAACGCCCCGAAGGAGAAGCTCGACGAAATCATCGCCGTGCTGCCCGGCATGAAAAGCCCCACCGTGATGCCTCTGGCGCAAGAGGGCTGGTGCTCGGTGCATACCGTGCTCGACGAGAAGCGATTCTGGGAAATCATCGGCAAGCTGAAGGGGCTGGGTGCTGAAGGCATACTGGTGCTGCCCATCGAGAAGATGATCGTGTAACCTCTCCTCACAAGAAAAGAAAACGACGAAAAGATGAAACTGATAGAATATCCGCCAAGAGCGGAGTGGGACGAGCTGCTGCGACGCCCCGCGCTGGATACGGA
Organism: Mediterranea sp. (in: CFB group bacteria); assembly: GCA_031261785.1. Taxonomy (GTDB): domain Bacteria; phylum Bacteroidota; class Bacteroidia; order Bacteroidales; family Bacteroidaceae; genus Bacteroides. The sequence goes on from JAISIZ010000120.1 coordinate 31,374, forward strand.
ACGCCTGTTTGGCACCGTGCGTACGATAATAGATAAGGTAAGGGAGGAGGGCGACCGCGCGGTGATGGCCTACGAGCGCGAATTCGACCACGCGTCGCTCTCCTCGCTCGCCGTCAGCCCCGAGGAGATGGACACCGCCGAAGCCTTGGTGAGCGACGAGTTGAAGGCCGCCCTGGCCCTGGCCCGGGAGAACATCGAGACCTTCCACGCCGCGCAGCGTTTCACGGGGCGGCGGGTGGAGACACGCCCGGGTGTCGTCTGCTGGCAGAAGGCTGTCGCCATCGAGAAGGTAGGCCTCTATATCCCCGGAGGCACGGCGCCCCTTTTCTCCACCGTGTTGATGCTGGCCGTGCCCGCGCGTATCGCGGGATGTGGGGAGGTGGTACTTTGCACGCCGCCCGACAGCGACGGACGCATCCATCCCGCCATCCTCCTGGCCGCCCGCATGGCAGGTGTCACTCGGGTGTTCAAGGCTGGAGGCGTGCAAGCCATAGCCGCCATGGCCTACGGCACGGAAAGCGTCCCGAAGGTCTACAAGATATTCGGTCCGGGCAACCAGTACGTCACCGCCGCCAAGCAGTTGGTAGGCCTGCGCGACGTCGCCATCGATATGCCTGCCGGACCTTCCGAAGTGGAGGTGTTGGCCGACGCCTCGGCACGTCCGGAATTCGTGGCCGCCGACCTGCTGTCGCAAGCCGAGCACGGTGCCGACAGCCAGGTGCTGCTCGTCACCACCTCCAGCCGCTTGCTCGCCGACGTGCGGACCGAGGTGGAGCGCCAGCTGGCCCGCCTGCCCCGGCGCGACATCGCCGCACGTGCGCTGGACAACAGCAAGCTGGTGCTGGTCCGCTCGATGGACGAGGCTATCGGGCTGACTAACGCCTACGCTCCCGAACACCTCATCGTCGAGACCGACAACTACGTCGAGGTGGCCGAGCGGGTGACCAACGCCGGATCCGTATTCCTCGGACCATTCACTCCCGAGAGCGCCGGCGACTACGCTTCGGGCACCAACCATACCTTGCCCACCAACGGATACGCCAAGGCGTACAGCGGCGTGAGCCTCGACAGCTTCATCCGCAAGATTACCTTCCAGGAGATACGCCCAGAGGGGATTGCGGACATCGGCCCGGCCATCGAGCTGATGGCGGAGAACGAACGGCTTCATGCCCACCGCAACGCCGTCAGCGTCAGGCTGGAGGCCATCCGCGGCAAGTAAATGTCTTTATCATCACTACCCTCAACGCACCGATATTCCCCAAGAGAAATGAAAACATTGCAGGAACTTACCCGCCCCAATATATGGAAGCTGAAACCCTACTCATCGGCACGCGACGAGTACAAGGGAGCCACGGCCTCCGTCTTCCTCGACGCCAACGAGAATCCCTACAACTCACCGCACAACCGCTATCCCGACCCCATGCAACGCGACCTGAAGGCGCTGCTGGCCAAGCAGAAGAAGGTGGACACCGCACGTGTCTTTCTTGGCAACGGCAGCGACGAGGCCATCGATCTCGTCTTCCGCGTCTTCTGCGAGCCTGATCGCGACAACGTGGTGGCCATCGATCCCACCTACGGCATGTACCAGGTATGCGCCGAGGTCAACAACGTGGAATACCGCAAGGTGCTGCTCGACGATGACTTTCAGTTCTCGGCCGACGCCCTGCTGGCCGCTACCGACGAGCGCACCAAGCTCATCTTCGTCTGCTCGCCCAACAACCCCACGGGCAACGACCTTAACCATGCGGAGATTGAACGGCTCGTCCGTGCGTTCGACGGGCTGGTGGTGCTCGACGAAGCGTACAACGACTTCTCCGACCAACCCTCTTTCCTCGCCCGGCTCGACGAGTTGCCCAACCTCATCGTCCTGCAGACCTTCTCCAAGGCGTGGGGATGCGCCGGCATACGGCTGGGTATGGCGTTCGCCTCGGAAGAGATCATCGCGTTGATGAACAAGATAAAATACCCCTATAACGTCAACCAGCTGACGCAGGGCGAGGCTATCTCCATGCTGCACCGTCACTACGAGATCGAACGCTGGGTGCGGACACTGAAGGAGGAGCGCGAATGCCTCGAGCGGGCCTTCGGGCGGCTCCCCTGCACGGTGAAGCTTTTCCCCTCGAACGCCAATTTCTTCCTGGCGCGCGTCACCGACGCCGTAGGCATCTACAACTACTTAGTGGGCGAGGGCATCATCGTGCGCAACCGCCACACCGTCTCGCTCTGCCGCGACTGCCTCCGCGTCACTGTCGGCACCCGCTTAGAGAACGACAAGCTGATCGAGGCGCTCAAACGTTACAACGCATAATCCCCCCGACCAAGATGAAAAAGAAGATACTCTTTATCGACCGCGACGGGACGCTCGTCATCGAGCCGCCCGTTGACTACCAGCTCGACGCGCTGGAGAAGCTGGAGTTCTATCCCGGCGTGTTCCGCAACCTCGGATTCATCCGCGAGAAGCTCGACTTCGAGTTCGTGATGGTCACCAACCAGGACGGACTGGGCACCGACGCCTTTCCCGAGGCGACCTTCTGGCCCCCCCACCAGATGATGCTCCGCACGCTCGAGGGCGAAGGTATCCACTTCGACGACATCCTTATCGACCGCAGCTTGCCCGCCGACAACGCCCCCACGCGCAAACCCCGCACGGGCATGCTGACGAAGTACGTCGACAACCCCGAATACGATCTCGCCGCCAGCTTCGTGATAGGCGACCGCCCCACCGACGTGGAGCTGGCCCGCAACCTCGGCTGTCGGGCCATCTACCTGCAAGCCTCGGCCGACACGCTGCCCAACGAGCTGCGCCCCGTCTGCGCCCTGGCCACTACCGAATGGAGCCGCGTGGCCGACTTCCTCTTCGCCGGCGAGCGAAGGGCGGAAGTGCGACGCGCCACAAAGGAGACCGACATCCGCGTAGCCATCGACATCGACGGCAACGGTTCCTGCCGCATCTCCACCGGCTTGGGCTTCTTCGACCACATGCTCGAACAAATCGGTAAGCACTCGGGCATGGACCTCACCATACAGGTCGAAGGCGACCTGCAGGTCGACGAGCACCACACCATTGAGGACACCGCCATCGCCCTGGGCGAGTGCATCTATCGGGCCTTGGGCAGCAAGCGGGGCATCGAACGCTACGGATTCAGCCTGCCTATGGACGATTGCCTTTGCCAGGTCTGCCTCGACTTTGGCGGCCGCCCATGGCTGGTCTGGGACGCCGAATTCCGGCGCGAGAAGATCGGCGACATGCCCACCGAGATGTTCCTCCACTTCTTCAAGTCGCTCAGCGATTCGGCCAAGATGAACCTCAACATCAAGGCCGAGGGACAGAACGAGCACCACAAGATAGAGGGTATCTTCAAAGCCCTCGCCCGCGCCTTGAAGATGGCTGTGCGACGGGATATCTACCGCTTCGAGCTGCCTTCGAGCAAGGGGGTTTTGTAAATTGAGAATTGAGAATTAAAAATTAAAAAATGATAGCCTTGACTTTTGCCGGTTTCTCCTTGGGATCCTTCTCCACTTGTCTTCTTTCGACTGAAGCTGCGGAAGTTTGGGAAATAAAACTAAAACGATGAAAACATTCGCAACTTCTTGGCGATCGCTCTCGCTTTGCTTGATCCTCACGCTTGCCGTGGCGCTCCCGGCCTGCGGGCAAAAGGCCGTCCCGACGGCGGAGAAGATCACGCTCGAGCATAGCGGACTGTCCAACCTTTACAAGATCGACGACGGCGTGTATCGCTCCGAGCAGCCCGAGGCCGCCGACTTCCGCGCGTTGCAGAAGCTGGGTATCAAGGAGGTACTCAACCTCCGCCGTTTCCACAGTGACGACGACGAAGCCACTGGTACCACCTTGCGCCTGCACCGCCTCAAGACGCGGGCCGGCGCGCTGAGCGAGGACGACCTCGTGGCCGCGCTCCGCCTCATCAAGAATCGTCAAGGCCCCATACTCATCCATTGCCATCACGGCTCCGACCGCACGGGAGCTGTCTGCGCCATGTACCGCGTCGTCTTCCAGGGCATGAGCAAGGACGACGCCATCCGGGAGATGACCCAGGGCGGATTCGGCTTCCACGGCATCTACCGCAACATCATCCGGCTCATCGAGAAGATCGACGTGGAAAGCGTCAAGGACAAGCTGGGACTGAAGGCGGCGGCTTGAAACGTTCTTCCAGCTCGGTCTCGGCTGGGAACAGCATGAGCAAGCTCTTTTGGAGGATAAACGTAATTTCTCTATCACACCTAAGAGGGGCATACATGGAACTCGTCCCTTGATTTTCCTTGAAAAAAGAACGGACTTCTGAAAATAATGTGGTACCTTTGTTGAAAGACATGGGATAATCGTTTATTGTTTCGACACACAAATATACAAGATCCCAGCTGTTTGCGGGAATATTCCATCGTCTTTTTTGTTACAAATTTACTTACGAAAGCTCATGTCTATCCAATTAATATTCATGGAATAAAAAAACAGACTTTAAAAATTAGGTATTATGAAGAAGGTATTATTGATGGCTATGTTTGGCATATTGTTGTGCCTCGCGTTGGTTTCATGTTCGGACCATTCGCTGAAAAATGCTAAATACTATGGGACTGGATATTTCCCCAATTACCCTGATGTGATTTCCTCGTGGATTCTCACAGAGAGTGACTTGGATTTGACTGCTGATTTTGAGCCCAATACATTTGCATTTCGGCATTTCCAACCTGACACCCTGAACCCTGGGCAATTTATCTTCGCCCAACCAATGGCGTTCATCCTAAATGATGAAGACAACAAAAAGTATCGTTATATGGGAGTTCCCGCTCTGGGTACGGCAAAAAAGCTCAACGAGGCGAGGACGGTTGCACTCGTGTCGCTCAAATCGGGAAAAACAATTTCGCAAAATCCCGACAGCGCCTACCGGCATAGCATCCACATCCGGTTTTACGACATTACGGGCGGCAAGAGTGGGCAGCTGGGCGACATGGCCAGCTATGAAAACGTCCATTACAGCGACGAGCATTATTCGGCCGATTACGCGCAGGGCCGCAACGAGATATTCGACAAGGCCGTTACCTTTATCGCTAAGATCAAGAAAGGTACGCATGAAACAAACTCCATCGCCGTCATGCGCGACAACATCCGTTGCTTAAGCAGTGGACGGCTGTCTGCGCTGTACGATAGCCTGCAAAACCAACCGGAGATTGCCGATATGCTCGATTCGGATCTGGCGTATGACCAGAGAACCGACCGCCCCAGTCTGGGGCGTTGGCAAAAGCTCGGATACCGGACGCGGGATGTAATGGCCGTGGCGTGGTTGAAGAAAGAAAAAGTGCAGGGTGCCCCTGACGCGGTCAACCTCTTCGATGTACACCTTCTCTCACCGAAAGTTTTTTGCCAGGCTGCGGATGAAAAATCGCTCATCGCGCTTATCGATAAACCCGGAATAGGGGAAGTGGTAACTTATCAGAATGGTTCGCAGGGTTTTGGCTCTGTTTATAAAATCTATCTGGTCGATATCTCGACCATGGAGATGGTGGCCGTTTATAAGCATAGGCTCAATCCACCCCAATCTATCATCGTTAGATCGGGTAGTTCCTCGAGTAACGTTTCGAAGCTTGACACTAACTGGATGCTGCAATACTTGGTTAAATACGAACAGCGTGCGCGGAAATAAAGGAGTCCCCAGGCATTGGATACGATTTGCCGCACCATGTCTTTTATACTTTGTGCGGGGTAAAAATGCTAACTTTGCAATCGGATAGCAAAAAGTGAACGGATATGACCGCTTTTGGTGAACGGGGATCGACCGTTTTTTTCAACTAACGACAAAAGTAGTCATTTCAAAACCTCCGAGTCTAATTTAGGGGCACAGTCCGATATAAATCAGATACTTAACCGCATATAGGTAGAGTTTTTAGTGGACAGTAGTGAATGCGTTTCTATATCTTCACTCATGCCTATTATGTCGTTAGAAGTCCACATTTCATAAGCAAATTTAGCAAAAGCATCTTGTGAAAATGAAGAAAGGATGTTTATCAGCAAACTATTTTCCATATATATAAGGCATTTCTTGGTAGATTTTTCCATCTATCAGTTTTCCATTAAGTTTTTTATTCCGCCTTACCCCATCTTGCCCCCATGTACCCCATTGTTTAAAAAAGAAAGGGATTTCTTTATTATCTACCTGCTTTTTGATGTTAATAACCCATTCTTCTTTCATTGGGCGCGCGGCAACTCCGCTTTCTCCTCCTACAATAACCCAATCAATTCCCTCTAAATTTAATATTCCTAAATCTTCCAATAATGGTTCACAAGAAAGGAATTTAATAGAGGCCTTTAAGCTTCTGATATCCTCAATTCGACTGATAGATTTAGTATCTTCTACGGTTGTACCAAGCCATGCATTGGAGGGAATTTCGTGAGTTTTGAAATAGTTGGCCATTCTGCCAGAACGTTTTGTTAGAATCTGATATGTATGCCATGGCGTCTCTTCAATGGTATGAAACACCTTATCTATAAATTTAACAGGTATATCTTTATGGAATAAATCACTCATTGAACATACAAAAATTCTATTTGGTTTTTTCCAGCTATATGGTTCTATTAAAGCATCTTCGTGAATTGTTGGTTTAAAGCCATCAGTATATTTCTGATTCCCCATTGCTTGCAATCTACGTGACATAGTTTCCGCATAACAATGCTCACAGCCCGCCGAGTATTTTGTACATCCAGTAACAGGATTCCATGTGCGTTCAGTCCATTCTATCTTTGTTGTTCTCATCTACTCAAAACTTAATTCTCTTTGCCCGTCATACTTTATTGCTTTAGCTTTATTCCAAAATTCAAGGGCCTTATAATGACTTGCTGCAAATAAAATATCATAATAATGCTCAATCATATTCAGGTCAAAAAACGTGTGTCCAATGCTTTTCATTGAATTTTGATACGCTTCTCTAAACTTATTTCTTAGAGTGCTATAATCTCTATTACGATAGAGTTCAATGTTTATTGCATTATGGAAAAACGTAGTGTCTCCCAAGAAAGTTTCATATTTAGCAGCTCTCTCTTTATCGTCAAACGCCATTGGTATGTTTCTATTGAAATCAGTACCAGTAGCTACATTGATTATGAAATCGACATTCTGCAATGTTTTCTTGATCCTTTTTACTAATGCAAATGGAACGCTACAGTCTGTGGGATCAATCAATATCAGATTTAAACTCCTCGTAGTAGAACACTGCTGCGACAATATGGTACAAATGCTTTCAGGATTATTATAATCCCCTCTCTGAGCTATAGCTTTGGACGTCAATCCTATCGCTTCTATTCGCTTATTAAGCACCTCTACCACAACTGGATTATAATCAAAAAATATAGCTTTATGCAGATACTGAAATGCAGGATGATGCACTACGGCTAAGGCTGTACCATCTATTTCTTCTCCGGATTCTCGATTAATACAACGTCCAGGACCACTGCAAATTTCGATATAGTTTATTTCAGACCATTTATCTTTCATTCCTGTTGCAAAGATGCCCAGATATTGATAAAGTAAATAAATTTTCTTCTCTGCCCATTTGCCTACACATCGCACAGATAAGCTATCACACACAGATTTGACATCTTTGCATAGATCATCCTCGGACAATTTGGCTCTCGCTTCTTTGTTGCATTTTGTATGGCATGATCCATTTTTACATCCGTTTAAGTCAATTCTACTACTACTCATAATCATTCAACATATTATCATACACTATTATTTTCAAATTCTACTTTCGGTAAATTCTTCACTATCTCCACCGTCTTCACACTGATGGCAATGACAGATCGGAGCAAATCAAGGATATAGCGTGGCTGATCGCACTTGCGTGTCCAATCATTAGGGTCGTTCACAATGCCGCTGTCTTTGTTGGTAGTGACTTGGTAACGCTCCATCACCCATTCAATGGCGGACTTGCCGTTGACTACATATTCGTAGGCTCCGGCAGGGATGTCGCTGATGGTGATGAAAGGGTTATAGATGATGCGACTCTTGTCGTCTTTGGATGGGAAGCGCATCTTTGTCACTTCGTAGTTGGTGGTGCCGAACTCTACAGTAACGGGGGATTCGTCGGCATGGTCTTCGTAGTGGAGGTGGAGGTCGGCGAATTCTCGACCGGATTTAACGTGCTTCCAGAAGTCGACGGAATCATCGATCAGCGGAATGCGCGGCAACTGCTTCTTCAGGTCGGAGGCGAACTGTTCCCGGTAGTCGGGATTGTGCAGGAAGGCATAGACGTAATAGAAGACATCCTCTTTCGCAGTCCTATTCCCATACAATTTCCGCGCCTGCTCAAGGATGAAGTCACTGATGCCGTCACGACGGGCGTAGTAATCCTCGTTCGTATCCGCGGCTACTGCGAACATATCCAATTGCTTGTTCTTTATGGCTTCTATCTTTTCGTACCAATAGAGGGGGAAGCACTGAGATTTTCCTGTAAGTTCCATGTCGGAGAATGTATCAGTCATGATGCATGAGAAATCTTTTGTAACGCCAACCCCAGATACGCAAATCACCAAATTGCTTGTATCTATATCAGGAAACAATTCATCAAAATTTCCTCTGCGATGAATGAAATGCTCGCCCATATACAGATTCATCTTACAAAAAGGACGATACTGAGCCGCATAGATTTTCTGTGCGTCATATCGAGCAATGATATTTCGGGCGACTTTTGGTATGAGGCTACTACTCCAAGCTATTTTTCTCAGATTAGTATCCACAAAGTCATTCACATCAGGCTTGTTTGCCGATATAGCATTAAAACGTCTCACTTGTTCATTATAAAAAGAGACTGTAGAATGCACATTGCTTTGCAACGCTGTTTTGGAATAATTGTACACCCAATTATCCCTGTTGGTGTTAACGCCCAATGAATATGTCGTAAACACACTCGTTGTTTTCCCATCATTTTTTTTTCTGGAGCCAGCGGAATAAACTCACCGAATCCTTCGTTACGCTGATTTATCCAATCGTGATGTTCATTGGGATGCAGAACCTCCCATTGCATGGCGGGATTCTCTATGGAGCCCATCTTGCGCAGGATTTCTAGCTTCTCTTCACGGGAGAGGTAATCACCAATATCGTGATAGTATATAGTTGCTTTGCTCATTCGTCATCTACATTATTGATTGGTTCCAATTCTTTTTCAATCTCTTCGATAGTTGGCAGACTACCTCGATAGTCTTTGGGTAATGCTTGCCCAAGTTCATAGTCCGAAACGCCTATGGGCTTTTGTATGTCACGGAGGGCGTATTCTGCCTTGATGCGGTCTTTGGTTTTACACAGTAAAAGACCGATAGTTCGATTGTCGCCTTCTCGACAAAGCATATCATCTATTGCCGAACAATAGAAGTTTAGTTTACCTATGTACTCCGGCTTAAAGTCTGTATCTTTCAGTTCCACAACCATGTATCTATGCAAGAAGGTATTGTACATCAGCATATCAACATAGTAATCACTTCCGGATATCTCCAAATGATATTGACGTCCCATAAAAGCGAAGCCTGCCCCCATTTCAACCAAAAACTTCTCCACATGTTTGACTAATCCTATTTCTACGTCACGTTCGCTATATGGGTCTGTAAAGGTGAGCATATCAAAGATGTATGGGTCTTTAAGCAACATCTTCACTTCTTTTGCTTCCGGCGCAGGGAGTGTTTCAGAAAAGTTATTTGCCAATGCTCCATGCTGCCCATATTCATCACGCTTAATGGTTTCTATGAGATAGTCTTTGCTCCAGTTTCCAGTTAAACATTGAACCATATACCAGTATCTGGCAGGTATATCCTTTACTTTCTGCATAAGCACCAAATTGTGGCTCCAGCTTAAATGCCTGACTGGCAACTCAAAGTTGAACTCCCCCAATTGCGAAACCGGCAGTTTCGCAATTGTTGTTGGTTTGTATTTTACCATCGTTAGGTGCTTATTGTATTCGTTATAGAATTGAACCATGTATTGCATATTACGAATAGTAAATCCTTTGACATCAGGATAATCATTTTTTAAATCTATTGAGAGCCTTTGCAATGTTTTCTTTCCCCATCCTTCAGCATCCTGACTGCGTTGTAGCATCTCACCTATATCCCAATACATCTTCAACATCTCTTCATTCGCCGCATATATTGCATGTCGCTGAGACAGCAATACTCTGCGCTTGATTTGACGCAACAAATTCGGATAGCCGTTAAAGCCCTTTTCTATTTCATCCATCATCATTCGTGTCTCTTCTTTTTTACTAATATCGTTATCGCTATCGGCGTGCGGCTACCTGAACCGAATATCTTGCCACCTTCCTTTCGGGACAGTTCTCCACTCGTACGTTGGTTGCCACGCAGATTGAAGACATAGATGGAAGAGAACTCTTCTTCCAGGCACTTGCGGAAGCCGTCGGTACTGTT
>JAISIZ010000125.1 GCA_031261785.1 Mediterranea sp. (in: CFB group bacteria)
AAGGTGCTTTGGCTACGCTTCCTTACGGAGATCGACGAGAAGACCCGCCAAGTGCCCGAAGAATTGTTGGCCAATCCCGATATCCAGAAAGCCGTTGCCGTGGTGGAAGAATCGGCATTTACCGAGGCACAACTTTTGGGATATGAAAAGTTCTGGGATGGTGTTAGGATAGAGAAAACTTTAATAAATTCCGCTCTCCGGGCAGAAGAGAGAGGAATGGAAAAGGGGATAAAGAAAGGTATGCAGGAAGGCATGGAGAAAGGCATGCAGGAAGGCATGGAGAAAGGCATGGAGAAAGGCATGCAGGAAGGCATGGAGAAAGGCATGGAGAAAGGCATGCAGGAAGGCATGGAGAAAGGCATGGAGAAAGGCATGGAGAAAGGCATGGAGAAAGGGCTGGAAGAAGGTATGCAAAAAGGTCGGGAAGAAGGCATGGAAGATGCGGCTTTATCGATGATTGCCGACAAACTTCCTGATGAAACCATCTCCAAATACACAGGTTTGTCGATAGAAAGAATACAAGAACTGGCGAAGAAGAACGAAATTTGATCCGACCGATGCAGGGGACGAAAAATCTTACATCGGGGCCTATAAAGCGGCAGCTATTTGGATTGGCTATGCCTATCATGGCCACTTCGTTCATCCAGATGGCGTACAGCCTCACGGATATGGCGTGGGTGGGGCGGCTGGGTAGTGAGTCGGTGGCTGCCATCGGGTCTGTGGGCATCCTCACGTGGATGTCGGCGTCCATCTCGTTGCTCAATAAAGTTGGTTCGGAGGTGAGCGTGGGGCAATCCATCGGTGCGCAGGACCAAGAAGACGCACGGCGCTTCGCTTCGCACAATCTCACGATCTCACTCATTATCTCGCTCTGCTGGGGCGGACTGTTGTTCGTCTTGGCGCATCCTATTATCGGCGTCTACGAGTTGGAGACGCATATCACCGAGAGCGCCGTGTCGTACTTGCGTATTATCTCCACCGCGCTGCCGTTCTTTTTCCTATCCACGTCGTTCACGGGCATCTACAACGCCGCCGGGCGGAGCAAGGTGCCGTTCTACATCAGCGGGGCGGGCCTGCTGCTCAACATGCTGCTCGATCCCCTCTTCATCTTCGGCTTCGGCCTGGGCGTTAACGGTGCCGCCTACGCCACGTGGATCTCTCAGGCCACCGTGCTTGTCATCTTCGTCTACCAGCTCCGTTTCCGTAAGGATATGTTGCTGGGAGGTTTCCCCTTCCTCACTCGTCTGAAGAGGCGATACACGCTTCGCGTCCTCCGGCTGGGATTGCCGGTGGCGGCACTCAACACGCTGTTCGCCTTCGTCAACATGTTCCTTTGCCGCACCGCCTCCGAGCAAGGGGGGCATATTGGGCTGATGACGTTTACCACGGGCGGACAGATCGAGGGTATCACTTGGAACACCTCACAGGGGTTCTCCACGGCACTGAGCGCCTTTATCGCGCAGAATTACGCCGCCGGGCGCATGGATCGCGTACTGCGGTCGTGGTACACCACGTTGTGGATGACCGGCGTCTTCGGCACGCTCTGCACGTTGCTCTTCTTCTTCTTCGGTAGCGAGGTGTTCGCCATCTTCGTGCCCGAGCGTGCGGCCTACGAGAGTGGTGGCATCTTTCTCCGTATCGACAGTTACTCGCAGATGCTGATGATGGTCGAGATTACCATGCAAGGCGTCTTCTACGGCATAGGCCGAACCATGCCTCCCGCCGTGGTCAGCATCACGTTCAATTACCTACGTATCCCACTGTCGATACTCTTCGTGCGTATGGGCATGGGAGTCGAAGGAATCTGGTGGGCGGTGAGCGCAACGAGCATCGCCAAGGGCGTGGTACTGCTGGCGTGGTTCCTCATCGTCAGGCGAAAGTACCTGGCGGTGGAGCGGACATGAAGTCGTGCGTCATCTTTTAGCAGTTCAGTTTAGTTATTTAAGTTTAAAACGATGCTTTCCCGCGAATAATATCTACCTTTGTCTTGTTATAGTAACAAAACAGTAATTATCAATTCATTAAAGCTACAACAGTTATGAACAAAATGAAATCAATGGTTCTTATCATGAGCTTGCTCATGGTATTCAGCGGCTGCGGAAGCCTGAACAATACCGCCAAGGGCGGCATGATAGGCGGCGGCGGCGGAGCGGCTCTGGGAGCGATCCTCGGCGGTGTGATTGGCAAAGGCAAGGGTGCGGCCATTGGCGCGGCCATCGGTACGGCCGTAGGTGCGGGCACAGGTGTCATCATCGGCCGAAAGATGGACAAGGCCGCTGAAGAGGCGCGCAGGGTAGAAGGAGCCAAAGTGGAGCAGGTGACCGACAACAACGGCCTGCAAGCCGTGAAGGTGACATTCGATTCAGGTATCCTCTTCCCGTCGGGCAGCTCCAGCCTCGGTATGGACGCGAAGGCATCTCTGAGTAAGTTCGCCAATAACGTGCTCAACCAAAACAAGGACATGGACGTGGCCATCTACGGATACACCGATAACACGGGATGGAAAAATTCCACCGCCGAGCAGAGCCAGCAAAAGAACCTCAACCTTTCGCAGGAACGTGCGCAGAGCGTATCGAGCTACTTGCTGAATTGCGGCGTTACCAACACGCAGATCAAGAACGTCGAAGGACAAGGCGAGTCCAACCCCGTGGCCGATAATAGCACGGCCGCCGGCAAGGAACAGAATCGTCGCGTGGAGGTGTACATGTACGCCAGCCAGCAGATGATACAGAACGCGCAGACGCAGGCTAACTAAGCCCCGCTTGTCGACCGAAATCCATAGGCACGGATTTCACGGATTTCATGCTCCAGCCCCATTCGCGCTATCGTGAACTTCGTGTAGTCCGTGCCTAAAAAACATTTGCCTCAAGATTCATCCTATATTCACACGCACGCTATGCGCAATCCCCTCACATCGCTCCTCCACCTCTTCGCTCCCCGCCGTTGCGTCGTTTGCCAGATGCCTCTGGCCGGGAACGAACGATACCTCTGCACGACATGCGACATCGGTATGCCCCGCACGAACAATCACTCCCGCAGAGAGAACTCCATGGAGAAAATGTTTTGGGGGAAAATACCGATTGAGCGAGGCGCGTCCTATTTTCATTATCACAAGGGAAGCGACTATCGTCATATCATCTTCCGGCTCAAATATCGCGGGCAAAAGGAGATAGGTGAAGAGATGGGCCGACGGATAGCCACAGAGCTGAGCGTATCGGGCTTTTTCGACGATATAGACCTCATCGTACCCATTCCCCTGCACTCCAAACGCCAGCGAAGCCGCGGATACAACCAAAGTGAATGGATAGCCAAGGGCGTGTCGTCCGTCACAGGGATTCCTTTGAATACGGAGGCGGTGAGACGCGGGAAAGAGACCGAGACGCAAACGAGCAAGAGTGCCATCACCCGTTGGGACAACGTGCGAGACGTTTTCGAGACGATTCGGCCCGATCTCGTCGCTGGCCGCCATATCCTCATCGTCGACGACGTGCTCACCACCGGTTCCACCATCACCTCGTGCGCTTCCTCCATCATGCGTGCGGCGAATGACGTCCGCTTCAGCGTGCTGACGATGGCTATGGCCGATTAGATGTAATACTCCGCCAGATCCACGATTCCGGATCTCATGGCGTATTTGGTGGCTTCGTGGACGTTGTTCACGCCCAGCTTGCGGAAGATGTTCTTGCGGTGGCTGTTGATGGTGTGGAAGCTGAGGTTCTTCTCGGCAGCAATCTCTTTGGTCGTCTTGCCGAGCGCGATCTCCCTAAGAATGCTTTGTTCGGTGAGCGTCAGTACTTGGCTGGCCGGACGGGCGGGATGTGCGGACACCGGTGCGGCCGACAGGAGGAGGTTGCTCACGTGGTTGCAGATGTAACGCTCGCCATGCGAGGCACACCGGATTGCGGCCTCGATCTCCTCCTTGGAGTTATCCTTCATCACCACGCTGAAAGCCGTGCTGCCCAGCAATACTTGGCGCAGGAAAGGGGCGCTTAGCTCATCGGAGAAAAGAATCCACGCCGCTTCCTTGAACCGTTCGTGCAAAGCCAGCAGCTCGTAGGTCTCGGCGAAGTCGAATAAGGTATAATCCAGCACTACTACCGCCTGCGGATGCAGGCGTAGCCGTGTGATCAGTTCCCCTTTGTCGGAGGCCTCGAGCAGGAGGCGGGGCACCTCTTTCCGCTGGCACAGCAGAAACATTAGCCCCGCCTTGCTGATGTCTTGGTTGTCGGCGATGATGTATTCCCTCATCTCTTCTCGTCTAAATGTTTACCAGGAGCGCCCCTTGAAGATGTTCGAATCTTCGAGAGGCAGGATGCGCCCATTGAGCGTAAGCGTGTTGCTGCTGAAGTTTGGACTGATGGTAACCGATGCCTCGTTGTCGTCGGCGTACATGTTGATGAGGACCTGCGCCGAGATTCCAATGCCCTGCACGTTGAACTGGCAGCTCACGTTGCCTTTTTTATCCATCTTCACGTTCATCTTCGACTGCGTGCCGTCCACCGTCACTCCGCCTATGCCGTTGGGGCCGGGGCGCGAGGTGTTGAAGGCCACCTGTACGGTCGACTTCTCGCCGTTCATCAGCACGAAATTGACGTTGGAGGTGACGTAGGCCGTCAGTCCGTCGCGGAACACTACTTGGTCGGCCTCGAGCACGAATTGTTTGTCTTGCAGAGCCTTCAGTGCTAGCAGGTAGGCTGCCCGTTCCTCTTGCCGTTCGACGGCTTTGCGCAAGGCTTTCTCACCTTGCTTGGCTTGCCTCAGGCTGTCCATTTTCTCTTGCGCCATGGTCGCGGAGCTTGCTCCAGCCACGAGAAACGCCATAAATACGATCAACTTTTTCATAACTGTTCTTTTTTTAGTTCCTTATAATGAAGGAAACACAAAGGATGCGCCAAAGTTCCCGCCAATGGTTTATTATTCGTTAATTCCCGTGAAGAGTTTCAACAGGTAGCCAATGACGAAGCTGATGGCGGCTACGCCAAAGCTGAGCACGGCCATCTCCACGAATCGCTTCCTGAAACTCTCGTCGCGTGCCACGGCGTAGTAGAAATTAAAGAGCGCGATGATGATGATAGCCATAGTGAGCATGACACAAAGGGCAATGATGGAGTTGGCTATCCAGATAAAGGGCGATACCAGCGCCACTACGGTGATGAGGTAGGCTACGCCCGTGTAGATAGCCGCTTTCACGGGATGCTTGTCGTCGCCTTCCTCCGACTTGGTAGAGAGGTATTCCGACGAAGCCATGGAGAGTGCGGCGGCGATGCCGGTGATGCTGCCAGTGAGGGCGATCAGTTTCGGATCGCTCAAGGCGAGCGTGAATCCGGCCAGTGCGCCGGTAAATTCCACCAGTGCGTCGTTCAGCCCGAGCACCACCGACCCCATGTAGGCCAGCCGTTCCTCGTTGATGAGGTTGATAAGTTTCTGCTCGTGCAGCTCCTCGTCGTGTGCCAGCTGTTGCAACTCGGGCATGTCGGTGAAGCGATTGTAATTGAGCGTAGCCTGTCCCTCGCCCGACTCCATGAGCTTCACGGCAAAAGTCAGCCCCAGCACACGGGCCAACAGGTAATAAAGCCAGATCCGCCGGCGATTGGGCGCTACCTCCCGATTCGAGTACTTTTTCAGTATCTCGTAGTGCGCCTTCTCCTCATGGGCTATTTGGTTAAGAACTTTTTTGTTGTCCTCTCTCTTTTCGATAGAGGCCAAGCGTGCGTATAGTACGCTCTCTGTTATCTCGTTGCGTTGGCAGCGGATAATTTCATTCAGTGTCTTCTTACTGATACTGGCATTCATATTCATTTTTTATAGAGATAAGTTATTAATAAAGAGAGGAAGGCGAGCGTCGCCCCCACACCGACCACGCCATGCCAGCCATAGAGCTGCCACGCCACGCCGGTGAGAAAGGTGCCGAGTGCGCCTCCCACGAAATAGGTAGTCATAAAAATGGTATTCACGCGGCTCGACGCGCCAGGGCACATCTCGAACACGCTACTTTGGTTGCTGAGCTGCACGCACTGCATGCCGATGTCGATTACGATTACTCCGGCCACGATGCTCACGAAGCTCTCCTCGCCGAAGTAGAACAGTGCCCAGGCCAACAACAGCAATCCGCAGCCCAGGAAGTTAAAACGCCGCACGCCCACTCGTTTGATGTAGAAGCCTGCCACCGAAGCGGTAAGGGCACCGGCTATGCCACACAGCCCCAGCATCCCGATCACGTCGCTTCCGGCAAAGAAGGGGGCTTGCCCCATCTTGAAGGCCAGGCACGCCCACATACCCAACATCGAGCCAAAGCAAAGCGCCGCACGCAGGGAGTAGACACGCAGTCGCGGGTATTGCCGCACCAGCGAGAAGAGCGAGCGCATTAGCTCACTATATTTGCCATTGAAATTGGGACGCATCTCGGGCAGCACCTTCAGCGTGACGAAAAGGCAGAGCACCATCAACGCCGCGGCCACGAAGTACATCTCGCGCCAACCCATCAACCGTCCTACGAAGCCGCCCACCACCCGCGAGGCGAGGACGCCGGTGAGCAGCCCCGAGAGCAGTAGCCCCACGTTGCGGGCCTTGTTGGCCGGCAGCGAGAACTGCGAGGCGATGGGAATGAAGATCTGTGGCATCACCGAGCAGAGACCGGTGATGAAGGAGGCCGCGAGGATGACGTGCACGCTGCCCGACAAGGCGATGGTAAGTAGCGAGAAAATCAGTGCTCCGAAGTTGACGAGGATGATCTTCCGGCGCTGGTACAAGTCACCCATAGGTACGATGAACAGGAGCCCGACGGCGTAGCCCACCTGGGTCGCCATCGCGATCAAATTGGCTGTGAACTCGGACACGCCAAGGTCTTGGCGTATCATGTTGAGCAATGGTTGGTTATAATATAGATTGGCTACCGTCACGCCTCCTACGATGGCGAGTGTCCAAAGAACAGATGCCGGCAACCCCTCGTTTTCCCTCAAAATATGCTTCATGCCGCGAACTTACACAAAAATACTCCTTAAATATTAATAGGAGTGTAACTTTTTAAAGGAACAAATGACATTGAGGATTTGTTTCTAATAATGAACCCGTTTTTTCACCGATTATGGATACGATTACCAAGAAAGTATACCCTGTGTTGAATATGCACTGCGCAGGTTGCGCCAACAACGTGGAGAAGACCGTCAGGAAACTGGCGGGCGTAGCTGACGCCTCCGTCAGCCTGGCCTCCAATCTGCTCAATGTCGCGTTCGACGAAGGACTCGTCACGCCCGGCGAGATCCGCGCTGCCGTGCTCGCCGCCGGCTACGACCTCATCGTGGAAGAAGACCACAAGGCCGAACGGCAAGAGGAAGCGCAACGTCAACGCTACCATTCGCTCAAGCAGAAAGTGATAGGTGCCTGGGCATTTGCCGTACCGCTCCTCGTCCTCTCCATGGCGCTGCCACATGCCCCATACACCGACTGGGCGCAGCTTGTGCTGGCCGTCCCCGTGCTCGCATTGTTCGGGCGCGACTTCTTTACGGGTGCCTGGAAACAGCTCCAGCTGCGGCGCAGCAACATGGACACGTTGGTGGCGCTCAGCACCTCCATCGCCTTCCTGTTCAGCCTATTCAACACACTCTTCCCCCAGTACTGGCAAAGCCACGGGCTGGAGGCGCATGTCTATTATGAGGCATCGGCCGTCATCATCGCCTTCGTGCTCACCGGCAAACTGATGGAAGAGCGCGCCAAGGTCGGCACCTCCACCGCCATACGCAAGCTAATGGGCCTGCAACCCCGCACGGCACGCGTGCGACGTACCGACAAGGAAGAGGATGTACCTATAGCCGACCTGCGGGTAGGCGACCTCGTGGTGGTGCATCCGGGCGAGCGCGTACCCGTCGACGGACGCGTGGTCGAAGGCGAATCGTATGTCGACGAGAGCATGATCAGCGGCGAACCGGTAGCCGTAGGTAAGATGAAGGATGATAAGATACTGGCCGGCACCGTGAACCAACGTGGCGCGCTGGTGGCACGAGCCACACAGGTGGGCGACCAGACCTTGCTGGCGCACATCATCAAGTTGGTGCAAGAAGCACAAGGCAGCAAGGCACCCGTGCAACGCATCGTGGACCGGGTTACGGAATTTTTCGTTCCTGCCGTGCTTGCCATCTCCATCCTCACCCTCGTTCTCTGGTTGCTCATCGGTGGTACGGACGCGCTCTCGCACGCCTTGCTATCCGCCGTCTCCGTGCTGGTCATCGCCTGCCCCTGCGCGCTTGGCTTGGCCACGCCCACGGCGCTGATGGTAGGCATAGGCAAGGCGGCCGACAACCACATTCTCATCAAGGATGCCGTAGCGCTGGAGCAGATGCGCAAGGTCGACGTGGCCGTATTCGACAAGACCGGCACGCTCACCGAGGGCGCGCCTACCGTGACAGGTTGGCTTTGGGCGCTATCCGAGCAGTCGCATTATAAAGAAGTCTTGCTCGCTGCCGAGCTGAAGTCGGAGCACCCGCTGGCCGGAGCTATAGCCGAAGCGCTGCGGGTCGACGACACGGAGATGCTCCCCGCATCCCTCGACAGTTTCGAGAGCCTCACCGGCAAGGGCGTGAAGGTGACCTATCAAGGCCAGACTTACTGGGTAGGCAGTCACAAGCTGCTCAACGACTTCCACGCCCCTGTGCCCGAGCGGATGGGCGCCATGCTAATGGAGTATGCCTCGGAAGGCAACGGCATCATCTACTTCGGACGCGAAAGCGACCTCCTCGGAGCCATCGCCGTATCCGACCCCATCAAGGCCACCACTGCCGAAGCGCTGAAACAACTCAAGGCGCAAGGCGTGGAGGTGTGTATGCTCACCGGCGACGGCGAACGGACGGCCAAGGCCGTGGCCACCCGCCTAAACGTGGATCGCTACATGTCCGACGCTATGCCCGACGACAAAGCTGACTTCATACGCGAGCTCCAGCTGCAAGGCAAGACCGTGGCCATGGTGGGCGACGGCATCAACGATTCGCAGGCGCTCGCCCTGGCCGACGTGAGCGTGGCTATGGGCAAGGGTACCGATATAGCCATGGATGTCGCTATGGTGACGCTCATGACCTCCGACCTCCTGTTGCTCCCCAAAGCGTTCCAGCTCTCCCGGCAAACGGTGAGGCTCATCAACCAGAACCTTTTCTGGGCGTTCATCTACAACCTCATCGGCATACCCATCGCTGCCGGAATCCTCTACCCCATCAACGGTTTGCTACTCAGCCCCATGCTCGCCAGCGCCGCCATGGCTTTCTCCAGCGTGAGCGTGGTGCTCAACTCACTAAGCTTGGGCAGAAGATAACCGAGAAGCGAGGTTAGCTCGCCCCCATGTAGGTAACGATGGCTGTAAAAATGAAATAATACTTAAAAAAGGAGGATGCGGATAACATCTGCTTGCTAAAGTGCGTAGATTTGCGCGGTTTTACACCAACAAAACGAAAATATGTCGAGAATTGTCAGGATCGTATTATTGCCGTTGCTACTTATCCTCTTTTGGGGACAGATGGGCGACGCGATGGCCACCGCCCCCCTTGCGGTGGAAGATGTCTCGACCGTGTCCTCGACCGGAGAGGTGGAACGCCAATGCTATAATCCCCTCTCCTCGAATTTGCATTCGCAGTACGGCGAGCGTGTAAACTTCGGTGCCCCGTTCAACTTCTCGCTCTCGCTCCGTGCCGGGCGTTCCCATCTTCGCCAAATGCAGCTCCTGGCATCGCTTGAGGCCATCGAGAATGCGGCATGCCGCACCGATGTATTGTCTCTCCGCTATACCAGACTACTTTATACCAACCCCAAGCGGTTTACTTCCCTCGCGCGGCATTACTACATCTGTGCGCTACGACAGATACTCGTTTAGCCCCGAATCGTCCGACGTTTCGTGAAAGGCGCTCCCTCACGCACCAGAAGCCGGAGGGGGAGGCCACACCCTTTATGTATTCACACTTTAACGATTCAAGATTATCATGTCTACTTTTCAACATATCGACGTGAGCGCGCTCGCGTTGTCGCATCCACATATAGGCCGTCGCGTCAACAGCGCCGCCATCATTCAATCTGTTATCCTCATGGCGTTGGGCTTCGCCTCACTTGCCTGCATGGCCATCTTCCGCGGACTTCCCGCTACATTTGGTACCACGTTGCTGCTGGTGGGAGCCGCACTTATCCTGTGCGGTTTATACCTGCTGTTCCAGAAGAAGTATAAGGTCGTCTATCTCCCTACCGGCTCGGCCATCAAGGGATACACGCTCTACTTCGACCGGAATGAGGAAGGGAAACTGCTCAGCCTCGTCGAGGATCGGAATCTCGCCAAGAGCGCGGAGCTGAAGCCCTGCTCGGGCGGAGGGATGAAGATGGAGGTGCTGCTCTCGCGGTGCAACCGGTTCGCCGCCGTGCAGCTGTCGGAGTTCGTGCCGTACGAATACCGGCCCATCACCGATTCCGTCTATTTCGAGGAGCACGAGGCCAAGCCATTGGCTGACTTCATCATCGCTTGCGAGAATAGCATGTAAACGTACGTCCCGCTCGCCACGGCACGACATACGGCCGGAAGCATCGGGTTCCGCGTCCACCACAGGATGGGCGGGGCGATCCGGTGTTTCCCCGGGTGTCGCATACCATAATCAAACAACAATTCACTTTATAAAGAACAAACATTATGCAGACAACAATCGCACTTCAAAAGAACAACTCATTCTCCGGCATCAAATCGGCCGGTCTCGTGATTATCGCGTGCTTCATCATCGCGGTGCTTATCTATCATTTCTTGTTTGGCAATCCCGCCAACTTCATGAACAACGACCCCAACAACAACCCGCTGCCGGGCAACCTGCTGGGTACCATCTATAAGGGCGGGATCATCGTGCCCGTGATACAGACGTTGCTGCTCACGGTCATCTCCCTGAGTATCGAGCGCTACTTCGCCGTCGGCTCCGCCTTCGGCAAGGGTAAGCTGCCCAAGTTCGTGAGCGGCGTCAAGGAAGCCCTCGCCGCCGGCGACATGGAGAAGGCGCAAGCCCTGTGCGACAAGCAACGCGGCTCGGTGGGCAACGTGGTGAGCGCCACGCTCAAGAAGTACGCGGAGGTCGACGCCGACACCCGCATGACGAAAGACCAGAAGGTGCTCGCCATACAGAAACAACTCGACGAGGCCACGGCGCTGGAGATGCCCATGATGGAACAGAACCTGCCCATCATCGCCACCATCACTACGCTGGGCACGCTGATGGGACTGCTCGGAACAGTGATCGGCATGATCCGTTCGTTCGCCGCCCTGTCGTCGGCCGGGGGGACGGACTCCATCGCTCTCTCGCAAGGTATCTCCGAGGCGCTGGTCAACACGGCCTTCGGTATCCTCACCGGCGCGTTGGCCGTCATCTCGTACAACTACTACACCACGCGAATCGATAAACTGACCTATTGTCTCGACGAAGTAGGTTTCTCCATCGTGCAGACTTTCGCCACCACTCACGACTAATGCCATGGCACGAGTAAAGATCAAGAAGAAAAGCGTGTTCATCGACATGACGGCCATGAGCGACGTCACCGTGTTGCTGCTCACCTTCTTCATGCTGACATCCACGTTTGTAAAAAAGGAGCCGGTGAAGGTGAACACGCCAGCCTCGGTCTCCGAGATCAAGATCCCGGAATCGAACTTGCTACAAATCCTCATCGATCCGCGGGGTAAGGTGTTTATGAGCCTCGACAAGCAGCCCGACATGGTGGTCGTGATGGAGAAGATGGAACAACAGTACGGCGTGACGCTCACGCCCGAAGAGGTGAAGAAGTTTTCGCTCCTGCCCACCTTTGGCGTACCGATGAACGGGATGAAAACCTTCCTCAACCTCAGCTCCGGGCAACAGGACGCCGTGCTGAAGAACGAAGGCATACCCTGCGACAGTACCGACAACCAGTTCAAGGCATGGGTGAGCAACGCACGGGCGGTGAACAAGCAACTGCGCATCGCCATCAAGGCCGACGCCGAGACGCCCTACGCCGTGATAAAGAACGTGATGACGTCGCTACAGGACTTGCGCGAGAACAGGTACAACCTCATTACCTCGCTCAAGACCGTAGCGGCCGACGAATGACTTAAAAAACAAGAGACATTATGGCTGAAGTACAAGATAAGAATAATGGCAAGAAAAAGAAAGGCAGCAAGCAAAAGAAGATGAATGTCAGAGTGGACTTCACCCCGATGGTGGACATGAACATGCTGCTCATCACTTTCTTCATGCTCTGCACCTCGCTGAGCAAGCCACAGACGATGGAGATCAACATGCCGAGCAACGACAAAAGTATCACCGAGCAGCAACAGACCAAGGTGAAAGCCTCGCAAGCCATCACCCTGCTGCTCGACGCCGACAACAAGCTGTACTACTACGAGGGCGAACCCAACTACAAGGACTACACCTCGCTCAAGGAAAGCTCGTACGCCGCCGACGGGCTACGGACGATGCTGCTCGCCCGCAATCGCGACGCCGTGCGCCAGGTCGAAGAGTTAAAGCAGAAAAAGTCCGACCTGCAAGTGGCCGACAGCGTCTACGAACGGCGCCTGTCCGAGATAAAGGGAGGAAAGGGCACACCCACGATCATCATCAAGGCGACCGACGCAGCGACGTACAAGAACCTCATCGACGTGCTCGACGAGATGCAGATATGCAGCATCGGCAAGTACGTTATTACCGACATCAGCGCCGGCGACAAGTTCTTGATAGACAACTACGCGAAGAAGGGGGCGCTATCCGCCAACCTCGCCAACAACTAATCGCTATAAAGGAAAGGAGAAGAACAATATGTCAAAGATAGATTTAGCCTCTCCGGAGTGGCGCGACCTGATATTTGTCGACAAGAACCACGCCTACGGGGCGTACAAGCTACGCGAGGATTTGCCTCGACGCTATAACCGCGCCGTCTTATTGGTGGTCGTGGTAGCCGCTATTGGATTCTCCATCCCCGCCCTGATGAGGCTGGCAGCGCCGAAGCACGAGGAGGCTATGACCGAGGTCACCACCCTGTCGCAGCTCGAGGAGCCGGAGATCAAGCAGGAGGAGATGAAGAAGGTGGAACCGGTGGCACCGCCACCACCCGCGCTGAAAAGCTCGGTGAAGTTCACCGCGCCTGTCATAAAGAAGGACGAGGAGGTACACGACGAGGACGAGATCAAGTCGCAAGACGACCTGACGAACACCAAAGCCGCCATCTCGCTGGCCGACGTGAAGGGCAACGACGAAGAGAACGGCAAGGACATCGCCGAGCTGAAGCAAGTAGTGACGCAAGCAGAAGAACCCGACAAGGTGTTCGACATGGTGGAACAGATGCCAACCTATCCCGGAGGTACGCAGGCGTTGTACGACTGGATAGCGAAATACCTCAAGTATCCCACCATCGCCGCCGAAAATGGCACGCAAGGACGCGTCATCTGCCAGTTTGTCGTGGGCTTCGACGGAACCATTCGCGACGTGACGGTAGTACGCTCGCTCGATCCCTACTGCGACAAGGAGGCCGTCCGCGTAATCAAGGAGATGCCCAAGTGGATTCCCGGGAAGCAGAACGGAAAGCCCGTGTCGGTGAAGTACACCATACCCGTATTGTTTCGCCTGCAATGAGAGCTATCGTCATCTCTATCCTGACGCTGGCGGCGCTGGCGCTGTCGGCCTGTCACCCCAAGCCCAAGGACGGGCGCACGGATACCTTCTATTCGGGACGGGTGGCGATCGCTGTCGACGAGAGCCTCGCCCCCATCATCGGCGAGGAGGTCGACGTGTTCGAGGCATTGCGCCCCGAGGCGTCCGTCACACCCTTCGGAGTGACCGAGGTCGAGGCCGTCCGCCTGCTGTTGGCCGACAGCGTGCGGCTGGCTATCGTCAGCCGCCGAATGTCGCCCGCCGAGCTGGAGGGGTTGCACAGCCGCAAGTTCTTCCCGCAGGAGGTGAAGCTGGCTACCGATGGCTTGGCGCTCATCACCAACAAGCAGAACCCCGACACGCTCATCAGCGTAGCCGACATACGTCGTGTGCTGACCGGACGGGCTGAACGGTGGAAGGACCTCTATCCGTGGTCGGATCTCGGAGAGTTGACGCTGGTGTTCGACAACCCAAACTCGGGAACCGTGCGCTTCGCCATCGACAGCATCTGCCGAGGCGATTCGTTGCGCGGCAACGTGAGGGCCTTGCGCACCAACAGGGAAGTGATGGACTATGTAGCCCGCACGCCCAACGCCATCGGCATCATCGGGGTCAACTGGATGAGCGACCGCAACGACTCTACGGGCCTCTCCTTCTACAATGAAGTGAACGTGATGTCGGTGAGTGCTGCCCATCCAGCCACGCCCGCCAGTGGCTTCAAGCCCTTCCAGGCTTACCTCTACTCGGGGCAGTATCCGCTGGCACGTCCCGTCTACGCGTGGATCAACGATCCTCGCGATGGCCTCTCGGCGGGATTCGGGCATTTCCTCACCACCGACCGCGGACAACGCGTCATCCTCAAGTCGGGCCTGGTGCCCGCTACCCAGCCCGTACGCTTGGTACAAATAGCTAATTAGAAAACAAAACAAAAGAATGAAAACATTATCCATTTCCATACCCCTCCTCTTGGCGATGCTCTGTATATGCACGCAGGCGGAGGCGCAAAAGAAAGCCAAGGGGAAGAAGGTGAACGTGACTGCGTACGTGCAGCAGGGCGACACCGCCTTGGCGCACGGCGACGTGGGACAGGCTTGCCAGCTCTACGAGCAGGCCATATACTTCGATCCCGACTACGTGGAGGCTTACCTGAAATACGCCAAGGCGTACCAGACGGTATCCCCGACGCAAGCCATATCCAAATTGGACGAGCTAAAACAACGTAAACCCGACTGTGCGGAGGCCGACAAAGCGTTGGCCGACGTCTACTATTCGTCCAACCAGTTCCGGAAAGCGGTAGAGACCTACGCCCGCTTCATCGACACGCCGCAGGCCGACGATACCGACCGGACACGCTACGCCTTCGCGCTCTTCTTCAATCACGAGTTCGGCAAGTCGCTGGAGCGGGCGACGCAAGGACTGGCCAAGGACCCGCGCGATGCCGTGTACAACCGCCTCGCCATGTACAACTACGTGGACCTGAAGCGGTACGACGAAGCCCGCCAGGCGGCCGACCGCTTCTTCCACCACTCGGACAGCGCACGCTATTCGCGGCTCGACACGCTCTACTACGGGCAGCTGTGGAAAGGCATGGCCGATAGCTATGCGGCCAACGACGACTACACCAACGCCATACCGGCCTACCGAACCTACTACCAGACGCTCGCGCCCGGGGAGCGTACGCCCGACGTGCTGCTCCAGATGGGACGCCTGTACTACGGACAGGGCACCAGCGCCGACTCGGCGAGCGTTACGCCTACCCTGCGCGAGGAGGCGTTGCTGAAGGCCGACACGATATTCGCCCAACTGGCCACGGAGGCACCGCAAAGCTATATGGGCAACTTCTGGCGCGCCCGCGTCAACTCGGCCCTCGATCCAGAGACCACGGCAGGGAAAGCCAAGCCTTACTACGAGGCCACCGTCGCCCTGCTCACCGCGGCCGATAGCGCCAGCCACACCCGCCAACTCATCGAGTGCTACAGCTATCTCGGTTACTACCATCTGCTCACGGGCGACCTGGCGACGTCCGTCGACTACTGGAACAAGATCCTTGCCCTCGCGCCCGATAACGCCGTGGCTAAGCGTGCCCTCGAGGGTATCGACAAGATGAAGTCCCGCGGGGCAGCCAAGAAAGGAGAGGTGAAGCGATGACCGGCTTACTGATAGCTACATTGCAGATGATGGCGCTCACGTTCGTGATCGGCTTCATCGTGGCGGGAGTGATCCGGATCATCGCCCTCGTGGCCGACAGGTATCACTTCCAGCACGAGCACGAGCGGGAACTGCTCAGGCTGCGCCGCATACAGAAGCTGCGCCGCAAGGTGCGGACGCTGGTGGAGGAGACGCTGGCCGAGAAGTATCCTTCGTACGGATTGAGCAAGGGGGTGTCGGAAGATAGCCTGATGGGATACAGTTTCCCCAAGGAAGACACCCGCATCATCTACCTGAAGAAGGAGGACAAGATGCTGCGCCGACAGGCGGAGCGGGAGCAGGGACGAGAAACGGAAACGAAAAAAGAAAAGAAACGTTAGATTGTATATGGAAAGTATAGATTTCGGGACATTGTTCCAAGGCTTCGGAACGATGATGGCGAGCGGATGGGTACTGGCCTCCGCCCGCGTGTGCTTAATATTGCTGGGACTGTTGTTGATCTATCTGGGCTGGAAGGGTATCCTCGAGCCGATGGTGATGATTCCGATGGGACTGGGCATGGTGGCTATCAACTGCGGAACGTTGTTCATGCCGGGAGGCGGGCTGGGTAACCTGTTTCTCGACCCCATGCTGTCCGATACCGACGGGCTGATGAACACGATGCAGATCGACTTCCTGCAACCTATCTACACGCTCGCGTTCAGCAACGGGCTGATAGCCTGTTTCATCTTCATGGGCATCGGCACGCTGCTCGACGTGGGCTTCCTGTTGCAAAAACCGTTTGTTAGCATCTTCCTCGCCCTTTGCGGCGAGCTGGGTACGTTCCTTACGCTTCCCATCGCGTCGGCCTTGGGGCTGAACCTTGGCGAGAGCGCGTCGGTGGCGATGGTTGGCGGCGCCGACGGACCTATGGTACTCTTCACCTCCCTGGCGTTAGCCAAGCAACTGTTCGTGCCCATCACCGTGGTGGCCTACCTCTACCTGGGGCTGACCTACGGCGGCTATCCTTACTTGGTGAAATTGCTGGTGCCCAAGCGGCTGCGCGCCATCAAGCCCGTGGTGAAGAAAGTGCCTCGCAACTACGACGCGAAGGTGAAGCTGGCCTTCTCGGCCGTGCTCTGCGCCGTGCTCTGCTTCCTCTTCCCCGTGGCCTCGCCGCTCTTTTTCTCGCTGTTTGTCGGGGTAGCCGTGCGCGAATCGGGCATGAAGCATATCTACGAGTTCGTCAGCGGCCCACTGCTCTACGGCTCCACCTTCGTCTTGGGACTGCTGCTGGGTGTGCTCTGCGACGCTCACCTATTGCTCGACCCCAAGGTGCTGAAGCTCCTCGTGCTGGGCATCGTGGCCTTGTTGCTCTCGGGCATCGGCGGCATCCTCGGCGGATACATCATGTACTTCATCAAGCGGGGCAACTACAACCCCGTGGTAGGCATAGCCGCCGTGAGCTGCGTGCCCACCACGGCCAAGGTGGCGCAGAAAATAGTGAGCAAGGAGAATCCCAACTCCTTCATCCTCGGCGACGCCCTGGGTGCCAACATCTCGGGAGTCATCACCTCTGCCATCATCACGGGCATCTACGTTACCGTCATCCCGTATTTGCTGAAGTAGCGACAGCATTTTTTTGCTCATGCGCCTAAAACTGCGTACCTTTGCCCGCATGAACATCACATTCACTGATTGGGGACTTATCCCCTACGCCGAGGCTTGGCAGCGGCAGACGGAGCGATTCGATGCCATCGTCAATGCCAAGGCGGCGGGCGAGGTGTACGAAAACCTCGTCGTCTTCTGCCAACATCCGCACGTCTACACCCTGGGACGCAGCGGCAAGGAGAACAACATGTTGCTCTCCGAACAGCAATTGAAAACCATACACGCCACGCTCTATCACATCGACCGGGGCGGCGACATCACTTACCATGGTCCGGGACAGCTGGTCTGCTACCCCATACTCAATCTCGAGGAGTTCGGGTTGGGGCTGAAGGAATACGTGCATCTGCTCGAAGAGGCAGTGATACGTGTATGCGCCGCTTACGGCATCGCGTCCGGACGGTTGCCGAAAGCCACGGGCGTGTGGCTGGAGGGCGACACGCCCCGCGCGCGCAAGGTATGCGCCATCGGCGTGCGGAGCAGCCACTTCGTCACCATGCACGGACTGGCGCTGAACGTCGACACGGACTTGCGCTACTTCAGCTATATCCATCCCTGCGGATTCGTCGACAAAGGGGTCACCTCGCTCCGCCAAGAGCTGGGACACGAGGTTCCGCCCGACGAAGTGAGGCTACGCCTCGAGAACGAGCTTAGAGCGCTACTGCGACGCTAATCTGCCACGTGTCGCGCATGAAGCTTCCGCGACTGGCCAAGGCGTACGAGAAATTGAGCGTGAGCGGCAGGTAGACAAAGCCGCATCCCACCGTGCCATAGTTGCCCGCGCCCTTTTCCTTGTCACCGAAGCGATAGCCGGCCCGTACCACGCCATAGCTCAGGAAGTAGTACTCGGCCCCTATGCCCGCTTGCAAGTGACGGATCTCCGACGGCAGCAAGTAGTCCAGGTCGACGCCCACTTGTACCCTGTGTTCCATGCTGAACGGCAGGTCGACGCCACCTCCCAGCCCCAGACGGGCGGGTAGCTTGCCTCCGTCGAGTTTCGGTCCGAGATTGGCGGCCTGGAACCCCACGCTCCACGACGACATCCCGTCGAGGTAGCGCATGTTCCGGTGGTACGTGGCGCCCAGGTCGAACGCTACGGTACCCTTGCTCCCCAGATCGGGCAATGTCCGCGCGTGCAGATAGCGGAACGTGAGGGCGAGGGACAGATGGTTGGCTACGTTGTTGAAGTAGGCTGCCTCCAGATCCCAGGCGCGTGGATGGAAGTTGTCGGTGGACGCTTCGCCCGCGTACCGCGATTCGCGAAGGTGGCGGTAGGCCGCCATTACACCTTGCTTCCCTTCCCGCCCTATCTTATAGAAGGCGGACGCCGCCTGCAGGGTGTTGTCCGTGCCGAAGCTCGAATAGGAGTAGCTCACGCCCATCATCTCGGGCGTGAAGGCGAGGGTAGAGGGATTGTGGAAAATGGCGGCGGAGGCGTTCCCTACCATGCCCAGTCCCGTGCCTGCCATGCCCGCCGAGCGGGCGTCGGGCGTGAGCTGGAGGATGGTGGCTCCAGGAGCCACTTGCGCCAGGGCCGTGCCTGGCAGCAAGACGGCGGCGAGCAGGAGTAGCGGATACTTGATTCGTTTCATGAGCGTGGGAGTATGGATTCTAAAGTTTGTTTCATTTCTTTTTCTCCCGCAGGGTGATCCAGACGAAGAAGGCGATCAGTACCACATAGGCCAGCAGCGAGAGGGCTTCCGACCACGGGTTGGCCAGCCAGACGCTGTGGTCGGGCTTGTAGCCGGCGAAACGCACGGAGGCGCTCACTACACCCATCAACGCGCCGCCGGCGATGAATCCCGAGGCGATGAGCGTGCCTCGTTCGCCACGTATGGCGTTCAGCTTGCCGTCCTTGCTTCGGCTGGTAACGAACCAATTGATGGCACCGCCTACCAGCAGCGGGATGTTGAGTTCCAACGGGATGAACATGCCCAGCGCGAAGGCCAGCGCCGGAACACCGCAGAGGGTGAGCGCGATGGCCAGCGCGGCGCCTATGCCGTAGAGCAGCCACGGTGCCGACGTGCCGTTCATCAGCGGGTCGATGACCGCCGCCATCGCGGAGGCTTGCGGGGCGCTGAGGTTGCCGCTGGTGAATCCGTACGCGTCGTTCAGCACGATGATTACGCCGCCCACCGTGGCTGCCGAGACTAGCGTGCCGAGGAACTTCCACGACTCCTGCTTCTTCGGCGTGGTGCCCAGCCAGTAGCCTATCTTCAGGTCGGTGATGAAGCCTCCCGCCATGGATAGCGCCGTGCACACCACGCTTCCCATGATGAGCGCGGCCACCATGCCCGAGACGCCTTTCAGCCCCACGGCCACCATCAGCACGGAGGCGAGGATGAGCGTCATCAGCGTCATGCCCGAGACGGGATTACTCCCCACGATGGCGATGGCGTTGGCCGCTACCGTGGTGAAGAGGAACGCGATGACGGCCACTAAGAGGACGGCTACCGCCGTATGCAACAGGCTGCCTTGCATCACGCCGGAGTAAAAGAAGATGGCTACCATCACGATGGTGAGGATGGAGCCGATAGCGATGATCTTCATCGATAGGTCGCGCCCCGTGCGGACGGTGGCTTTCTCCACATTGCCTTTGCCGCGCATCTCCTTGGCGGCCAGCCCGACGGCGCTCTTGATGATGCCCCAGGAGCGTACGATGCCGATGATGCCCGCCATGGCGATGCCGCCTATGCCGATGCTCTTGGCGTACTCTTTGAAGATGGTCTCGGGACTCATCGCTCCTACGGCGGAGGTGATGTCGGGATTCCAGGCGTTCAGCACGCTGTCGCCCCAGATGGCGGCCATGCCGGGGATGATGATCCACCACACGGCCAGCGAGCCGGCGCAGATGATGGCGGCATATTTCAGCCCTACGATGTAGCCTAATCCCAGCACGGCGGCGCCCGTGTTCACCTTGAACACCAGCTTGAATTTCTCGGCCACCATTTCGCCGGCGGCGCATACGCGGGTGGTGAAATTCTCGTTCCATGTAGCGAAGGTGGCTACCACGAAGTCGTACAGTCCACCTACCAGTCCGGCCAGCAGCAGGAGCAATGCCTGCCGGCCTCCTTTTTGGCCCGATACCAGCACTTGCGTGGTGGCGGTGCCCTCGGGGAAGGGATACTTGCCATGCATGTCTTTCACGAAGTATTTGCGGAAGGGGATGAGGAAAAGTATGCCCAGCACGCCGCCCAGCAGCGAGCTGACAAACACTTGCATGAAGTTGACGGTTATCGTGGGATACTTGGCCTGCAGGATGTAGAGGGCGGGGATAGTGAAGATGGCGCCAGCCACCACCACGCCCGAGCTGGCGCCGATGGACTGGATGATGACGTTCTCGCCCAGGGCACCCTTGCGTCCCACCAGGGTCGACAGCCCCACGGCAATGATGGCGATAGGGATGGCGGCCTCGAACACCTGTCCCACCTTCAGCCCCAGGTACGCGGCGGCGGCCGAGAAGATTACGGCCATCAGGATGCCCCACGTCACCGACCACGCGTTCACCTCGGCGTACGTCCGCCGGGGCGACATGAGTGGTTCGTACTCCTCACCGGGTTTCAGTTCCCTGAACGCGTTCTCGGGCAGACCCGTGATCTTTTCTTCTTGCTGTTGTTGCTCTTCTTGTTTCATAGCTTTTTGTTAGTTGACAAGGGTACCCCCTGTTTTTGCGCCCAAAGTAAACAAAAAAAGAGGAGAACCGAAAATTCTCCTCTTCCAATATCGTTTCCGACTCGTTTATTTCTCGTCTTTGCCCTTCATGCTGCCCTCGATGTACAGCCTCACCATCTCTGTCTTGGCGTTGGTGCGCAGGGTGATGGACTTCTTGAAGTGTCCCGGATACTTGCCCGAGCCATTGTAGGTCACCTTGATGGTACCCGTCTTTCCCGGCATCACCGGTTCCTTGGTGTATTCGGGGACAGTGCATCCGCACGAAGCCACGGCCTGGTGAATGACTAAGGGCGCGTCGCCGGTATTCTCGAACGTAAATGTGCAGTTCACTACCGGATTGGCCTCGGAGAACTGCCCGAAGTCGTGCGTCGTTTGGTCGAATTTGATATCCGCGCTCTTTTGCGCGAAAGCCATCGTGGTTCCTACCATCAGCAAGACCACCGAAAGAACTATTTTTTTCATATCCTTCTTTTTTATTGTTTTGATTAGACGTGTCAAAGGTAGGGCATTCTTCTATAAAAAAGACTTAACTGATTGCGAAATAGCGTTAAAGGAGCGTTTTTTCGCGTCAGCATAACAATGCGATTGCATATTCTTGCGTATTTCGCATGAGGATCGAAGGGCTATTCTCTTCGCGCGTTCTTCATGCCATTCGCGAGAGAGGCTATCGGCAACGCGCTGTCGCATATAAAGCGGTGAAAATGCCCATCCTATCGTTTTTCGTCCCTATTCGTGTGTGGGCTACGAAATAGATTCGTACCTTTGTCGCACCAAACCCCATAAAGTCAACGCTTATGATGAACAGCAGACCCCTGCCTATCGGCATACAAGACTTCGAGAAGCTCCGCAAGGATGGATGCGTGTAC
>JAISIZ010000010.1 GCA_031261785.1 Mediterranea sp. (in: CFB group bacteria)
AACTTTGCCAATGTATTATTTGCTATTAAAGACTCTAACGGAGTGCTGTTACTTAGGGCCGTATTGTGTGTCGCCGGAATATATGTCTCTATATTGTTATATAAAAATAAGTTGAGATACATACCCTTTGGAATCTTTACGGCAGTGATATGGAGCTTGCTTACATATTCCTATGTATACATATTCTACTGATGTCCCTAAAGCAGATACGACATGGAGGGTATATGGCACTTACGCGAAGGTGGAGCGGGCATCGACGTCGAGTACGCCTACGACGCCAACGGCAACATGACCATGGACGCCACGCGGGGACACATTCAGTATTCCATACCGAATGCCCATAGCGGAATCTTGTTGCCTACGGCATATTCCGTATTGTCTGAGGCGATGTATCCGGCAGGAATGCCAGCGACTTGTTTTCCGCCCTTGCTCTTCCCGCCCACTTCGATGGTGAACTGCCCGTCGACGGTGAAGTCGGCGGCACGATCACTATACTCCATCCGATGGCGGTAGGCCAGCTGGTTCAGAAGGAACGCTTCCCGAAGCGTGCCCTGGTTGACTTCTTTGGGCGAAAGCGCATAGAGCAAGTTGGGGTTCTCCAGATAAATCTTGTCCGGCTTCTGCATCTTCTTCACGGACGCCAGATCGGAATAGAGCAATTTGATAAGGCCCGCCCGATCCATATACTGTAGATAGGTGAGCAACGTCGTTCTTCCCAGACCCGCCATCGAAGACAGTTTGCTGATGTCCACGCTGAAGGGGACTTCCGAAGCGAGGATGGCAAGCAAGCTCTTCAGCTTCCGTACGTTGCCCATCTCCACGCCGCATAGTTGCGGCAGCTCAAGTTCGAGGATCATGTTCACCACGTTCTCTATGCGCGTATAATAATCACCCTCTCCTTCCAGGTAGAAAGGATAATAGCCCGTACGCAGGTATTCGTCAAAATAAGCCAGCGGCCGACATAGCCCATTCACTTCCCCGCACAACTCGTTGGCGTTGGCCAGTACCTCGTCCAAAGGATAGACACGAATGGGGAGGCCATGCCGTAGATGAAGAAATTCGCGAAACGAGAGTCCCTGCATGTTGTAAGCGATACAGCGGCGGGAAAGATCGGCCTCCGCATTGAGGATGTTCAATAGCGAGGAACCAGTAAAGACGATGCGCAGCTCCGGATACTCGTCGTAAATGTTCTTGATTTCTCTACTCCATCCCGGATATTTGTGCACTTCGTCGAGAAAAAGATGTTTCCCTCCTTTCAGGTAGAATTGTTCGGCGAGTTCTGACAGCGTGTGCCTCGCAAAGTAGAGACTGTCGAGGCTGGCGTATAACGCCGTTTGGGGAGTGTCGGGATAATGCAGCTTCAGATACTGGAGCAGCAAGGTGGTCTTGCCCACGCCTCTCGCTCCGCGGATGGCGATGAGGCGTGCGTCCCAATGGATCTCCTCCATGAGACTGCGCACATAAGCGGCGGAAGTGCTTGCCAAGAGCCTTTGATGGCGGGTGATCAATGTTTCCATTCCTTTCACGTGTTTTGTACAGCGTACAAAAATAGGCATTATTTGTATTGCCGGCAATACAAATAATGCCTATTTTTGTTTTGTGTGCGGAACAGGGGTCTCTTTTGCCATCCGTTTCATCCACCCTTAAAAATGGGATCCCTGGACGAATAAACATCGTCCTTGTTTCCTCGTTTCGGAAAAACAT
The DNA here is from genome assembly GCA_031261785.1 of Mediterranea sp. (in: CFB group bacteria). Lineage (GTDB taxonomy): Bacteria > Bacteroidota > Bacteroidia > Bacteroidales > Bacteroidaceae > Bacteroides. The sequence continues at coordinate 1,705 of JAISIZ010000010.1, forward strand.
CGTATTTTCGCGGCCGTATTGGTTCGGGGCGTGCCGCTCGGCGCGGACCCGACGAAGAGGGAATCAGGTGCAAGTCCTGAACAGACCCGCTACTGTAAGTCATACATCCAAACGTGGAGGCCACGCGATACCGCCACTGCATCGAAAGAGAGAAAGGACGATGCGGGAAGGCAGCCGAAACGGTGACAAGTCAGGAGACCTGCCAATGCGATTGTCTATTTTTGAAGTCTTCGAGGAATAGGACTTTGAAAACATCTGGAGCATTGGCGCACGCCTGGCCTCGTTTGCTTTCATCCTCGTATTTCCTGGGAAGACGTACACGCGACGTGGATTTTTCGTGTTAGGTATCAATTTAATAAACTACTAAAAAAAACAGGAATGATGAAGAAAGCTATTTTCCTTTGCCTGGCGACCCTGATGTTAGCCGGCTGTGAGAAAGAAACCCCGTACGTGCCGCAACCTCCGACGGCACTCATTGTCAACGTGCCCGACGACGGGCTGCTCGGACGAGGCGAGTCGCTGACGCTGCGGGCCGAGGAGACCGACGAAGCCATACCCACCACCTACGCCTGGTCGGTAGACGGCACGCCGGTGGAAAGTGCCACCGGCCGTTCGTTCATCTTCAGCTCGGGCATCGTGGGCGAGCACCGTGTCAAGCTCACCGCGACGAACGCTGACGGAGAGGCCACCGACGAGGTGGCGATCACCGTCCACCACCTAATCAGCTTCGAGAATGAGCGTGTGGTCGACTATCTGGCCGGCCCCTCCTCGTACGGCGAGAATCTCTATTCCACTTATACGGGTGAGGAAGGGCAGTACTACGGCTACGACGACGAGCCGACGGGACTCCTGATGATGATCAACGACCCCTTCGAGACGGGCGAGTACGACTTCTGGTCGGGTGGCGTGGCCATCTCGCGCTGGAACGAGATGAGCACGGGCGACTACACCAACCAATGTAGCGTATTCTACCAAGACCCGGTCACCGGAATGGGTGGCTACGACGGCTCGCCAACCTTCGCCGTGGGCTATGGCTTCAACGGTCTGGTGTTGGGCGACACGCGCGCCACCATCTTCATGGCCGACGAGACCCAGACGTTCGCCCCGCTCTATTTCTGGGTGAACAACACCACCTACACCGCCCTGGCGATGATGAACGGCGACGCCGTGAGCAAGCCCTTCACCCACGCCGACGGCGACTGGCTCAAATTGGTCGTCAACGCCTACGACGTGGCGGGCAACGACACGGGCACGCCCGTGGAATTTTACCTGGCCGACTTCCGTACCGCAAGCTCGCCCGGCATCGTCACCCAATGGAGCAAAGTGGATCTCACCCCGCTGGGCAACCAGGCGCACACCCTCAAGTTCGACCTGCGGAGCAGCGACAACGGCAGCTACGGCATGAACACGCCCAGCTACTTCTGTTTCGACAACTTGGCACTGATGAAGTGACGCCCTTGCAGGGTTAATCGATAAATTTCAGAAATTGATCATTGCCATCACGCGGTCGGTGGCGCCGGAGTTGTCGATGACGTACCGGTTGGCGTTCTGCCCGGTGGCGATGCGGAAGTGGTCGTCGTGCAGGAGGTCGAGCAGGTTCTCCAGCTCGGGGTAGTCGTTGACGGGATAGGCTCCTTTGGCCTCGATGAGCCGTACGGCTTCCTGGAACTTCTGGAACTTGGGTCCGAAAAGTACGGGAATGCCGTAGACGGCCGCCTCGAGCGTGTTGTGTATGCCCGCGCCGAATCCTCCGCCGATGTAGGCCACCTCGCCGTAGCGATAGGTGGACGAGAGCAGCCCGAAGCAGTCGATGATGAGGCAGTCGGCGCGGAGCACGTTGCGCTCGTCGGCGCGGGTGTAGCGCACGTAGGGACGGCGCAGCTTGCCGACGATCTCGACGAGGTGGTTCTCGTCGATGACGTGCGGCGCGATGATGAGCTTCATCTCGGGATGGGTGTTGAAGTACTCGAGGAAGAGGTCTTCGTCGGGTCCCCACGAGCTTCCGGCCACGAAGGTGAAGCGGTTCTCTCCCTTGAAGCGGTCCACCAGCGGCAGTTCCTTGGCCTCTTCGCGTATCTGTAGCACACGGTCGAAGCGGGTGTCGCCCACCACGGTCACCCGGTTGATGCCCAGCTTGGAGAGGTATCGCTTGGAGGCCTCGTTCTGCACGAAGAGGTGGTCGAAATCCTTCAGCACGTCGCGGTAGGTGCCGCCGTACCACTTGAAGAAGATCTGGTCGCGGCGGAAGATGGACGAGACACTGTAGACGGGTATGCGGCGGCGGTGAAGCTCGTCGAGGTAGTTCTTCCAGAACTCGTACTTGATGAAGAACGCCATGCAGGGGTTGGTGATGCTGAGAAACTTGCGCACGTTGCGCGGCTTGTCGAACGGCAGGTAGCACACTATGTCGGCTCCCCGGTAATGCTTGCGCACCTCGTAGCCCGAGGGAGAGAAGAAGGTGAGGAGTATCTTGTAGTCGGGATACTTGGCCCGTATCTTCTCGATGAGCGGACGTCCCTGCTCGAACTCGCCCAACGACGCGGCATGGAACCAGATGTACCTCTCGCCCGGCTCCACCTGCTGCCGCAGCAGCTCGTACACCACCCAGTGTCCTTTCATCATCTTCCGCGGCTTGCGGCTGAACGGCGCGGCCAAGTGGATGACGAAGTCGTACAGGTCGATGGCCCAGTTATAGAGAAAATCTACCTTCATGCGCGATACCCCAAATCTATGCTTTTCTTAGTTCTCAATGTTCAATGACCTCCCCCAGCACATCTATCGCCCGCCTCATGCGCGCCAGCGTCTCTTCCTTGCCCAGCGCCCAGGAGATGTCGAACATGTGGGGACCTTTACCCTCGCCCACCAGCGTGAGCCGGAAGGCGTTCATGATGTCGCCGGTGTGGTATCCCTTTTGGGTTATCCAGGCCATCACCACCGCTTCTTGCCCTTCGATGCTGAAGTCGTCGACACCCGCCAGCACGTCGGCCAGTTCGGCCATCTGCCGGGGCGAGTCGGCTTTCCAGCGTTTCTTCACCGTCTTCTCGTCGTACGCCCGGGGCGCCACGAAGAAGAAGGAGCTGGCGTCCCACAGGTCGCGCACGAAGCTGACGCGGTCCTTCATCATGCCCACCACGGCGACCACCTTGTCGAAAGAGGCCTCCACGCCATGCGCGAGGAGCGTGGGCACGAACATGCGCGCCAGCTCGTCGTCGGGCATCAGCTGGATGTATTGATGGTTGAACCAGACAATTTTCTTGTTGTCGAACTTGGCGCCCGACTTGCTGCAACGGCTCAGGTCGAAGAGGGCCGTCATCTGCTCCGGCGACATCAGCTCCTGGTCGTTTCCCGGGTTCCAGCCCAGCAGGGCGAGGAAGTTGAGCAACGCCTGGGGCAGGTAGCCCGCCTCGCGGAAGCCGGCGGACAGCTCGCCTGTCTTGGGGTCGCGCCACTCGAGGGGGAATACGGGGAATCCCAGGCGGTCGCCGTCGCGCTTGCTCAGCTTGCCGTTGCCCTCGGGCTTGAGCAGCAGCGGCAGGTGGGCGAAGCGGGGCATGCTCGCCTCCCAGCCGAAAGCTTGGTAGAGGAGCACGTGGAGGGGTGCCGAGGGCAGCCACTCCTCACCGCGTATGACGTGCGAGATTTCCATGAGGTGGTCGTCGACGATGTTGGCCAGGTGGTAGGTCGGCAGCTCGTCGGCGGTTTTGTAGAGTACCTTGTCGTCGATGATGGATGAGTTGACCACCACTTCTCCGCGTATGATGTCGTGCACGCGCACCTCCTGTCCGGGTTCGACCTTGAAGCGGATCACGGCCTGCGCGCCTTGGGCCATCAGGCGCTCCACTTCTTCGGGGGGCATGGTGAGCGAGTTGCGCATCGCGTCGCGGCTGGAGGCGTCGTACTGGAAATTGGGTGTAGCCTGGTGCTTGGCTTCCAGCTCCTGGGGGGTGTCGAAAGCGATGTAGGCCTTGCCCTCGTCGAGGAGTTGTCGCGCGTACCTCTTATAGATATCCTTGCGTTCCGACTGGCGGTAGGGTCCATATTTGCCCCCGAAGCCCACGCCCTCGTCGAACGGGATGCCCAGCCACTTGAACGATTCGAGGATATACTCCTCGGCACCGGGCACGAAACGACGCGAATCGGTATCCTCTATGCGGAATATCAAGTCGCCCCCGTGTTGGCGGGCAAACAGGTAATTGAACAGGGCCGTGCGCACGCCGCCGATGTGTAACGCGCCAGTGGGACTGGGGGCAAAGCGAACTCTCACTCTTCTATCTGACATAGGTTGGTGTTAATGTGATAATAAGTTAATTGCGGCAAAATTACGCCTTTTTTTCCACACTAACGTTTTTTTTCGTACTTTTCGCTCAAATTTCAAGAGATATGAAGCACTCAAAGGACGGCAAAGCCTTTACCAAAAGGGATTTGCTCTATAAAGCGCTGCTGTTGGCGGGCACCCTGGCACTCATCGTTTACTTCATGCCGCGCAACGGTAAGTTCAATTACCAGTTCGACATCAACAGGCCGTGGAGATACGGACAGCTCATCGCCTCGTTCGACTTTCCCATCTATAAGGACGCCGAGGTGGTGAAACGCGAGCAGGACAGCCTGCTGCGCAGGTTCCAACCCTACTATACCCTCGACAAGAAGGTGGCCACCGACGAGCTGGCGCGCCTGCGCGGAGCGCATACCGCGGGCAGGCAAGGACTCTTCGCCTCGCCCGACTACACACGCTACGTGGAGCGCACGCTGCAAGGCATCTACGAGGCGGGTATCATCTCCACCGAGGCCATGGAGGAGCTGCGAAAGAGCGGCACCGGCGACATTATGGTGGTGGACGACAAACTGGCCGGCTCGCGCCCCTTGCCGGGCATCTACACGGTGAAGAGCGCCTACGAGCGACTGCTTTCGGCCGACACCACGCACTTCGACCGCGAGACGCTCCGACGGAGCAACCTCAACGACTACATTACGCCCAACCTCGTCTACGACCTTAAACGCACCGAGGCCGCCAAGGCCGACCTGCTCGACAGCTACTCCTGGGCTAGCGGCATGGTGGTGAGCGGACAGAAGATCGTGGACCGGGGAGAGATTATTGGCAAAAGCACGTACGACATCCTCGAATCGCTGCGCAAGGAGTCGGCCAAACGCGACGAATCGGCCGGGCAAGGACGACTCATGGCACTGGGACAGGCCCTTTTCGCGGGCATGTTGCTGCTCTTCTTCATGCTCTACCTCGACCTGTTCCGCATCGACTACTACAAGAAGCGGAACAGCCTGGCCCTGCTCTACGTCCTGGTGGTATTCTTTTGCGTGCTGACGGAGTTCGTCGTCTCGCACGACCTGTTCGACGTCAACATCATCCCATACGCCATGCTGCCCATCATCATCCGCCTCTTTCTCGATTCGCGCACGGCCTTCATCACGCATGTCGTTACCATCCTCATCTGCTCCGTCTCGCTACGCTTCCCCCACGAGTTCATCCTCACGCAGCTGGCGGCGGGACTGGTGGCCATCTTCAGCCTCCGCGAGCTGTCGCAGCGGTCGCAGCTTTTCCGCACGGCGCTTTGGGTCACGCTCACCTACGTGCTGATGTATTTCGCTTATGAGCTGATGACCGAGGTGCGGCTGGCTCACGACTTCTCGGGGCTGAACATGCGGGTGTACACCTACTTTGTCATCAACGGCGTCCTGCTGCTCTTCACCTACCCGTTGCTGTTTGTGCTCGAGAAGGCGTTTGGCTTCACCTCCAACGTCACGCTGGTGGAGCTGTCGAACATCAGCAACCCCTTGCTGCGCCGACTGTCCGAACTGGCTCCGGGCACGTTCCAGCACTCCATGCAGGTGGCCAACCTTGCCGCCGAGGCCGCCATACGCATCGGCGCCAAGAGCCAGCTGGTGCGCACGGGAGCACTCTATCACGACATCGGGAAGATGGAGAACCCCGCCTTCTTCACCGAGAATCAGTCGGGAGCTGTCAATCCGCACAAGAATCTCAGCTACGAGCAAAGCGCGCAGGTGGTCATCGGCCACGTCATAGACGGGATGAGGCTGGCCGACAAATACAACCTGCCCAAGACGGTGAAGGACTTCATCTGCACCCACCACGGCAAGGGGAAGACGAAGTACTTCTACATCTCCTGGAAGAACGAGCATCCCGGCGAGCAACCCGACGACAAGCTGTTCACTTACCCCGGTCCCAACCCCTTCACCAAGGAGCAGGCCGTGCTGATGATGGCCGACGGCGTGGAGGCCGCCTCGCGCAGCCTGCCCGAATACACCGAGGAGTGTATCAACAACCTGGTGGACAAGATGATCGACGGACAGATGGAGGAAGGCTTTTTCAAGGATTGTCCCATCACCTTCAAGGACATAGCCACGGTGAAGTGCGTCTTCAAGGAGAAGCTCAAGATCACGCACCATACCCGAGTGAGCTATCCTGAGCTGAAGACGGTCGCGCCAACTTGACGCGACCGTCCGCATCGCCAGCGCCGTCGCATGGAGTGGATGATGCTCAGAGCGAGGTGGGCGTGAAGAACCCGGCGGGTTGTTCGCTCTCCTTCAGGATGCCGGAATAGATCAACCGGGTCAGGGTGTTCTTCCCTTCTTTGATCATCATGGTTGAGGGAATGTATTCCTCACCCTGCCTGACGATGTCCCCGTACCGTATCGCCTTTACCAGCTCGCCCGAAAGGCTGTATATCTCTTGCTGGATCGGCACGTTACGTTGCGTGTCGTACACCAGGGAGACTTCGGGATAGGCCACTTCAAGGTCTTTTGCCTTCAGCCTTAGCGCGACGAGGTTCTCTTCTCCCATCTTCCGGACTTCCACCAACTCGTAGTCGCTCCGGAAGTTCATGCGCATCAGGTCCGAGTTGGAGGCGTCGCTTCCCATGAACGACTGACCGAAAGGCAGCTTCATCACCTTGCTGGTGTGGGGCAGGTACATCCACAGGCTGGCATTGTCGCTCAGCATACGTCGTTCTTTCTCCGCCGCCGGAGCGGTGAATTCCATCCGAATCTTGTTGCCCGAACGGAAAAAGGCCATCTCGTAATGGTTCACCATTTTGCCGTTCTCGTACATTTCCATTCGCAGCTCGGCGCGTTCCATGTACATGGCTTTGTCCAAGAGGTACAGATAGTCGGGCTGGGCATCTTGTGCCCATCCTTGCGTGAATGTGGCAGAAAGGGTCAACGCCACGACAAGCAGAAGTTTTCTTTTCATCATATTTTTTTGTTGTTTGGAATGAATGGATTGGGTTATATAGAAATAACGTTCTATGGAAAATATATGTTTTGCGTCGAGACCTTTTTGTCGTTCACGGTTTGAAAGACCGTATAGCCCTAAAACGTCTACACAACCATCTACTCCAATGGACATACGTTCAACGGCGAAACGTGCCTCAATCGATTAATGGCTATGTCACGCTTTGATTTTGCGAGGAAATGCCTATCTTCGCACATTATTTACTAAAAAAACATGCCATGAGCAAGAAAATCATCTCTCTATGCCTGCTGGCGACGTTTATCTCCGCGTCGGCCTTCTCGCAGGAAACGACGGCAGAGGCCGTACGTGCCGCTTTCGACATCTCCCAACCCAACGTCCGCGTGTTTCTCCCCGCCAAGAACGTAGCGACGGGACGAGCCATCGTCGTCCTTCCCGGTGGGGGCTACCAGCATCTCGCCGTGGATCACGAGGGATACGACTGGGCGGCGTATTTCAACCGTTTGGGCATCGCGACCATCGTCTTGAAGTACCGCATGCCCGCGGGCGACCGCTCGCTTCCCATCGCCGATGCCGAAGCGGCGATGAAACTGGCACGCGACAGCGCCGTGGTGTGGGGTATCAACCCGAACGATGTCGGAATCATGGGTTCGTCGGCTGGCGGACACCTGGCGTCGACCATCGCCACGCACGCCGAGGCTGCCGTGAGGCCCGACTTCCAGATACTTTTCTATCCCGTCATCACGATGGACAAGCGATACACCCACCGAGGCTCGCACGACAACCTTTTAGGTCGCGACGCTACGGAAGAGCTGGAGAAAGCCTACTCCAACGAGAAGCAAGTGACATGGGACACGCCCCGGGCATTCATCGCCCTGAGCGACGACGACGTCACGGTGCCGCCAGCCAATGGCGTGAACTACTACCTGGCGCTCAACGCCCAACACGTGCCCGCCTCGCTCTTTGTCTATCCCAGTGGCGGGCATGGATGGGGCTTCCGCGAGAATTTCAGGTATCACGACGAGATGCTGGCCGACCTCACCGCTTGGCTACGGAGTTTCGAGGCGCCACGGCAGGATGTCACGCGAGTGGCTTGCGTGGGCAACAGTATCACCTTCGGAGCGGGCCTTCGCCGTCCTAAGCTCGAGGGCTATCCGGCGGTGCTCGGCGAGATGCTGGGCGACGCGTATTGGGTGAAAAACTTTGGCGTAAGTGGCCGCACGATGCTCTCCAAGGGCGACAACCCCTACGTGAAGGAGCGCAGGTACCGCGACGCGCTGGCTTTCAACCCCAACATCGTCGTGATACAGCTCGGCACCAACGACAGCAAGCCCTACAACTGGGCGCACAAGGCCGATTTCGAACGCGATGCCCAGGCTATGGTTGATGCCTTCCGTGCGCTACCCGCCAAGCCCAGGATCTATCTTTGCCTACCCAGCAAGGCGTATGGTTCGGCGTTCGACATCAGCGACGAGGTCATCGTGAAGGAGGTTATTCCCGCCATCCAGCGGCTGGCCAAACGCAACAAGCTGCCCGTTATCGACCTGCATACGGCGATGGACGGACAGCCTGGACTTTTCCCCGACTTCATACACCCCAACAAGCAAGGAGCGAAGGTGATGGCGAAGGCGGTTTTTGAGGGGATTAGCGCGAAGTAAGCGCGCTGGACGCGGCGTCTAAAAAACTACGGTTTGAGTAAGAACTCGTCGATGGCTCGTTTGTAGACCTCCTTACCGGCGGCGCCACGAATCACTTGCGGCTCCCCCTTCATGGGGATGAATACGAAGAGGGGTATGCTGCTGGCTCCGAAGAAGGCGGCCAGCTCTTTCTGCTTGTCGACGTTGACCTTGTAGATGACGATCTTGTCGGCATACTCTTTGGCGAGATCCTTCATGATGGGGGTAGTCAGGCGACAAGGCCCGCACCAATCGGCATACAAGTCGATGATGGCGGGCCTTGTTCCTTTGTACTTCCAGTCTTTGGACTGTTCGTAATCGAAGACGTCGGAGAGGAAGAGTTGTTTGTCCATCACGACGACTTCACCGTTACCTGATACATTCTTTTCACCGGGATTTTTCGTTGTCTTGCCCGTGCAGCCCGCCTGCATGGCGGAACTGGCGAGGGCAAGGAAGCCTATAATTGCAAATTTTCTCATTCTGCTTTCGTTATACGTTTTGTTCGATGAGCTTCGTCAGCTCACTGCCTGGCATCACGCCGCTCTGTCGCCACACAGGCTGGCCGTTCTTCATCAGGATGAAGGTAGGTACCGACTGTATCTGGTAGGCCCGCGCCAAGTTTTCCTCCTGGTCCACGTCGACCTTCACGATGCGTGCCTTGTCGCCCACGGCCTCTTTCACTTCTTCGAGCACGGGATGCATCCTTTTGCAGGGGCCACACCAAGTGGCAAAGAAATCGACCAATACAAGTGGGGTTGTCTCTATCAATTCGTTAAATTTCTCCATATTGTTTCCCTTTCGTTTAATTGTTTATTGTTCCGTTGAATTGAGAAGGGGGCAATCGGCTTGTCCCCCTTGTCGGCTGGCCTCCCTTGTCGACTGGTCCCCTTCCTGCTATAATTAACGGGGAGGATTCTCTTTTTGTTCAATGGGTCTCAATCATTGGCTATGGTCAGCTCGTCGATAAGGCGCGAGCAGCCCGCGAACTTGTCGATGATAAAGAGCGTGTAGCGTATGTCGACGCACGCGGCTCGTTGCGAGGCGGGACGGAAGGCGATGTCGCCGGTCAGTCCCTCGTAGTTGCGGTCGAAGGCGGTGCCGATGAGTTGTCCCTTGCCGTTGAACACCGGACTGCCCGAATTGCCCCCGGTATTGTCGGTGTCGACAATGAAGCAGATGGGCATTTCGCCGTCCTGTCCGTAGCGTCCGTAGTCCTTGGCTCGGTAGAGTTGTTTCAGCTTGGCGGGCACCACAAACTCCCAATTGGTGGAATCCTCCTTCTCCATCACGCCACGCAGGGTGGTGTAGGCTTTGTTCTCCACGCCGTCGGCGGGCTGGTAGGAGCGCATCTTGCCGTAGGTGAGGCGCAGGGTGGAGTTGGCGTCGGGGTAGATGGGCATGCCTTTCGACTGCCTGAGATCCATCATGCCCTTTACCCATACCTTGTGGGCGGCGGCGTAATCCTCGTTGGCTTCCTTCATGGCGATGGCGGTGCGCAGCAGGCCGTCGGTGATGGAGAACTTGAAGAGAATCATCCAGTCGTACTTGATCTTGTAGAGCGACGGCTTGCGGATAAACTTCTCGAAGTTGGCGCGGCTGCCGAAGATGGCGTGGTCGAAGCAGGCGTCGACGAAGGCGTCGGTGCTGCCCTTGAACCTCGAATCGATGACCTCGAAGATGTTGACGCGTTGCCCTTGGGGAATGTATCCGGCGTAGGCGCTCAGCATCCGCTTGGCCACGAGGCGTTCTACCTCGGGGTAGGGTACGGAGGCGAAGTATTTATCCGCTTCGGTCTTCAGCTTGGCGGTGGCGTCGGCGATCTTCTCCTTGTCCTTCGATTGCAAGGCGGTGACGAGTTGCGTGGTGGAAGGTATGCGCATGAAGTCGAGCGCGGTCACGAGCGCTTCGTTGATGGCCTGTTGGTGATAGAGGGCGTCGCGGCGGTGCGCCACGATGTCGCGTATCTCGTCGAAAGCCCGCTGGTAGGAGCTGTCGCCCTTTGCCCTTCCGTAGGCGAGGAGTTCCTCTTGCTGCTGGCGCTTGGTATCGAGCACCTTGAGGCGCGTCAGCCCCTCGTTCATGCCGATGGCGTTCTTCCAGTAGTTGGCCGACGAGGCGTACTTGCTGGCGTAGTGTATGCGCACGGCGGGGTCTCTGAGCATCTCGCGCATGAGCACCTCCTGGCGTGCGCCGCGTATGTGCTGCCGCATGAAGTTGGTGGTCTCCATCCGCTCGCGCACCTCGTCGGCGATCATGTACCGCCAGTTGCGCCCCGGGAATCCCATGACGAAGGCGAAGTCGCCCTCGCGCACGCCGGCGAGGCTGATGGTGAGGTGTTTTTTCACCTGCAGGGGGATGTTGGTCGTGGCGTAAGGCGCGGGTTGTCCGTTGGCGTCGGCGTAGACGCGGAAGAGGGAGAAGTCGCCCGTCTGGCGCGGCCACATCCAGTTGTCGGTGTCGGCGCCGAACTTGCCGATGGAGGAGGGTGGCGCGCCTACGAGGCGGACGTCGTTGTAGACGCTCTTGGCGAAGAGGTAGTACTTGTTGCCGCCGTAGAAGGCCTTGATCTCGATGGGTTTCTGTTCCGTCACCTCGATGCTCTCGGCCTTGGCGAAGCGCTTGGCGACGAGGGCGAGGTATTTGGGGGAGAGGTAGTTGATGCCTTCGGGATCGGGGTCGGTCTTGAGCTGCGCGTTGACGTAATCGGTGACGTCGACGATGCGGTCGATGAAGGTCACGGTGAGGCCTGGCGTGGGCAACTCGGCTTCGCGGGTCATGGCCCAGAATCCATCGGTGAGATAGTCGTGGTCCACGCTGCTATGCTGCTGTATGGACTCGTATCCGCAGTGGTGGTTGGTGAGGATGAGGCCCTGTGCGGAGATGACCTCGCCGGTGCATCCCCGACCGAAGTGGACGACGGCATCCTTGAGCGACAGCCCGTTGGCGTTGTACACCTCCTCGATGGGAATCTCGAGTCCCAGCTCGCGCATGGCGACGGCGTTCTGGGTCTTCAGGTCGGGCAGGGTCCACATGCCCTCGTCGGCCCTCACGCCGATGGTGGCGAGGGCGACGAGGGTCATGAATAAAAGTTGTCTCTTCATGTCGGTGGGGGATTATTCGGCGATGGTCATTTCCTGTATCAGCCGTCCGCATCCGCCCAGCTTGTCGAGGATAAAGAGGACGTAGCGGATATCGAGGTTGATGCATCGCTGTAGGTTGTTGTCGAAGTTGATGTCACCGCTCAGCGATTCCCAGTTGCCGTCGAAGGCCGTCCCGATGAGTTCGCCCTTGGCGTTGAGCACGGGGCTTCCCGAGTTTCCGCCGGTGATATCGTTGGTGGTGAGGAAGCATACGGGCATCTCGCCGTTGGGCAGGGCGTAGCGCCCGTAGTCCTTCTTCTCGATGAGTTGCTTCAGTTTGGCGGGTACCACGAACTCTCGGTCGTCGGGATTCTCCTTCTCGAGTATTCCCTGGGTAGTGGTGTAGTAGTTGTAGCGCACGCCGTCGCGCGGTTCGTAGGATTTCACGTTGCCGTAGGTCAGGCGGATGGTGAAGTTGGCGTCGGGGTACGAGGGTGCGGGGAGTTTCATCTCGTCGAGGCCGCGTATGTAGGTCTTGTGGAGCAGGGCGAGCTGTTGGTCAAGGGTGCGTAGCTCGTCGCTGAGCTGCAGGAGCTTCTCTTGCTTCGAGCGGCAATACTGTATGGCGAGGTCGTTGTCCATGGCCTTTGTCGTGGGCTTGCGGACAAACTTGTCGAAATTGGCTCGGTTGGCGAAGATGGAGTTGTCGTACATCTCGTCGATGAAGCGGTTGTAGTCGCCCTTGTACTTTTCGTCGATGAGGCGGTAGATGGAGGGGCGTTGCACGGCGGGCACCATCTCGGCGTAGAGGGGGATAAGCGCTTTGGCCACTTGGCGGTCCACCTCGTGGTCGTAGTCCTTGTTGTGCACGCGGTCGTACACGCCCTCAAGCTCGGCCACGCTGCCGCGGATGAGGGTGTCGTTCTTCTCTTCCAGCGCGCGGTATAGCTTGGCGAGCAGGACGTTGCCGTACTCGATGGCTCCGAAGAACGTCTCGCGCAGACACATATATTGGTAGTTCAGGGGCGCGGTCTTGGCGGTGAGCGCCTCTATCTTGTCCACTACGCCGGCGTAGTCGGCGTTGTTTTTCTCCTGGGCGAAAGCCTTGAACTTAGCCTCCTGAAGCGCCTTGGTGCCCAGCACGTCGTTGTCGACGATGGCTTTGTTCATGCCGATGGAGTTTTTCCAGTAGTTGCTCGATCCGGCATATTTGTTGGCGTACTGTATGCGGGTCTTGTCGCTGGCGGCCATCGCCTTTTTCAGCACCTCGAGGCGTGCTCCCCGTATGCGTATGCGGGGTGCGTTCTCGGCCTCCATGCGTTCTTTCACCTCGGCTACGGTGAGGTATCGGCTGGTACTTCCGGGAAATCCCATGATCATGGCGTAGCTGCCCTCCTCGAGTCCCTTGAGCGAGATGGTGAGGTGTTTCTTCGTCTTCAGGGGCACATTGTTGGGGCTGTAGTCGGCCGGCTCGCCATTCTGGTCGGCGTAGATGCGGAACATGGAGAAGTCGCCCGTATGCCTGGGCCACATCCAGTTGTCGGTTTCTCCGCCGAACTTGCCGATGGCCGACGGTGGAGCGGCTACCATGCGTATGTCGCTGTACACCTTGCGGTAGAACAGGTAGAAGCGGTTGCCGGCGTAGAAGGGCAGGGCCTGCGGCAAGATGCCGGGCTTGCCGTTGAGGTCGCTCTTGGCGCAGAGTTCCTGGGCGAGCTTTTGCAGGAAGTCGCGCTCGAGGGATTGCGTCTCGGTGATCTCTTCCGAGGCGATCTTGGCGTTGACGATGTCGGTGATGTCCTCGATGCGTTCGATGAAGATGAATTTCAGTCCCGGCGTGGGGAGTTCCTCAGCGCGGCTCATGGCCCAGAAGCCGTCGGTGAGGTAGTCGTGCTCCACGCTGCTATGTTGCTGTATGGAGGCGTATCCGCAATGATGGTTGGTCAGTATGAGACCCTCCGGGGAGATGATCTCGCCCGTGCAGCCTCCGCCGAATATGCCGACTGCATCTTTCAGCGACACGCCGCCGGGATTGTACAGCTGCTCGGCTTCGAGCTGTAGCCCTTGTTTCTTCATCAGGTCGATGGAATGTTGGCGTTGCATCAGCTGCAGCAACCACATACCTTCGTCGGCTCGCGCGGAGCAAACGATCAGCGTGGTGAACGCCAGCGCAAAAAATCTCAATCTATTCATTTTCCGTAAGTTAATAATAAGGTATAATCGTGATAAGGATTGTTCGCCTCGTCTCTGCTCGGCGATCTTTCCGTGCCTCGCGAAAGTAGGTAAACAGAATGAGAAAAGGACGTTATCATTCACGTTTATAAGGAATATTAAAGAAAAGAGGCTTAGAAGTCTTTAAATATTGATAAAATGTTTCTCCACCCCGCGAAGGCATTGTACTTTTGTACGGGTCATATATTCGATAAGATGAACGTTTACAAGCTTTTAGTCTTTATATTCCTGTTGGCCTCGCTGGCATCTTGCGCGCGCGGCTATAAGATAGAGGGAGCGACGTCGGCCGTGAACAACTCCGACGGAAAGACCGTCTACCTCCAGGCGATGGGCGACAGCGGTTGGGTGAAGATCGACTCGGCCGAGGTGGTGCATGGATTGTTCGCCATGGATGGGACGCTGGATTCGACGCGGTTGGTGACGCTCTATCTCGGCGACCAATACGTCATGCCCATCGTGCTGGAGAACGGAAAGATCGAGGTTGTCATCAACTACACGGAATCCAAGGCGAAGGGAACGCCGCTCAACGACGCGCTGTTCGGCTTCATCGCCAAACGCTCCGAGCTGGAGGATAACCTGGAGAATCTCGACCGCAAGGAGGCACAACTCGTGATGGACGGCGGCGACGTGGACGAGGTGCACGAGCGCATCACCCTCGAGAACGATTCGCTCATCAGGGAGATGGATGGCTACGTGAAGAAATTCATCGCCGACAACTACGACAACGTGCTCGGCCCTGGTGTCTTCATGATGTTATGCAGCAGCTTGCGCTACCCCATCATCACCCCACAGATCGACGACATCATCAAAGATGCCCCATACTCGTTCAAAAGCAACCGCCTGGTCAGGGAGTTTCTCTCCACCGCCCGCGAGAACATGAAACTCATGGAGGAGCACGAGCGGCTGGAACAGAACATCTCGAAGAACCAGAAATGACGGCGATCCCCCGCCCGTAACGCTACCGCAACACAGACTTCATTTTTTCGTCGTCCGCCCGTATCATTCGCGTAATCCGCTCCCACTACCTTTGCCGCCGAAATCAAAACGTAGGTAAAGTATAATAGATGAGAACAGGATTACTTCTGAAATTGACATTCATCGCGCTCTTCGCTTCGGCAGTCGCCAATCCCCTGGAAGCCGCCGAGCTGATCACCATCAAGGGAGCCATCACCGACAAGGCATCGGGCGAGCCACTCATAGGAGCCACCGTGAGGTTGCTGGGTACGCCGGCGGGTGCGGTAACCAACATCGACGGGCAGTTCGTGCTCCAGAGCCAGGGCGTGCCCGAAGGGACGTACGACATCGAGATTAAATATGTAGGCTATAAGACCGAGGTGCGCCGCCAGGTGCGCGTTGACCCCAAATCGCCCCTCACCCTGAACCTTGCCCTCGAGACCGAGGAGCAGATGCTGGCCGACGTAGTGGTCACCGCACGCAAGAACCTCGAGAACGAGCAAGCGTTGCTGCTCGACCGGCAGAAAGCCGTCATCGCCACGCAGTCCGTCGGCGTAAAGGAACTCTCGCGCAAGGGAGTGAGCGACGCCGAGGGCGCCGTGACCAAGGTAGCCGGCGTGTCCAAGCAGGAGGGCGTGAAGAACGTCTTCATCCGCGGATTGGGCGACCGCTACAACGCCACCACCCTGAACGGATTCGCCCTGCCTTCCGAGGATCCCGAATACAAGAACATCTCGCTCGATTTTTTCGGCACCGACATCATACAGTCCGTGGGCGTGAATAAGGCATTCAGCGCCGCTGGCGGCAGCGACGTGGGCGGAGCGGCCATCAACATCGTCTCCAAGGAACAACAGGCCGACGCCAGCTTCCAGGCCAGCCTGTCGGGCGGAGTGAACACGCAGACCCTCGGCTCCGACTTCCTCAGCCCCGACGGAGTGAATTTCCTCGGCGTGGCGCGCCGCACGGAGCCGACCGACGGGCAAGGCTGGGGATTCCGTAACAGGCTCGACCCCTCGAAGGAGGACGTGCTGGCCAACCGATCCATCAACCTCACCGGAGGCAAACGCTTCTACCTCGGCCAGAAGAGGAACCCGCTCGCCTTCTTCCTCACCGCCGGGCACAGCTCCGAATCGCAATACACCGACGAGCTGGTGCGCAACACCACCACCAACGGCACCGTATATAAGGATATGCGCGGGAAGAAGTCGGAAGAGAATATCAGCCAGCTGGCGCTGGCCAACGTTGATTTCCACTGGAACCAGCGCCACCACCTGCGCTACGACTTCCTGCTGGTGCATGCCACCACGCAGTCCGTGGGCGACTATACCGGCCGAAACTCCATCTTCGACGACGACCACGACAACCAGGGCTTCACCCGGAGGCAACAAGCCAACGACAACCTCCTCCTGGCGCACCAGTTCATCACCAACTGGAGCGTGGGCAAGGCGTGGACCATCGACGCCGGCGCCTCGTACAACACCGTGAAAGGATACGAACCCGACCGACGCGTCAACAACCTCACCCGGGCCGAAGGCGGATACACCTTGCTGCGGGGCAACAACCAGCAACGCTACTTCTCCACCCTCGACGAGAAAGGGGCCGACGTCAAGGCATCGCTCACCTACAAGCTCAAGGACAGGATAGGAAGCGACATCTCGAACCTGCGGGTGGGTTATGCCGGACGATTCGTGGACGACAAATTCAGGGCCACGGAGTACAACTTCATCGTGAGCCACGTTATGACGGTACCTACCATCGCCGACTTCTCGCTCGACGACTTCTTCAACGCCGACCGCCTGGCCGACAACTGGTTCGAGACGCAGAAGAACGTCGATACCTACACCGTGAACAAAAAGATACACTCGGCCTACGCCGAGGCCACCTACCAGCTCACCCGACGCTTCACCGCCTACCTTGGCCTGAAGTACGACCAGGTGAACATCGACGTCGACTACGACGTGAACCGCGGCGGCAGCCAGGGCAGCAACTCCATCGACAAGGCGTTCTTCCTGCCCAGCCTCAACCTGCGCTACAACCTCGGCGAGCGGCACGCCCTGCGCCTCGGCGCCAGCAAGACGTACACCCTGCCGCAAGCCAAGGAAATATCGCCCTACCGCTACGTGGGCGTCAACTTCAGCAGCCAGGGAAACCCCGACCTCAAGCCGTCGGAGAACTACAACGTCGACCTGAAGTGGGACTTCAACCCCACGCCCTCGGAGCTGGTAGCCGTCACCGCCTTCTACAAGCTGGTGAAGAACCCTATCGCCCGCATCGAGGTGGCGAGCGCCGGCGGATACCTCTCGTACGAGAACATCGCCGACCAAGCCACCGTGGCGGGCTTGGAACTGGAGGTGCGCAAGAACCTCTTCAACCGCCCCGCGGGAAGCGCCGACGCCGAGGGCATCAACCGCCTCTCGCTCGGGCTGAACGCCTCGTACATCTACACCCGCGCCAAGATGCCCCTGGCCACCAACCCCAACGGCTCGAGCCTCGAAGGCGCGGCGCCGTGGATAGCCAACGTCGACCTCTCCTACGTCTTCGGCCGCGGCGACCGCAGCTTCACCCAGACCTTGGTGGGCGGATACGTGAGCGAGAAGGTGTACACCTTCGGCACGCAAGGCTTCCAGGACATCATGGAACGGGGCGTGGCCACGCTCGACTTCGTGTCGCAAGCGCGCCTCAACCGTTGGCTGTCGGTCAACCTCAAGGCGCGCAACCTGCTCAACCCCTCCTATCGGCTCACCCGCAAGGCGTCGGGCGACACGGGCAAGACCGTGCTGGGCGACTACAAGAAAGGCGTCAGCATCAGCCTCGGAGTGGCGTGCAACTTTTGAAATACTAACGGAACAATAACCCCAAATTAAATTCAATAGAAAAATGAAAAGATTGTTTTTAAACTTTCGCACGATGGCCATCATGGCGATAGCGATCTCGATGGCCGCATGTAGCGGCGACGACAACAACAACGACGGACCGGGCAACAATAACGGCGGCGACAACGGCGGCGGCAAAAAACCTCCTGTCAGCTCGATCGTGTCGGGTGGAAACCTCCTGTCGGGCATCCTCACCGGCGAGGAGACCCTCGAAGCCAAGGAGTACATCCTCAACGGCACCGTGGTGATCGCCGAAGGCGGACGTCTCAACATCCCCGCAGGAACTGTCGTCAAGGCTAAGGACGGATTCAGCAACTACCTGCTGGTGGCGCAAGGCGGACAGCTCTATGCCGACGGCACGGCCAGCAAGCCCATCGTCTTCACCTCGGCCAACGACAAACCTAAAGCCGGCGCGTGGGGAGGCATCATCCTCAACGGAAGGGCGCCCATCTCCGGCGCCAACGCCGATATGAGCGACACGGGCCTCACCGAGATAGACAACAGCTATAAATACGGCGGCAACAAGGCCGACGACAACTCCGGTTCGCTCACCTACGTCGAGATTCTCTACGCCGGGGCGCGCTCCACGGCCGACATCGAGCACAACGGACTCACTCTCAATGGCGTGGGCAGCGGCACCAAGATAGAGAACATCTACGTGTACGAGAGCGCCGACGACGGCATCGAGTTCTTCGGTGGCACGGTAAACGTGGAGAACCTCCTCGTGGTGAACCCCGACGACGATATGTTCGACTTCACCCAAGGATACAGCGGCACCCTCACCAACTGCTACGGCGTGTGGGAGAGCGACTACACCAGCACCGAGTCCGACCCCCGAGGCGTGGAGGCCGACGGTAACCTCGACGGCTTGTATCCCGATCACCTGCGCCAGTCCGACTTCAAGATCATGAACATGACTATCGTGAACAACGCCGCAAACACCACAAACAACGTGGATCGCATGCAGGACGCGATCAAGATCCGCCGCGGCGCGAAAGTCCGAATCGTGAATGCTTTGACGGAGGGTACGGGCGGTACCGTCGACCTCATCGACATGACCGACTCCAAGGGGAATGGCGACCCCAATAGCTACATCGACATCCACAACCACATGGACCGGGAGAACGTGTTGAACGGCGAATTGCTCAACCTCATATACGATGACGAACCCGAGAATAATGGCGCCAACCCCGCGCTCTTCGAGTGGACGGGCTACGACCTGTAGGGTTTCTGAGAAAAAGGCACCGCACCCGCTCGTGAATCATTTTCCCTTGTTTTCCGAGTGACCTACTACACCGTTTATCGGCCCATCCAGTTTCTGATGAACCGATAAACGGTGGCCGAAAAATACCGGGAATTGCTTCCACAGCTCCGCGCTCTCCTCGACGGAGAGACCGACCTTGTGGCCAACCTTGCCAATCTCGCCGCCCCCCTCGAGCAGACCTTTGGCTTCTTCTGGGTCGGTTTCTATTGGGTGAAGGCCAAGGGCGAAGCGTTCGCCGCCGCAAGAAACGGGAGCGCCAATCCCCCCTGCCGACACCGAAGAGCTGGTGCTCGCGCCCTTCCAAGGTCCCATAGCCTGCGCATACCTATCTCTTGCCATCCCCGATCTCGCTGTTTACCAATAAATAGGGATTTCGAGGTTCGCCAAAAGTATGGAACTTCGCGCCGTACAATTAAAACCAAAATTAAATATGAGCGAAATTGGAATCTTTTATGGCTCGTTCACCGGCACTACGGAGGACGTGGCACGCAGGATAGCGACAAAAGTGGGCGTTCCCGAAGAAGAGGTGCGCGAAGTAAGCCAACTGACCGACGAACTGGTAAGCGACTACAACGTGCTGATATTCGGCACCGCGACCTGGGGATCGGGCGAAGCCCACGACGACTGGTACGACGGTCTGGGCAA
>JAISIZ010000052.1 GCA_031261785.1 Mediterranea sp. (in: CFB group bacteria)
ATAAAAAACGAACACACCCCCCACAATAAAAATAATCGGTGCGCATCTGTTTAAACTGGGGTGAACTCCCTCCCTCCCTCCCTCCCGCCAATCACCAATCACTAATCACTAACCACTAACCACTAATCACTAACCACTAATCACTAACCACTACCGGCATTTTCTTGCATATTCTTTTCTCCTTTCGAAAACATTCCGTACTTTTGGCGCTACTTTTTAGACACCTATTAATAAACCATTCCCAAAGAAGCTCCTGCTATTATGGAAAGTAAGATTCAAGAATTGACGGATAAGATCTATCGCGAAGGCGTTGAGAAGGGCAACGAAGAGGCCCGAAAACTCGTCGAAACGGCAAAGGAAGAGGCTCGCCAAATCGTGGAAGAGGCTCGCGCGGAGGCCGAGGCGATCGTCGTGTCGTCGCGTAAGTCGGCCGAAGAGTTGGCCGGAAACACCAAGTCGGAATTGAGGCTATTCGCCGGCCAGGCCGTCAACGCGCTCAAGTCGGAAATCGCCACCATGGTGACCGACAAGTTGGTAAGCTCCTCGGTGAAGGAGTTCGCGAAGGACAAGGATTCGCTCAACGCGTTCATCGTGACGTTGGCCTCCCGATGGAGCGCCGACGAGCCTATCGTCATCTCCACCTCCGAGGCGGAGAGCCTCAAGAAGTATTTCGCCACACACGCCAAGGCGTTGCTCGACAAGGGTGTCGCCATCGAACAGGTGAACGGCATCAAGACGCTCTTCACGGTCGCCCCGGCCGACGGTTCGTACAAGGTGAATTTTGGCGAGGAGGAATTCATGAACTACTTCAAGGAGTTCCTGCGTCCGCAATTAGTCGAAATGCTATTCTAACATCAGAGACCACCGATGAGAAACAAATACTACTACTTGGTAGCAGGATTGCCCGAGCTTTCGCCGGACGACAGCAAGCTTGCCTATACCGTAGCCAGTTTCAAGTCTGAATTTCATGGGGCGCTGGCCGCTCCGGACCGGCGGTCGCTCGACCTGTTCTACCTCAAGTTCGACAACGCCAACGTGCTGCGGCTCCTCAAAGAGAGGGAGGCCGGGACCGACGCGCGGGGAAACTACACCGCCGCGGAGCTTCTGGAATACATCGCCGCCCTGAAAGAGGGTGACAAGCTCTCTCCGAAACTCTTTCCCACCTACTTATCCACCTTCATCGCGGAATCGTTTACCGTGCAGGACGAGACGGAAGCCCCGCGCGAGGACCGCCTGTCGGCCCTGTACTACGCCTACGGCATGAAGCATGGCAACGCTTTCGTCGCCTCGTGGTTCGAGTTCAACCTCAACATCAACAACATACTCACCGCTTTCACTTGCCGCAAGTTCAAGTGGGAGGTGGCGCCACGCATCGTGGGCGACACGGAGGTATGCGAGGCGTTGCGCACGTCGAGCGCCCGCGATTTCGGCTTGTCGGGTGAGGTGGACGTCCTCGACGAGTTGATGAAGATCGGCGAGCTGACTGACCTGGTAGAACGCGAGAAGAAGCTCGACGCCTTGCGCTGGCGATGGATGGAGGAGGCCACCTTCTTCGACTATTTCACCATCGAGCGCCTCTTCGTCTTCCTGCTCAAGCTGGAGATGCTGGAGCGTTGGAACACGCTGGACAAGGAGACGGGGAACAAGGTGTTCAGGGGCATCATCGAATCGCTGAAGGACGACGTGCGGATTCCCGCGGAATTTAGATAAATCAGTTAACAAGGAAGAAAACATAGATATATGGCAACAAAAGGAACTGTTAGTGGCGTCATAGCCAATATGGTGACCCTTGCCGTCGACGGACCGGTGGCCCAGAACGAGATATGCTACATCTCGACCGGAGGCGACGAGTTGATGGCTGAGGTGATAAAAGTGGTTGGCGCGCAGGTGTACGTACAGGTGTTCGAGAGCACGCGCGGACTGAAGATCGGCGCCCCAGCCGAATTTACCGGGCACATGCTCGAGGTGAACCTGGGACCGGGCATGCTGTCGAAAAACTACGACGGCTTGCAAAACGACCTCGACAAGATGGACGGTGTGTTCCTGAAGCGGGGACAGTACACCTACGCGCTCGACAAGGAGAGCGTATGGCACTTCGTGCCGTTGGTGAACGAAGGCGACGCGGTGAGAGCCTCCGCCTGGCTGGGACAGGTCGACGAGAATTTCCAACCACTGAAAATGATGGCGCCGTTCACCCTGAAAGGTACGGCCACCGTGAAGAAGATAGCCCCCGAGGGCGACTACAGGATAGACGACACGATAGCCGTGCTCACCGACGATGAAGGGAACGACATCGACGTGACGATGGTGCAGAAATGGCCGGTGAAGCGGGCCATGACGAACTACGTGGAGAAACCCCGCCCCTTCAAGTTGCTCGAGACGGGCGTACGCGTGATCGACACGCTCAACCCCATCGTGGAAGGTGGCACGGGATTCATCCCCGGTCCCTTCGGCACGGGCAAGACGGTGCTCCAGCACGCCATCTCCAAGCAAGCCGAGGCCGACATCGTGATTATCGCCGCCTGCGGCGAGCGGGCCAACGAGGTGGTGGAAATATTCACCGAGTTTCCCGAACTGGTCGACCCGCATACCGGGCGCAAGCTGATGGAGCGTACCATCATCATCGCCAACACCTCCAACATGCCGGTGGCCGCGCGCGAGGCGTCGGTCTACACCGCCATGACCATCGCCGAGTATTACCGGTCGATGGGACTGAAGGTGCTGCTGATGGCCGACTCCACCTCCCGATGGGCACAGGCGTTGCGCGAGATGTCCAACCGCATGGAGGAGCTTCCCGGCCCCGACGCTTTCCCGATGGACATCTCGGCCATCATCTCCAATTTCTACGGCCGTGCGGGATACGTCCGGCTGGCCAACGGACAGACCGGGTCCATCACCTTCATCGGCACCGTGTCGCCTGCCGGCGGTAACCTGAAAGAGCCGGTGACCGAGAACACGAAGAAGGTGGCCCGATGCTTCTACGCCCTCGAGCAGGACCGCGCCGACCGCAAGCGCTACCCCGCCGTGAACCCGATAGACTCGTACTCCAAGTACATCGAATACCCCGAGTTCGAGGAATATATCCGCGAGCACATCAACGGCGAGTGGATAGGGAAGGTGAACGAACTGAAGACCCGCCTGCAACGCGGCAAGGAGATCGCCGAGCAGATCAACATCCTGGGCGACGACGGCGTGCCGGTGGAATATCACGTCACGTTCTGGAAGTCGGAGCTGATCGACTTCGTCATCCTGCAGCAAGACGCGTTCGACGATATCGACTCGGTGACGCCCATGGAGCGCCAGGAAGCCTTGTTGAACATGGTGACCGACATCTGCCACACGGAGTTCGGCTTCGACAACTTCAACGACGTGATGGATTACTTCAAGAAGATGATCAACATCTGCAAGCAGATGAACTACTCGAAGTACCGGTCCGAAGCGTACGAGGCTTGCCAAGGCCAACTGCGCGGGCTGCTGGCGGAACGGAAAGGATAAGTGTATTCCCCATTCAGAAACCATAATTCAATTTAGATCAAAGAAGATGGCAACAAAAGCTTTTCAGAAGATATATACCCAGATCACCCAGATCACCAAGGCCACCTGCTCGCTGAAGGCGACGGGGGTAGGCTACGACGAGCTGGCTACCGTGGACGGAAAACTGGCGCAGGTGGTGAAGATGGCCGGCGACGAGGTGACGTTGCAGGTGTTCGAGGGTACGGAGGGCATTCCGACCAATGCCGAGGTGGTATTCCTGGGCAAGTCGCCCTCGCTACGGGTGAGCGAGCAGCTGGCCGGGCGTTTCTTCAACGCCTTCGGCGAGCCGATAGACGACGGACCCGAGGTGGAGGGACAGGAGGTGGAGATTGGCGGGCCGTCGGTGAACCCCGTACGGCGTAAGCAACCCTCGGAACTCATCGCCACGGGTATCGCCGGCATCGACCTGAACAATACGTTGGTGTCGGGACAGAAGATTCCGTTCTTCGCCGACCCCGACCAACCTTTCAACCAGGTGATGGCCAACGTGGCCCTGCGCGCCAAGGCCGACAAGATTATCCTCGGCGGCATGGGTATGACGAACGACGATTACCTCTATTTCAAGAACGTATTCTCCAACGCCGGGGCGCTCGACCGCATCGTGAGCTTCATGAACACCACCGAGAACCCGCCCGTGGAGCGCCTGCTGGTTCCCGACATGGCGCTGACGGCCGCCGAATATTTCGCCGTAAACAACAACGAGGAGGTGCTGGTGCTGCTTACCGACATGACCAGCTACGCCGACGCCCTCTCCATCGTGTCCAACCGCATGGACCAGATTCCGTCGAAGGATTCCATGCCCGGATCGCTCTATTCGGACCTGGCGAAGATCTACGAGAAGGCCGTGCAGTTCCCCGCCGGAGGCTCCATCACCATCATCGCCGTGACCACCCTCTCGGGAGGCGACATCACGCACGCCGTACCCGACAACACCGGTTACATCACCGAGGGACAGCTGTTCCTGCGCCGCGACAGCGACATCGGCAAGGTGATCGTAGACCCTTTCCGCTCGCTCTCGCGACTCAAGCAATTGGTCATCGGGAAGAAGACGCGCAAGGACCACCCCCAAGTGATGAACGCCGCCGTGCGCCTCTACGCCGACGCCGCCAACGCCAAGACGAAGATGGAGAACGGCTTCGACCTGACCAACTACGACGAGCGCACGCTGGCTTTCGCCAAGGACTACGCCAGCCGGCTGCTCGCCATCGACGTCAACCTCGACATCACCGAGATGCTCGACGTGGCGTGGAGCCTGCTGGGCAGGTACTTCCGCCCCGAGGAGGTGAACATCAAGAAGGAATTGGTCGACGAGTTCTGGCCGAAAGCCTGAACGAGCGGAGACGCTGGTAGTTTTATCAATTAGCAAATAAACGACGTGGCTATAAAGTTTCAATATAACAAAACCTCCCTTCAGCAGCTCGAGAAGCAACTGAAAGTGCGGGTGCGCACCCTCCCCATCATCAAGAACAAGGAGAGCGCCCTGCGCATGGAAGTGAAGCGCGGCAAGACGGAGGCGAGCGAACTGGAAGAACGGCTCGAACGGCAGATACAGGCCTACGAAACGATGTTCGCCCTTTGGAATGAGTTCGACGCCTCGCTGATCAAGGTGCGCGACGTGCACCTCGGCGTGCGCAAGATAGCGGGCGTGCGCGTGCCGTTGCTGGAGAACGTGGAGTTCGAGGTGCGCCCCTACAGCCTCTTCAACGCCCCCAAATGGTACGCCGACGGCATACGGCTGCTCGAGGAGCTGGCCCACACGGCCATCGAGCGGGAGTTCACGCTGGCCAAGCTGAACCTGCTGGAACATGCCCGGAAGAAGACCACACAGAAGGTGAACCTCTTCGAGAAGGTACAGATACCGGGTTACGAGGACGCGCTGCGGAAGATCAAACGCTTCATGGAAGACGAGGAGAACCTGTCGAAATCCTCGCAGAAAATCATGAAGTCCCACCAAGAGAACAGAAAGGAGGCCGAGGCATGATTACACCGATGAGGAAACTCACCTTTCTCGTCTACCACAAGGAGTACGAGGAGTTTCTGGAGCAGATCCGGCAATTGGGCGTGGTGCACGTGGCGGAGAAGCAACGCGGGGAGATGGACGAGTCGCTGCGCGAACACCTGCGGAAGCGGACGCTCTACCGCAACCTGTCGCAAGCCATGTTCGCCCGGGCGGGAAAGAAACCCGACGAGAACGGGACGGACGCCTCCCCGGAGGACGCCGGGGAGGCGGGCGACGAGATCGCCGACGGATACGAGCGACGCCTGGCCGACATACAAGGCTATGAGCAACAGCTCGCCACCGTGGAGAAGGAACTCGCGCAGATGGAGGTCTGGGGCGATTTCGACTGGTCGGTGCTAAGCCGCCTCAAGGAGGCCGGCTGGCAACTGAACTTCTACGCCTGCTCCGAGCGCGAATACAAGGAGGAGTGGACCGAGCGATACAACGCGCTGGCGATAAGCGAAGCCTCCGGACATCGGCACTTCGTGACGATCACTCCCCAGCGGCCCGACCTCGGCATCGAACCCCTCCGGCTACCGTCGGAGAGCCTCTCCGAGCTGTCGGCACGGAAAGTGGCGACGGAGCGATCCCTGCTCGACGCCATAGCGGAGATGGAAGTTTTCTGCAAAGCCAACTACCGGGCCTTGGAACGCGCGTCCCAACTGTTGGAGGGCGAAATCGACCTGCTGCGGGTACGCCTCAACAGCGAGCGGATGGTCGAAGGCGCCGTGCTGCTCATGGAGGGATGGATTCCCGAAGACTGCGAGCGGCCGGCGCGCGAACTCCTGGAGCGGAGCGGCGTCTACTACGAGATACGCAAGGCGACCCGCGAGGACGCCGCGCCCATCAAGCTGAAGAACAACGCCTTCGTGCGCATGTACGAGGTGCTGACCAAGATGTATGGCATGCCCGACTATGCCGAGTTCGACCCCACGCCGCTCGTGGCGCCCTTCTTCACCCTCTTCTTCGGCTTTTGCGTGGCCGACGCGGGTTATGGCGTGGTGCTTATCCTGCTGGGCTTGTTCATGAAGTGGAAGCTGTCGAAGTCGATGGCGGGCCTCCTGAACCTCGTCATCACGCTGGGCGTGGCCACCACCATCATGGGCACCATCCTCGGCACCTGCTTCGGCGTCAACCTCTTCGACGTGAACATGCCCGAGTGGCTGAAACCATTCATGGTGGGCGGAAAGATAAATGTCGGCGAGTCGAGCTACGACAAGCAGATGCTGCTGGCGCTGGCCATCGGCGTGGTGCACATCAGCATCGCCATGACGGTGAAGGCGTTGGGCGAGACGGTGCGCTTCGGCTTCAAGAACTCCCTGAGCGCCTGGGGCTGGATGCTGCTGGTGGTCGGCTTCGTGGTCACGGGCACCCTCTCGTTCCTCGAGGTCATCCCGAGCGATGCCTCCAAGTGGGTGTTCATCGTCATCGGCGGCGTCGCGGCCATCGGCATCTACCTGCTCAACAACCTGCGGCGCAACATCCTCCTCAACGTGGGCGCCGGCCTGTGGGACACCTACAACATGGTCACGGGGCTGATGGGCGACGTGCTCTCCTACATCCGCCTCTACGCCCTGGGCTTGGCGGGCGCCATGCTGGGCGGCGTGTTCAACCAGCTTGGCGGCATGGTCTACGGCGATGGCGGCGTGTTGGGATGGGTGTTCTGCGGATTGATCCTTATTCTCGGGCATTCGCTCAACATCGCCATGTCGTGCCTTAGCGCCTTCGTCCATCCCGTCCGCCTCACGTTCGTGGAGTATTTCAAGAACTCCGGCTACGATGGTCGGGGCGAGGCCTACAAACCGTTTAAGGAAGTTGATGAGGTAGCGAGTTGACAAGTCTCTTTATCCCTTTATAGAAAGAAATAAGTAACAAATTAGCAATAAATAAAAATCAGAAGCATTATGAATGAAGTTTTAGGTTATCTCGGCTTGGGCCTGATGTTGGCGTTGGCGGGAATCGGTAGCTGTTTTGGCACCTCAAT
Source organism: Mediterranea sp. (in: CFB group bacteria) (assembly GCA_031261785.1). GTDB lineage: Bacteria > Bacteroidota > Bacteroidia > Bacteroidales > Bacteroidaceae > Bacteroides. The sequence continues at coordinate 7,518 of JAISIZ010000052.1, forward strand.
CGCGGGTAACGCCGCCGAAGGAGCGTTGAAGAAAGACTCGTCGAAGTCCTCCTCTTACATGCTGCTTTCAGCGCTTCCCGCGACGCAGGGACTCTATGGTTTCATAGCGTTCCTCATGTCGATGGAATTCGCCGCGAACGCCGCGAATGGTCCGCTCATGTTCGGCGTTGGGCTGGGCGTGGGCTTGGTTTGCCTCTTCTCGGCCATCCGCCAGGGACAGGTCTGCGCGAACGGTATCGTTGGCATCTCACAGGGGCACGACGTGATGGTGAATACCATGATCTACGCCGCGTTCCCCGAATTCTACGCCATCCTGGCGCTGGTTGGCGTCTTGATGCTGGTGCTGTAACCGGCCCTCTCCAAAAAGTATGGCCCCGATGGCGGAACGTGACGAACGTCCGCCATCGGGGCTTGCCGCGTTTACGCGGGGCAGTACTCCACCAGCCACTCGCCCAGCGTGCGCGTCTCCTTGCTGAAGGCGGCGCCGATCTTCACCAACCGCTTTCCGCTGGCGTTGTAGGGGATGAGGTATCCCTTCTCGTCGATCTGCCGCAGCGCGTCGGCCGCGGTGCCGTAACCGATCATCTTGAACTCGAAGACGTAGACGGTGCCGGCGATCTCCACCACGAGGTCGGCGCGGCCCCTGGCCGTCTGCCGCTCCATGCGGGCGTATT